>DASVYN010000170.1:0-8700 GCA_036392155.1 Sphingomicrobium sp.
TTGGCGTGGGAAACATTGTGTCCCACCTGCCGGCCCTTGCCGGTCAGCTCGCAAACCCGCGACATGGTCTTCTTCCTGATTTTCGTGTGTCGGACCTTGAGGCCCGAAGAGCGCCGCCCCGTTAGCCGCTTGAGACAGGAACGTCAACGATCGCTCCGATGGCACGATCGCACGATGGACCGGAACGTACGCAACCCGGAAACAACATTTGCGTTCACCAGAGTGAATCGGCGACTCATGCTATCGGGGCCCGGAAAAATGCGCCTCTTCATCTTCATTCTAATCATCGCAGCCCTGTTGCTCGTCGCCGCAATTGCGACCGGATTTCTGAACATCAACCAGATCCGCGGCGCCAAGGCGCCTGAAGTGACTGCGACCAGCAAGGGGGTCACGACCTCAGGCGGGCAGGCGCCGGCCTTCGACGTCGAGACCGGATCGGTGAAGGTCGGCACCAAGGAAACGACCGTAAAAGTGCCGACGATCGAGGTTCACAAGGCGGGGCAGAACGAAGCCGCAGTCAGCAACAACGCACAGTGAAGCGGGTGTGACTCCAGCCACTGCGTCGGCTAGCCGAAGGCGCATGATCCGTCGACCCGGCTCAGTCCCGGCCTTTCCCTTGCCCGCCGCAATGCGCCTTGCGCTCGATCTTGCGTTCGAGGCTGCCGCTGCGGGCGAAGTGCCGGTCGGAGCGGTGGTGACCCAGGGCAATGAGATCATTGCCGCAACGCGCAATTCCATGCGGGGCTCGAATGACCCGACCGCTCACGCCGAAATCGAAGCAATCCGCGCTGCGGCGGCAAAGCTCGGCACATCGCGGCTCGATGAATGTACGCTCTGGGTGACGCTCGAGCCCTGCGCCATGTGCGCTGCGGCAATCGGGCTGGCGCGTCTGAAGGCCCTGCGCTTCGCAGCGGAAGATCCCAAGGGTGGCGGGGTCATCCATGGGCCGCGCATCTTTTCTCAGCCGACGTGCCACCACCGCCCCGACCTGCTCGGCGGAATCGGCGAGGAAGAATCCGCTGAGCTGCTACGGCGCTTCTTCGCCGAGCGGCGTTAGGCGCGGTAGGGGACGAGCCTAATTTCGATACGCCGGTTCGCCGCCTTCTGCGTCTCGCTGGTCTCGGGATTGTAGAGGGGGGCGCTCTCGCCAAGACCACGCGACGCGATCCGGGCTCTCGTCACGCCATGCGCTGCAAGATAGGTCGCGACTGCCGAGGCGCGCTTGTTTGACAATGCGAGATTGCCTTCGACTGTACCCGTCGTGTCGGTGTGGGCAAGCACATCGACGAACGTGCGATTGCGAGTCTTAACCGTGCGGGCGATCTCGAGCAGCGTCGCATCGGTCGTCGGCTTCACGGTGGCGCTTCCCGTGTCGAAGGTGAAGGTGGCCGGAATCCGAATGATGATACTTCCGCCGACCTGCAGGACATCAAGGCCGATGCCCGCAGTCTGCCGCCTGAGCTCGGAATCCAGATCGGCCATGTAAGGCGCGACCTCATAGGGGGTCAGTGGCCGGATCTTTGCAGCGCGCATCTTTGCAGCGCGCATTCTATATCCTCCGACTACGTCGCCCATGAGATATGGCGCAGTCACCCCCAGCGGCGTGAAAGACGCCGGAATGGCCACGGGTGGCGGTGCGGTCTGGCAGCCGGCAATGACCGCGATCCCGCAGCCGATGAACAGTGCCTTGAAGCTGCGGTCGATCCTCATTTCAGATAAGCTCCCAATAAATCGGCGGTGAAACCGGCGCCGAACCCACTAGTTCCGCAAGCGCATTGAGCTGCTGCTTGTGCGCGGACACAAGAAGGTTAAACTCTGAACGGCGCCCATGAGCGATCATTTAGCTCCCATTCCCTGGATAGACATCCTCCTTATCCTCGCGCTGATCGCCTTGAACGGTGGGCTTGCGATGAGCGAATTGGCGATCGTTTCCTCGCGCGAGGCGCGGCTGAAAGCCATGGCCAAGAGCGGCAGCGGCGGAGCGCAATGTGCTCTCGACCTGGCCGCGGATCCGGGCCGTTTTCTTTCGACGGTGCAAAGCGGGATCACGCTCATCGCGATTTTCGTGGGTGCTTTCTCGGGCGAGAGACTGGGCGAACCCACTGCCGAGCGGATGCAGCTCCTCGGTCTCGACGCCAACAGCGCGCACACCGTCGGCTTCGGTCTCGTGATCTTCGTGACGACCTACGCCTCGCTCGTCGTCGGTGAAATTGTTCCAAAGCAGATTGCGCTGAGGTCGCCCGAGCCGATTGCCGTAATCATGGCCCGCCCGATGCGCTGGCTGTCGGTCGCGACTGCTCCTTTCGTGTGGGTGCTGGAGCGGTCGAGTGCGCTGATCTTCAGGCTGTTTGGCCTCGACCGTGGATCGAAGAATCAGGTCACTGCCGAAGAGCTGCACCTCGTTGTCGCCGAGGCGCAGACCGCCGGCGTTCTCGAGGAGGACGAGCGCGCCATGATCTCCGGGATCGTTCGTCTTGCCGACCGTCCGGTGCGGGAGGTGATGACTCCAAGAACCGAGATCGACTGGATCGACGTTGGTGCGTCGGCCGACGAAATTCGCGAGGCGCTGCTGGAGACGCCGCACAGCCGAATCCCGGTTACCGACGGTGCGGTCGAAAATATCGTCGGGGTCATCCAGACGCGCGATGTGATGGCCGCATTGCTCCAGGGGCATCCGATCGATCTCAAACTATTGTGCCGCGCCGCGCCGGTGATCCCCGATTTGATGGACGCGATGGATGCGCTTGCGGTGCTGCGGGCTGCCGATGTGCCGCTCGCGCTGGTGCATGACGAATATGGTCACCTCGATGGAATCGTGACCCCGGGAAGCATCCTTGCAGCGCTCGCCGGCACGTTCGCGCACGATGTGGAATGGGGCGAGGAGCCGCCGCTGGTTGAGCGCGATGACGGCAGCTGGCTCGTCTCGGGTGCGGCGAGCGCGGACCTGCTTGCCGACCGCCTTGGCGTCAACCTGCCCGAAGAGCGCGACTATTCAACAGCGGCCGGCTTTGCACTGTCGGTGCTCAAGCATCTGCCGGACACCGGCGAGAAATTTCGCCACGACGGCTGGTCCTTCGAGATCGTCGACATGGACGGTCGCAAGATCGACAAGCTGATCGCTTCAAGGCCGCGCAAGAAGCCGGCCGAGAGCGAAGCGGAGGCGGTAGGTTAGGGCGCCCCTTTGAATCTCTTTCGCCAGTCGATCCGCGATTAGTAAACTGACAAACGCTCTAAAGGCCGAGCAGCCAGACGGGAACGAGGGCCGCAATGAAGGCAGCAATCTGCAACGCTGCGATGGCAAGTCCGGCTTTCAAGTCGCGCCTCAGCCATCGCACTGCAAACCAGCCGAGGATCGGCAGCTGACCTGCCATCAGGAGCTGCCAGATGTGCGCACCTGCATTCTCGTCGGGTTCGGGTTTTGCCGCACCGATCGCAATTGCGACAACAACCACTCCCAAGGCAGCAAGTGACATGATGATCGGCGCGAACGCGCTCGGTTTGCGCACCAGAACCATGATGTTTGCCGGATAGGTTTTCATCGTCTCGGCTCCTGGCCTTCGGGAATAAAACATGCGCTCGATCAATGCCGCCCTGGCGACATCGATCGCGTCTTGCCAATTGCAGCCGTGGCTGAGGAGTTCGTCCAATTCATCGCCGTAGCGACTGCGCCACGAGGCTGGATACAAGCGGATGAGCCAGTGCCGAGCGTCTTTCATGCTTGCGCCAGGCGACCGGCATTATGGCCGACGATCCGCTGAAGAGTGTTCATTTTCGTCGCGAACGCATGCTGTCCGGGCTGCGTCAATCGATAGGGCTTGCGCCTGCCTTTCGCAGGAAGAGGCTCGATCCATCCTTGCTGCTCGAGGCGCGCGATTGCCCCATAGAGTGTGCCTGGCCCGAGCCGAGCGCCGCACATCTGCTGAATGTCATCCAGCATTGCATGTCCGTGCTTGGGGCCACCCGCTAGACTTGCGAGCACGAGGAACTGGGGGTCTGAAAAATGCCCTCCGGAAGATCCGGAGGCAACATCGACTCTACTACGCATGACGTAGTAATATCAGATTGTGCTCAGCGCGACAATCCCGAGACTAGAGATTCCCGAACCGCTGCTCGAAGCCGTCGATGTCGCCCCTCGCGAGATAGTCTGCCTGTTCGGCAATCCGGTCGCGCGCAATCCGTCCGCGAAAGGCCCCGAGCTGTCCGTCGAGCCGCTCGATCTCCGTCGGAGTCAGGTGCGCCAGCTGCTCGAACCGGGTGAAGCCCAGTCCATGGAGCGCTTCCGCAAGCTTCGGACCGACGCCCTTCATCCGGCAGAGATCATCCTGCGGCTCCTTCGCGCCGTCGAGTTGGCGATGGACCGGGGCCCTCAAGATGTCGCCGGTAAGATCGCTGGTCGCCGCCGCTGCCTCGCCTGCTATTCCGCGGCCCTCGGCCGGGCGCCTCTGCGCCATGTGCGGCCGCGTCGGAGCGCTGTCGGTTAGCTGCACCCTCTGCTTGGGTCGCAGCAGGATGAACGCCAGGAGAAGCGCCACAAGGATGGCGATCAGCCACCAATAATCGCGGATTAGATCCATCTAAATCACCAGCTCCATTGCGCATTGTACCGACGGCGAAGCTCCAACAGATAGGCGAGCAGCAACCCGAAAAGAAACCCCAGAAGGCTGACTGCGATCCCTTCGAGGATCAGCGGCGGACCGCCGCCGCCGGCCGACCAGCGCGCACTACTGACTCCCGGAACTTCACTTATGACTCTCACGAGCTCGCTGCGCTGGAAATCGTCCGCAGGCCCGGAAAGCGCTATTCTCCGGGTGAGCGGTCCATGGTGCAGCCGGCCCTGGACCCGGGTCATTTCCCAATAATCGAGCGTCTGGCGAACGCTCCGCTCGACCTCGCTCGAAAAACGTTCCGCGGCGCCGAGCGGGCCATGCCACAGCGCTGCTGTGCTCATCGAAGCCAGAACTCCGCCGATGAGAAAGGCATTGCGGCGGCGACGCTGCGGCCGGACGAGATCCGGTTCGTGAGGTCGCTCGCGCACGCGCACGATCCGCGCGCGGAAGGCGCCGGTTGCAGCAATCACTCCGAAGGTCAGTCCTGCCGCGAACGCCGGCCAGAAATAGGTCCACAGCGCGTTCATGCGTGTGCGCGCGCTAGCTCGCGCCAACCGATGTCGCGGCGATGGAAGCCGTCGGCGAAGTCGATCTGGTCGACTGCGCGATAGGCGCGAGCACGCGCATTCGCAAAAGTATCGGCGACCGCGGTGACTGCGAGGACTCGTCCGCCCTTCGCGACGAGGCCGTGTTCGGTGAGCGCTGTTCCGGCATGGAAGACAGCGACACCCTCGACCTGCTCGGCAGCCTCGATCTCGCGGATCAGTCCGCCGCTGGCAGGAGCGCCCGGATAACCCCGTGCAGCGACGATCACCGTTACTGCATGCCTTGGCGAAAGCGCCGGCGGATCGATCTCCGTCAGCCGGCCGGTCGCGACCGCGTGCAGCAGCTCGGCGAAATCTCCCTCGATCAGGGGCATGATCGCTTCGCACTCGGGATCCCCGAAGCGAACATTATATTCGATCAGCTTGGGACCGGAGGCGGTCAGCATCAGGCCTGCATAAAGCACGCCGCTGAACGGCGTTCCGGCCTCGACCATTGCGCGCGCCGTGGGGATGACGATTTCGTCCATCGCCCGCCGCTGCAGTTCGGGCGTCAACACCGGCGCCGGGGCGTAGGCGCCCATGCCGCCGGTGTTCGGCCCCGTGTCACCTTCGCCGACGCGCTTATGATCCTGGGCCGAGGCGAGCGGAATCGCAGTCTCACGGTCGACCAGCGCGAACAGGCTCGCTTCCTCGCCTTCCAGAAACTCCTCGATCACCAGCGGCCCATCGCCGGCGGCGTCGATTGCGGCTTCGGCTTCGGCGCGAGTCATCGCCACGGTCACTCCCTTGCCCGCGGCCAGACCATCAGCCTTGATCACCACTGGAATCGAGAAACCCTCGAGCGCTTTTCGGGCATCGGCCACGCGATCGACGCGGGCGTAATCGGCGGTCGGGATATCATACGCCCGGCAGAGATCCTTGGTGAAGCCCTTGGAGCCCTCAAGCTGGGCCGCTGCTGCATTGGGGCCAAAAACAGCAATGCCAGCGCTCCGTAGCGCGTCGGCGACGCCGGCGACCAGCGGCGCCTCTGGACCGATCACGACGAGGTCGATGAAGCTCTTCTTCGCCAGTTCGACCACCGCGCCGGGATCGCACGGGTCGATCGCCATGCATTCGGCCCATCTCGCTATGCCCGGATTGCCCGGCGCAACAATCAGCTTGTCACAGCTCGGCGATTGCCTAAGCCGCCAGGCGAGCGCATCTTCGCGTCCGCCCGAACCCAACACCAGAATATTCATGGACCTTCCTGACGATACGCACGGCTCGCTGTTAGCCAACACTGCTCGCGGCGACAATTCGCCAACGCTGAGCGTCAGCGAACTTTCGGGCGCGCTCAAGCGGACCATCGAAAGCGCGTTCGGACAGGTGCGCGTCCGCGGGGAGATCAGCGGGTTCAAGCGCCACAATTCGGGCCACTGCTATTTCACGCTGAAGGACGAGAATGCGTGCATCGATGCAGTCATCTGGCGGACCAGTGCGGCAATTCTCGCCTTCAGGCCGGAGGATGGCGCAGAGGTCGTAGCGACCGGCAGGCTGACAACCTATCCCGGACGATCGAAGTATCAGATCGTGGTCGACCGGATGGAGCTGGCCGGCGAGGGCGCGCTGCTTGCGCTCCTCGACAAGCGCCGCAAGGCCCTTGCAGCCGAAGGACTGTTCGACTCCGGCCGAAAACGCAAACTTCCCTTCCTGCCGCGCGTGATCGGGGTCATCACTTCGCCGACCGGCGCCGTAATCCGCGACATCCTTCACCGGCTCGAGGATCGCTGCCCGACGCGCGTGGTCCTGTGGCCGGTGCCCGTCCAGGGCGAAGGCGCCTCGACCAAGATCGCGGCAGCGATCCGGGGCTTTGCCTCTTTCGAGCCGAAGCCCGACCTGCTGATCGTCGCGCGCGGCGGCGGGTCGATCGAGGACCTGTGGCCGTTCAACGAAGAAGAAGTGGTTCGTGCGGCCGCGGAGAGCCCAATCCCACTCATTTCGGCAGTCGGACATGAGACCGACACGACGCTGATCGACCATGCTGCCGACCTCAGAGCACCAACGCCCACGGCCGCTGCCGAACTTGCGGTGCCGGTACGAGCCGAGCTCTTCGCTCAGTTGGCCGAACTTCGACATCGCGCGCAGCATTGTCTTTCCCGCCGGATCGAGCGGAGCCGCGAGCGCTTCGACCTGACGGTCTGCCGCTGGCCCGAGCCGCAGGCGATCTTTGCGCCGATGGTGCAGCGGATCGATGATCTGGGCGAGCGACTGCCGCGATCGCTCGGCTCGCGTGCGGGCCACGCGCGGGCCGACCTCAACCTGATCGCCGGCCGCTTGCGCCGCGACCTGATCGACCAACGAATTATACGCCTGTCCGAGCGACTGAGCGCAGTCTGGAAGATGGCTGAACTGGTCCATCCCGAACGGCCGCTGTCGAAGGGCTATGTCCGGGTCACCGGCAGTGGCGGCAGGACTGTGACCCATGCGGCCGAGGCGCGCGCCGCGCAGCGGCTGACGCTGCATTTCGGCGATGGCGCTGTGGAGGCGAGGGTCGCAAGCGAGCGATCGCAGCAGGTTGAGCCTAAGCACCGCAAACCCTACATAGCTCGGCAGCCGGGCTTGTTCGATCCGGCAGAGGATTAGACCCATGCTCATGAGCGGCAGCGGCCGGGCCGCGCGCGTGCATTATCTTGCAGGAACTTTTCGCGTCCTGAGCGACGGCGACCATGTCGTCTGCGCGGTCACCGGCGCCAGAATTCTGCTTCACGAGCTCAAATATTGGAGCGTCGCGCGGCAGGAGCCCTACGTCGACGCCGAAGCGAGCCTCAAGGCCGAGCAGGCCGCAAAGCGCCGCTAGCCGACTCTCTTGGCTTTGAAGCCGGGCTGCGATCCGAGCTTGAGAAAATAAGAACCCATCGCGCCGCGCTTGACGACAACCTTGTCGCCATGGCGCGGTGGCAGCGCGACCGGCGTATCGTCGGTCTGACTCCAGGTTGACCCGTCGGTCAGCCTGATCGTCCAGCCGCCATCTGCGTTTTCAACGACGCCATCGACCGTGCCTTCGATCTGACTGATTTCGTCGCCGCCGCCGCCAAGCAATGCTCCGAAATTGGGGACCGAGAAGCCGAACAAAGAGCGTCGCGCCTCATTGGCGCGAGCCTTGTCGATGATCACCACCTCCTTCTTGCCCACGGCCTCGGCGAAGCCCTGCGCGGCCCGGTCGTAACATGCGAGACGCTGCGCTGAATCGGTCACGGAACGACAGGCAAGGAGCGATTGAACCGCCGCCGGGGGCGCTGTCGGAGGAAGCGGTTTGGCCGCTGCGCCGGTCGTCAAGAGCGCTGCCGCTCCACCTGAAACAAGCCAGTAGTTGCGCATTTCAAATGCCTCCGCCCCAGTGCTAGCAGCCTATGACGCGGGACCTTTCAAGCGCAAGCCAGCGCTGTTGCAAAATTGATACATCACATTGACAACTTTCCCTTAGATCGCGGGTGAACGTTGCCAGCCTCTTGGTGCTTAACCTATCACAAGGCGCAGTTCGGCGAAGGTGCATTCGTCGATCCACGGCA
>DASVYN010000171.1:0-12704 GCA_036392155.1 Sphingomicrobium sp.
GCGACGGAGCTCTGGATGATTGACGATCTCGCCATTGCAGATGATTGCGAAGCGCCCGTCGGCGCTGAAGATCGGCTGATGGCCGCCCTCGACGTCGATGATGCTAAGGCGCCGCATTCCGAAGCCGAAGTCACGTTCGACGAGAGAGCCCTCATCGTCGGGTCCGCGATGGATCAGCCGGTCGCACTGGCGGGCGATGACGCCGCGTTCGACGGGGCGGCCGCCCCTCCTATACCAACCCGCAATTCCGCACATGGTCCATGCCCCAACGCCCTCGATGCGACAGCGGTCCGGATAACGGGCCAGCGAGACGAATGATCTCACACATTAGGAAAGGTTCATATCTGATCACCCCGGACTGCAATTCGGTACCGTTCGGCCTGCGGCATGAGCGCGCCTTCGTCGAATAGCCCTTCAGCTCGTCCGGCGGTGTTCGGCGAGGGGGCTTGGGCTGCAGCGCCTCGGCGTATGCAGCGGCGATCATGGTCGAGCAGCTCGGCATCACGATCCCCTCGCGCTGAGCGCCTCCACCAGGCAGCGGGCCTGCCGGTATGAGCCATGGTTGAGCATTTGTGGAACTTGGGAACCTTCGACTTTCAGAGCGCGCCATGCGCTGAAAAATGTCGCACTGCGGGATCGCGTTCCTCAGCTTGATCTGGATTATTGCGCGTGCACTCCGTCGACCCGGCCCAATGTCATCCAAGCTTCGCCAATCCGTCATCGATCTGTTCCCCGCGGACGCGACAATGTCCGCGGGAAGGAATGGGAGGACAAAAATGTCCGAACCTGGGAAACGGGGGCGCAGCGCAGCTGCAGTCCGTCAATTCGTTCAGACTTCGAACTGGATTGAAGAACCCGTCCATTTCGAGCCGCACCGGTCGAGGCTTGGGGTACGCACGGCGTGGATCTCCGACATTCACCTCGGCACCGCGGGCTGCAACGCGGAGCTACTGCTCGATTTTCTGAAGTCCGTCGATTGCGAGACATTATACCTCGTCGGGGACATCGTCGACGGCTGGCAGCTCAAGAAGGGCTGGTATTGGCCGCCGCGGCACAACGACGTCGTCCGCTGCATTCTCAAAAAGGCCAAGCACGGCACCCGGGTGCTTTACGTCCCTGGCAACCATGACGAGGCGTTCCGCGGCTATGTCGGGCTCAACCTCGGCGGGGTCGAGCTGGTTCCCGAGGCGATCCACCTGACCGCCGACAATCGCAGGCTGTTGGTGCTTCACGGCGATGAATTCGACGGCGTCGTGCTCTACGCCAAGTGGCTCGCCTTCCTTGGTGACAGTGCTTACACCCTGCTCTTGAAGCTCAACCGCGTGCTCAACTGGGTCCGCCGAAAGCGCGGACTGCCCTATTGGTCGCTGTCCAGTCACCTCAAGAAGAAGGTGAAGAATGCAGTGCAGTTCATCTCGAGCTTCGAGGAAGTCGTCGCGCATGCGGCGCACGAGCGCGGCGCCAATGGCGTTGTGTGCGGCCACATCCACAGCGCCGAAATCAGGAAAATCGGCGATGTGACCTATTATAATGACGGAGACTGGGTCGAGAGCTGCACGGCGCTCGTCGAGTATTCTGACGGGCGAATGGAGATCATCGATTGGGCGGAGCGCAAGCGCGAGGAAGCGGTGGAGCAAAAGGCAGCACGAAGGGCGAGGGAAGCAGCCGCGGCGTGAAGATCGTCCTCGCCACCGACGCGTGGCATCCGCAGGTGAATGGCGTTGTCCGGTCTTTGAGCATGACCGTCGAGCAGATGCGGCGGATGGGTCACGACGTCGACGTGATCGAACCGGGCCTGTTTCGGACCTTGCCGTGTCCGACCTATCCGGAAATTCGCCTCGCGCTGGGATGCGGCAGGGCGGTCGCCCGAATGCTCGATGAGATCAGGCCCGACCGGATCCATATTTCGACCGAAGGGCCGATCGGTTGGGCTGTGCGCAACTGGTGCCTGAAACACGGTCGGCACTTCACCACCGCTTTCCACACGCGTTTTCCCGATTATGTGTCGATTCGGACCGGCATTCCGGCGGAATGGATTTGGAAGGTGATGCGCCATTTCCACGGCGCTGCTGAGCGGACCTTTACTGCGACTGCGACGCTCGCCCATGAACTGCACGGCCATGGGCTGATCAATACCCATCACTGGCCGCGCGGAGTTGACCTCGGCCAGTTCAATCCGTCGGTTGCTCCGCATCCCGCTTTTGCCGACCTGCCGCGCCCGATCCTGCTCAACGTCGGCCGGGTCGCGGTCGAGAAGAATATCGATGCTTTTCTCAATCTCGATATTCCAGGGACCAAGGTCGTGGTCGGCGATGGGCCCGCGCTCGAGCGGCTTAAGGCGCAATATGCATCGGTCCTGTTCCTTGGTTCGAAGCACGGCGCGGAGCTCGCTGCTGCTTATGCTGGAGCGGACGTTTTCGTCTTCCCCAGCCGTACCGATACTTTCGGGCTGGTGAACATCGAGGCGCTTGCCTGCGGAGTACCGGTCGCGGCTTACCCAGTGCCGGGTCCGATCGACATTTTGGGGAGCGACAATCGGGGCATGCACGGCGGATCGAGGCCGATCGGCGCTCTCGACGAGGACCTCGCAAAAGCGGTCGCCTCGGCTCTGCGCGCAAGCCGCAAGGGCGCTGCAAAGGAAGCCCTCCATTACAGTTGGGAAGCATGCACGGAACGGTTCATCGGCGGGCTTGCAGCCGATGCCGGAGAGCAGCTAAAAAAGGCCGCCTGAGCGGTCAAACAAGCGGAACGTTGCCCGACCCGGATCGTTCGCGAGCTACAGCGCGAACAAGATGACCGGGAGTGGAACCATGAGTGCGAGCGGCCTCGACGTATTCGACCGAACCCTCGAAACAACGCACGTCTGGTTGAACGAGATCTGCAACGATCTTGGGCCGGACAAGCAGGTCGCCTGGAAGGTGCTCTCGACGGTCCTCCACAAGCTGCGCGACCGGCTGACAATCAACCTCGCTGCCCATCTCGGTGCTCAGCTGCCGCTGTTGATCCGCGGCGTCTATTACGACCAATTCGAGCCCGTCCACATGCCGAGCGAGCTTCGCAGTCGCGACGATTTCGTGGGCGAGGTCGCGGCATGGCTCAGCGATACCCGGCCGGTCGATCCCGAAGAGGCGATCCGCTCTGTCTTCCGGGTGCTTTCGCGGCATATCTCCGATGGGCAGATCAACAAGGTCAGGGACGCTCTGCCCAAAAGTCTGCGTCAGCTGTGGGAGTCGGCTGAAGATCCGACAATATTTGCCGACCAGCCGCTGATCCTGACGGAATAATCCTAGAGGCAGGCTTCCAGATATGGCTGGTCGAAGCCGTACTGCTTGGCCTTGTCGAGCGTATATGGCCTAAGGCCCATCGAGCGGTACTCACCGAGGATCTTCCCGTCCGCAGTCTCATCGAGATATTCGAACTTGAACAACTCCTGGGTGACGATCACGTCGCCTTCCATGCCGATCACCTCGGTGATGTTGGTCGTCCGGCGTGAGCCGTCGCGAAGACGCTTCACCTGAATGATAAGGTCGACCGAATCCGCGATCTGACGGCTGATCGCTTCCTTGGGAACCTTGATGTCCGACATCATCACCATGTTCTCCATACGCGCGAGGCACTCGCGCGGGGAGTTGGAGTGAAGCGTCGCCATCGAACCGTCGTGGCCGGTGTTCATCGCCGCCAGGAGGTCGAAGCACTCCTGGCCGCGAATTTCGCCGAGGATGATGCGGTCTGGACGCATACGCAGAGCGTTGATGACCAGGTCACGGATGGTGATCGCACCCTGGCCTTCGAGGTTTGCGGGCCGGGTTTCCAGCGGCAGCCAGTGAGGCTGCTGAAGCCGAAGCTCCGCCGCGTCCTCGATGGTGATCACCCGCTCGCCCGGGTCGATCATTTTCGACAATGCATTGAGCATCGTCGTTTTACCCGAACCGGTACCGCCCGAGATAATCACGTTCATGCGCGATGCGCCGGCGATCTTGAGGACGGTCGCCATCTTCTCTGACATCGAGCCGAAGCCCTTCATCATGTCGAGCGTGATCGGCTTTTCCGAGAATTTACGAATTGAGATTGCGGTGCCGCGAAGCGAGAGCGGCGGGATGATGACGTTGACGCGGCTGCCGTCCTGGAGGCGCGCGTCGCAGAGCGGCGTAGTCTGATCGATCCGGCGTCCGACCTTGTTCACGATGCGCTGCGCGATCTGAAACAGATGCTCCTCGTCGCGGAACTGGATCTGCGCGACCTCGAGCTTGCCCTTGCGCTCTACGTAGGTCTGGTCGGGGCCGTTGACCATGATATCGCTGATCGCCGGATCGGCCAGCAGCTCCTCGAGCGGACCAAGGCCGAGCAGCTCGTCGACGAGCACTTTCTCGAGCGCGAACTGCTCGCGGCGATTGAGCGTGATTTTCAGCTCGGCAAGCACTTCCGAAATGATCGGTCGGAATTCCTCGGCGAGCTCGTCCTTGTTGAGGGTTGCCGCAGCCTCGGGATCGACGCGTTCGAGCAGACGCGGAAGGACCTGTTCCTTGATGCGATGGACGGACGCCTCAAAGCCTTCGGTCTTGCTGCTCGCTGCTTCGCCGCTGGCATTCTGTCGAGCGGTGAGGCGCTCCATCGCACCGCCCAGGCCGCCGCCGCTGCCCGACTCGGCGAATGGAGCATCGATCGGCGCAGTCAGCTCGTCGATCGGCGGAAATTGATCGCCGCCGGAGATCTGAGCGGCGGAGCTAGCGGAACTGGCGCCACCCTTCATTGGCTTGGCAACGCCGAAACTCGGACGTCCGCCGCCGCCCATGCCACTACGCTTGCCGAATGCGCTCATGCCCGTTGTCGCTCGCTTAACTGGAATTCGGCTCCGAGCATTAACGCCAGATGCCTAAGGAAAGACTAACCCTGCCGAGCGCGGCCAGGGTTTTGCACGCAGCAATTTGACGCGAGAGGAACGGGTAAAAGTCGCTTGAACTGCGCTGGGCGTCAGGCTGCGCCGGCGCTCTCGGCGAGGATCGTGAGGCCCTTGTCGCTGACTTCGGCAAAACCGCCGGTCACTGCAATCCGCTCCGGCTGGGCGCCCGCAGAGCGATAGACTGCGACATCGCCATTCTTGAGCGTCGTCATATAGGGCGCGTGGCCGGCCATGATGCCGGATTCGCCCTCCGTGCCCGGGACTACGACCATATAGACGTCGTCAGACATCACCAGGCGGTCCGGAGTGACGAGCTCGAAATGAAGATCGGCCATTATTCCTTGCCTTGTATCTTTGCGTCGAACGCTTTCGTTGCAGTCTCGAACTTGTCGCGGCAGCCGGTGTTGCAGAAGCCGACGACCTTGCCTCGGTAGAGCGTCAGGCTGTCGGCGCTGACCGGGTCACCCGACCAGGGGCAGCGCTCGTTGACGCAATCCTCGAGGCGCAGGTCGTCAGCCAGTGCTTACGCCTCCTGCGCCAGCTTCTCGGCCTTGGCGACCGCTTCGTCGATTCCGCCGACCATATAGAAGGCGGCTTCGGGGAGGTGGTCATACTCGCCGTTGACCACCGCCTTGAACGAGCGGACGGTGTCTTCGACCTGGACGAACTTGCCGGGAATGCCGGTGAAGACCTCGGCGACGTGGAACGGCTGGCTGAGGAAGCGCTGGATCTTGCGCGCTCGACTGACGACGAGCTTATCCTCTTCGCTGAGCTCATCCATGCCGAGGATGGCGATGATGTCCTGCAGGCTCTTGTACTTCTGCAGCGTCTCCTGGACCGCGCGGGCGACCTCATAATGCTCCTGGCCGACCACGGCCGGGGTCAGAACGCGGCTGACCGAATCGAGCGGGTCGACCGCCGGATAGATGCCGAGCTCGGAAATCGCGCGGCTCAGCGTGGTGGTGGCGTCGAGGTGGGCGAACGAAGTCGCCGGCGCCGGGTCGGTCAAGTCGTCTGCCGGCACGTAGATGGCCTGGACGGAAGTGATCGAACCCTTGTTGGTCGAAGTGATGCGCTCCTGCAGCGCGCCCATGTCGGTCGACAGGGTCGGCTGATAGCCGACCGCCGAAGGAATACGGCCGAGCAGCGCCGACACTTCCGAACCCGCCTGGGTGAAGCGGAAGATGTTGTCGACGAAGAAGAGCACGTCCTGGCCCTCCTCGTCGCGGAAATATTCGGCCTGGGTGAGGCCGGAAAGAGCGACCCGCGCGCGTGCTCCCGGCGGCTCGTTCATCTGGCCGAATACCAGCGCAACCTTGGAACCTTCAGGCGTTGGATTGCCGTCCTTGTCCTTGGCGATAACGCCGGCATCGAGGAACTCGTGGTAGAGGTCGTTGCCCTCGCGGGTGCGTTCGCCGACGCCGGCGAACACCGACACGCCGCCGTGACCCTTGGCGATGTTGTTAATCAGCTCCTGGATGAGCACGGTCTTTCCGACTCCGGCGCCGCCGAACAGGCCGATCTTGCCGCCCTTTGCATAGGGGGCGAGGAGGTCGATGACCTTGATTCCGGTAACCAGGATTGACGCTTCGGTCGACTGGTCGACGAAGGCCGGCGCCTCCGCATGGATCGGCGCCGTACGGTCGCTGCCGATCGGACCCCGCTCGTCGATCGGCTCGCCGATAACGTTCATGATGCGGCCCAGCGTCTTGGGACCCACCGGCACTCGGATCTGCGAGCCGGTCGCGTTGACGACCTGGCCACGGGTGAGGCCGTCGGTCGAGTCCATCGCAATGGTGCGGACGACATTCTCACCGAGATGCTGCGCGACCTCGAGCACCAGGCGGTTGCCCTGGTTGTCGGTTTCCAGCGCCGACAGGATCGGCGGGAGCTCGCCTACGAACGCGACGTCGACGACTGCGCCGATCACCTGGGCAACGCGGCCGGTGAGGTTGCTCGTCTGCGCGGGCGCCGTCGTTTGGGGCGCTGCAGCCTTGGGAGCGGCTTTCTTGCGGGGTTTCGTGTCGGTGGCTGCGGTGGCCATGTCAGTCTTCCTTGCCTTCAACTCTGGTTAGAGCGCCTCGGCGCCCGAAATGATTTCGATGAGCTCGGTGGTGATCGCCGCCTGGCGCTGGCGATTATATTGGATCGACAGGCGGCTGATCATATCGCCGGCGTTGCGGGTCGCATTGTCCATCGCCGTCATCTGCGAACCGTAGAAGCCGGCCTGGTTCTCGAGCAGAGCACGGTAGACCTGGACCGCAATATTGCGCGGCAGCAGGTCATTGAGGATCTCTTCCTCGTCCGGCTCATATTCGACTGCCGCGGGCGCGCCGGTCTTCACTTGCGCAGTCGCTTCGGGCTGACGCGGAACGACAGGGATAATCTGATCGATCGTCGGTTCCTGCACCAGCGTCGAGCGGAATTTGGCATAAGCGAGATGAACGACGTCGATGCCGTCGGTGATGTAGCGGTCGATGATGTCCTTCGCGATCGCCTGCGCGTCGGTATAGGTCGGCGCCTTCATCGCCGTCGTATCAAATTGGGCAACGATGCTTTTCGGGTAGAGGCGCTGGATCACTGGACGGCCCTTGCGCCCGACGATGTAGAACAGGACGGTCTTGCCTTGCGCAATCAGATCGTCGGCGCGGCGGCGAGCGGCGCGGACCACGTTGCTGCTGAATGCGCCGGCGAGGCCGCGGTCGGCCGTCGCGAGAACGATCAGATGGACGGCGTCCCTGCCCGTCCCGGCAAGCAATTTTGGAGCCTGCGGCCCGGCCGTTACCCGTGAGGCGAGCGACTGGACGACTTCCGTCATCCGCGACGAATAGGGACGTCCGGCCTCGGCATTCTGCTGGGCACGGCGCAGCTTCGCCGCAGCGACCATCTTCATCGCCTTGGTGATCTTCTGCGTCGACTTGACCGAGCCGATGCGGATCTTGAGGGCCTTGAGCGACGCCATCTTAGGCGAAGGTCTTCCCGAACTCGGCGAGCGCGTCCTTGAGCGCTGCGGCGGTGTCGTCGTCGAGCGCCTTGGTGTCGCGGATCTTGGCAAGGATCTCCGGCTTGTCCGAGCGCAGGAAGCTCAGCATCGCCGCTTCATAGCGGACCACGTTCTTCACATCGACGCTGTCGAGGAACCCCTGGGTGCCAGCGAAGATCGAGGCGACCTGCTCTTCGACCGGCATCGGCTGATATTGAGGCTGCTTCAGGAGCTCGGTCAGGCGGGCGCCGCGGGCGAGCAGCTTCTGGGTCGAGGCGTCGAGGTCGGAGCCGAACTGGGCGAAGGCCGCCATTTCGCGATACTGTGCGAGCTCGAGCTTGATCGAGCCGGCGACCTTTTTCATCGCCTTGGTCTGCGCAGCCGAGCCGACGCGGCTGACCGAGAGACCGACGTTAATCGCCGGGCGGATGCCCTGGTAGAAGAGGTCGGTCTCGAGGAAGATCTGGCCGTCGGTGATCGAGATGACGTTGGTCGGGATGTAGGCCGACACATCGCCTGCCTGCGTTTCGATGACCGGGAGTGCGGTCAGCGAGCCGGCGCCATTAGCCTCGTTCATCTTCGCTGCGCGCTCGAGCAAGCGGCTGTGGAGATAGAATACGTCGCCGGGATAGGCTTCGCGGCCCGGCGGACGGCGCAGCAGCAGCGACATTTGGCGGTAGGCGACGGCCTGCTTGGACAGATCGTCATAGACGATCACCGCATGCATGCCGTTGTCACGGAAATATTCACCCATCGCGCAGCCGGTATAGGGTGCGAGGAACTGCAGTGGGGCAGGCTCGGAAGCGGTCGCCGCGACGACGATCGAATATTCCATCGCGCCATTCTCTTCGAGCGCGCGAACGATCTGGGCGACCGTCGAGCGCTTCTGGCCGATCGCAACGTAGATGCAGTAGAGCTTCTCATTCTCCTTGCCGCTCTTGTTGACCTCCTTCTGGTTGATGAAGGTGTCGAGCGCGACTGCGGTCTTGCCGGTCTGGCGGTCGCCGATGATCAGCTCGCGCTGGCCGCGGCCGATCGGAACCAGCGCGTCGAGCGCCTTGAGGCCGGTCTGCACCGGCTCGTGCACCGATTTGCGCGGGATGATCCCGGGCGCCTTGACCTCGACGCGGCGGCGCTCGGTGGCCTCGATCGGCCCCTTGCCATCGATCGGGTTGCCGAGCGCGTCGACTACGCGGCCAAGCAGGCCCTTGCCAATCGGAACGTCAACGATTGTGCCGGTGCGCTTGACGGTCGAGCCTTCCTTGATCTCGGAGTCCGAGCCGAAGATCACGACACCGACATTGTCGGCCTCGAGGTTGAGGGCCATGCCCTTGGTGCCGTTGTCGAACTCGACCATCTCGCCGGCCTGGACATTGTCGAGGCCGTAAATGCGAGCGATGCCGTCACCGACCGAGAGCACGGTGCCGACTTCCGAGACCTGCGCTTCAGCGTCGAAATTCGCGATCTGGTCGCGGATTACGCGGGAGATTTCAGCGGCGCGGATATCCATTGGTCTGTCTTAGCCTTTCATCGCCAAAGCGAGTCGGTTGAGTTTGGTGCGGATCGAGGCGTCGATCTGCTGGCTGCCCAGCTTGACGATGATTCCGCCGAGGATTTCGGGGTCGACGCTCAAGTCGATGATGACGTCGCGTCCGGCGCGGGCGCGAAGCTGCTGCTTGAGCGCTGCGAGCTGGTCGTCGCCAAGCGGCCGGGCGGTAATAACCTCCGCGGTCGTTTCGCCGCGGTGGTCTGCCGCCAGCCGACCATATGCGCGAATCACGTTTCGAAGCTCGTTCTTGCGGCCGTTGCGGGCGAGCACAGCAAGGAAGTTGCCGGTAATTGGATCGAGGCCGAGGTCCGGAGCTAGAGCTGCGAACGCCTTGCCCGCCTCGCCGCGCGATACCAGCGGGCTCGAGACAAGCTCGGCGAAATCCTTCGAATCCAAAAGCGCCTGACTCAGCGTGTCGAGGCTCCGGCCAACGGATTCGATCTGCCCTTGGTCGCGGGCAAGGTCGAACAGAGCGGATGCGTAGCGCCCTGCTAAGCTGGCCCGAATGCCGCCGGATATCTCCACGCGCGAAAAGCTCCAGAAACGGAAATGTTGCCTGATGCGAAAAACGGGGCGTGAAAACGGGTTAGCCCCGCACGCCCCCACCAGTTGGCGCGGCCCCTAGCAAGGGGTCGCGGGGGATGCAAGGCGGATGGGGGTCAAATCCGCGCGATATCAATTCCGTCCATCACATAGCGGGCATAATGAAAATCGCGGATCAGGACGATTCGGCCGTCGGACCAATCGAGCAAGACGATGAAGCGAGTTTTCTCATTCTCGGGATCGGTCGCCATCAGGCATGGCCGGCCATCGATGATCGCAGGTTCCATCCGCCACGACGTCGAAGCTTCCGAATAGCGCGCAAAATAGACAGAGACATCGCTTTTGCCGTCGCGGCGGATATTTGGCGGCATGACCAGCTGCACGTCCGCCGCCAGCAGATCGCGCAGTGCATCGAACTCGCGCGCGTTGAAAAGGTCGGCATAGGCTCGCAATCGTAATTTTTCGCGCTGGTCGACCGGGGCAGGCTCAGACGGGGCGGCGAGGCGCATGCGGCCGCGGTGCAACGAAGCCTTGACCGCTGCAACACTGGTTTCGAGAATGGCGGCGGTCTCGGCGAGCGAGTAGCCGAGAACATCCACAAGGACGACCGAGGCCCGCTGCGGAGGTGACAAAGGCAGGAAGGCGGTGAAGCCGAGCGTTACCTCGGCCCGGGCCGCACTGTCGGCCGATGGATCGGAATCGTCATGGTCATTCGGATCAGCAGTGCGCCCACGTCTCTGACGCAGCGCATCGATCGCGGTATTGCGCGCGATCCGAAACAGCCAGGCCTCGGGTCGGGCAATCGGCGCAGCATTCGCATAAGCCGACGCCGCGCGGCTCAGCGCCTCCTGCACGACATCTTCACCGTCGATCGCCGAACCCATCATGCGCCCGCAAAATGCATGGAGCCGGGGCCGCATGTCTGTCAGCCACTGCTCGAGACTGTTTTCGTCCATGTCGCCCATCATTCCCATCTTTCAAATGCAATGACGTGCGTGCCTCCAAAAAGGATTCGGGGCTTGCCAAGAATCCTTTGGCCGTGCCGGTTCGTCAGTAGCCGTGGGTGCGATTGAAAGCGCCCGTGATCATGGAGACTTGAACATGCAACGTCTGACTATCGTCCGCTACAAGGTCAAACCCGAGGCGGTCGTCGAGAATGAAACCCTGTCGCACGCGGCTTTCGATCGCCTGCGTCGAGATGCTCCCAGGGACGTGTCGTACAACCTATTCAAGGAAAGCGACGGTCAAAGCTTCGTCCATGTGTTCCTCAACCATCAAGAGGATTCGTCCGACGTTCTTACCGAAACGAGCGAATTTAAGGCGTTCACCGCCGAAATCTCCAAGCGGTGCGAAATTCCGCCGGAGGTCACGCGCCTCAGCGTCGACCAGATCGATTCATACGGTGCCTTGGTCGCGTAGCGAAAAGGCGCTGAACGATTGCGACACGGATGAGGGGCGAAAATCTACCCCTCATCCAACTCGCCCTCGGCCGATAGGCGAAGCGTGAAAAAGCGGGTGAAGGGCGTGTCCTGATAGTCACCGAACGGGCCGCACGGGACGAAGCCTTGGCTGGCGTACAGATGAAGCGCTGCGGCGAACGGCTTGGTACTTCCGGTCTCGAGGCTGAGGCGCGCATAACCTCGGCCTCGAGCGTCGGCGATGATGTGATTGAGGAGCGCTCGGCCGACCCCGCAGCCGAGTGCAGCGGGTGCGGTGCGCATCGACTTGATCTCCCCGTGATCGCTCGCGAGCTGCTTGATGGCTCCGACACCCACCAGCCTGCCGTCGTCGCGTGCCGACCAAAATGTTACTGCCGGATCGCGAAGGCCGTCGATCGGCAGGACGTGGCAGGCCTCGGGCGGAGAGGTCGAGCGCATCGCGTCGAAATGATAGGCGAGCAGCGCCTGGACGTCTTTGCTGTCGAGGTCGCCGGAATGGAAGGTGAGGATCATCGCAAAGGCGACATAGTTTGACCGCAAGGCTCCGGAAGCGTGAAATGTTGGCGGCCCCTAAATCCAGCCGCATGACCTACCGAATCACTGGAATCGATCCCGCGCCGTACCGGCATCTTCATCGCCTCTCCGACCAGGAGCTGGCCGACCAGGGCATCGTCAGAATGACCGTTACGGACCCCACCTATCCGTGCCGGGTGAGCCTCATCGACCGCCCGATCGGCGACAAGGTCCTGCTGCTCAACCACGTCAGCCACGAAGTCGCGAACCCCTATCGCTCGACCCATGCAATCTTCATCGCCGAAGGTGCCGATGCGGCAGCCGAGTTTGTCGACGAAATTCCGCCGGTGTTCGAGAAGCGCGTGCTGTCCCTGCGCGGCTTCGACAAGCAGGGGATGATGGCCGACGCAATCCTCGTTCAGCCCGGTGAGGCCGAAACCGGCATTCTAAAGCTGTTCGCCAACCCCGAAATCGAGACGATCCACGCGCACAATGCAGTGCGGGGCTGCTTCTCGGCGAAGATCGAAAGGAACTGACCGTGGCAACGCTTGCACGCACCTTCGGGGCGCCTAGATCGATCGACGTGACCAATGTTGCGCGCCTCGATCCGGAGACCGCCTGGGCGGCCTTCATGCGCCGTGACCGGAGCTGGGATGGCCGGGTCATCGGCGCGGTCAGCACGACCGGCATTTACTGCAAGCCGAGCTGCCCGGCGCGGCGGCCGAGGCGCGAGCATGTGATCTTCTTTGCGACCGCCGACGAAGCGCGTGCGGCCGG
>DASVYN010000172.1:0-8174 GCA_036392155.1 Sphingomicrobium sp.
GCATCCACGGTCTCCGGCTTCGGATTGGCGGCGAGCGGACCGTTCATTCCGGGATATGGCACCGGATCGGCAAATGCCGGCACGGACATGGCCGCCAGGCCGGCCAGAGCCATGGTTGCGCTGCTTCTTGCAGCGCGATGAGCGCTACCAATCAGATATTTGTAATTCACTGAATTTCCCCTTTCCCGCATTGTTGAGCCGAATCTGGCCAAAGGCGGCACCGAGCCGCACATGGGATACAATCAACCCACTGCCGTTATTGCACTGCAACAAAAACGCTCCCAAGGGGCAGTTAACAATTCACGTTGTGCACCGCAGCAACATATTCAAAGCTTCTGCCCTGGTGATGGCTTAATGGGATCCCAATCCTCAGCGACCTCACCAGCTGCGATTTCGCGAACCACAGAAGTCGGGGGGTGGAATGAACCAATCGGAAACTAGGCCAATTCAGCGCGCAACCTGCGTTGGACGCGCAAGGGAGGTGGCATGAAACTGGTGCTTGCAATTCTCAAACCGCACAAACTGGACGAAGTGCGAGAGGCACTCTCGAGTATCGATGTTCAGGGCCTCACCGTCAGCGAGGCGCGCGGATACGGCCGTCAAAAAGGCCACACCGAAATCTACCGCGGTGCTGAATATGAAACCAATCTCGTGCCGAAAATTCGGCTCGAGATAGTCGTCACCGCCGATTACGCCGACCGTGTCGTCGAAGCGATCGAACATGCCGCCAAGACCGGCTCGATCGGCGACGGCAAGATCTTCGTCATCGATGTCGAACGGGCGGTTCGCATCCGTACCGGCGAACTGAACAACGACGCTCTTTGAGGGGGTGTAATAGATGAAACTCGTAACCAATCTTTGTCGGGGAGCGGCGGGAATCGCGCTCGCGGCATTGGCGGCGATGCCCGCCTGGGCTCAGACCGCGGCTGCAGCAGCGGCTGCGGCAGCGCCGGATTCCTGCGCGGCGCTGAAGAATTGCGCCACACAGACCTACCCTAAGGACCTCGTCAATTCGGGCGACACCGCATGGATGCTCACGTCATCCGTGCTGGTCCTGCTGATGACCATCCCTGGCCTGGCGCTGTTTTACGCCGGCATGGTGCGCAAGAAGAACGTGCTTGCGACGATTGCCCAAAGCTTCGGCGCGACGGCGCTGATCACGGTGCTGTGGATGCTCATCGGCTATTCGATGGCCTTCGTCGGCAACGACCCGGTCATGCCCGACTTCAGCTACGCGTTGCTCGCACCGCTGAATGGCGACATGAATATTGCCTCGCCTCTGGCACCGACGATCCCAGAGACCGTCTACATGTTCTTCCAGATGACCTTCGCGATCATCACGCCCGCGCTGATTGCGGGCGCGCTGGCCGACCGGATGAAATATTCGGCGTTCCTCTGGTTCATGGGCCTGTGGCTGCTGCTCGTTTATTGCCCGATTGCGCACTGGGTATGGTCGGCAAAGGGCTGGCTTGGGTCCGGTGGGCTCGGCGCGCTCGACTTCGCCGGCGGCACCGTGGTGCACCTGAATGCGGGCACCGCCGGTCTGGTCGCCGCGCTGATGCTCGGCAAGCGCAAAGGCCTCGGCACCCAGAACTTCGCTCCGTACAACCCGGCCTATGCGATCATCGGCGCTTCGCTGCTGTGGGTCGGCTGGTTCGGATTCAACGCCGGTTCGGCGGTCGAATCCCACGACGGGCAAGCCGGCATGGCGGCCGCAGCGACCCAGATCGCCACGGCGGGGGCGGCGCTGTCCTGGATGTTCGTTGAATGGGCCGTGAAGAAGAAGCCGACCGTCATCGGCATGGCTTCGGGAGCGGTCGCCGGCCTCGTGGCCATCACGCCGGCCTCCGGTTTTGTGAACCCGACAGACGCGCTTATCATCGGTCTGGCGGCGGGCGCGGTGTGCTACTTCGCCGCGGTCCATCTCAAGAACATGCTGGGCTTTTACGACGATGCGCTCGACTGCTGGGGCGTACACGGCATCGGCGGGGCGCTCGGCGCGATCATGACCGGAATGTTCGCGTCGAACAAAATAAACTCCTCCGCCCATGGCTGGCTGCTCGACGGCAACATTCACCAGATGTGGCTGCAGTTCGTCGACGTCGCAGTGGTGTTTGCCTATTGCGGAGTCGTCACCTTCGTCATCCTGCTGGCACTGAAGCACACGATCGGCATTCGCGTCAGCGAAGAAGAGGAAATTGAGGGCCTCGACATCAACCTCCATGGTGAAGTTATCCAAGGCGGTTGACGTCTACCATTGGGTAGTCCCAGCGTAGGGACGGGGGGTCTTCGGGCCCCCCGTCTTTTTTCGGTCGGCCACTTTCCATGGAACGCGATACGGAGGCCAAATGCGCGCCGTGAACGAAAGGAAACGGACTCTGACCCGCAGCAAAGGCGCCGGCGTGCTCGCGTCGCTCTTGGCGGCCATCGGCTGGGGGATCGTCTGCGGCGTCCTGCGGACACCCTATTGGACGGTCGCCGTGGGCGGAACAGGTCTGGCGGCCATCGGTTTCTGGCTGGAGCGATCGACGCTGGCCAGCCCGGAAACAATGGCGCGTAAAGACTTCTACCTGATTCTCGTTGCCGGCTTCGGCTTCTTCGTCATCGTCGGGATCGGCGTGGCGAGCCTCAGCGCCCTGATCGCAACGTGGTACCTGCCCCGCATCTGATACCCCCGGCTGCCGACGCGGTCACGGTTGCGGCCCGCGGTTCCACCTGTAACGCTAAGAGAGTAGGGATATTTCGTGACTCAGTCGCTTGCCGAACCTGATGCTCGGAGGTCGCAATCGCCGGAGCGCTCGCGCACGGTCGAGCAGAATCCGGATATCCGGTTTCTCGGCCGCATCCTCGGCGATATCATCCGGCAATATGGCGGCGACACTTTGTTTCGCCGGATTGAATATATCCGATCGACCTCGGTTGACCGCTACCGCGGCGTCATCACGGATGCGACGGTCGATCCGGGTCTCAGCGCGCTGAGCCAGGACGAAGCGCTCGACTTCGTTCGCGGCTTCATGCTCTTTTCGATGCTCGCCAACCTCGCCGAGGATCGACAGGGCGGCGCGACCGAGCTCGGCGACAATCTCGCTGAGGCGGTCGAGATCCTCGGCAGGCAGGGGATCGACCCGGCCAGGGTGACCGATCTCCTCGACCGTGGCCTCATCATGCCGGTACTCACCGCCCATCCGACAGAAGTGCGGCGCAAGAGCATGATCGATCACCGCAACCGCGTCGCCGAGCTCATGCGCATGCGCGACAGCGGCCGCCACGAGACGCTCGATTGCGAACCGGTCGAGGAGGCAATCCGGCGGCAGGTCGCGCTGCTTTGGCTTACTCGGCCGCTCCGGCGCGAGCGGCTGTTCGTCGCCGACGAGATCGAGATCGCGCTTTCGTATCTGCGCGACATCTTCCTGCCGGTGCTGCCGCGCCTGTACAGCTCGTGGGAACGGCTGCTTGGAAAGCGGCCGCCGAGCTTCCTTCGAATCGGCAGCTGGATCGGCGGCGACCGCGACGGCAATCCCAATGTCACTGCGGAGACGCTCCGGCTTGCGCTCGGACGGGCATCCGAGACCATCCTCCTGCACTATCTGGATGAGGTCCATGGCCTCGGCGCCGAGCTCTCGATTTCATCCGAGCTTGCCGATGTGGCACCGGAACTGGTCGAACTGGCGGAACGCGCGCACGATCCCTCGCCTGCCCGCGCGGACGAACCGTACCGCCGGGCAATCAGCGGCATCTACGCGCGCCTTGCAGCGACCTTTGAGGCGATCAGCGGACGCACTCCGCCGCGGCCTTCGCCGCTTTCGGCCGATGCCTATCCCGACCCCGATTCGTTCACCGCCGAGCTCAATGTGCTGGTCGCTGCACTCGCCAGGAACGGCAATGGACACTTGTCTTCGCTCGCTCCCTTGAAGCGCCTGATCCGCGCAGTCGAGACGTTCGGCTTTCATTTGGCGACGGTCGACCTGAGGCAGAATGCCGAAGTGCACGAACGCGTCGTTGCCGAACTTCTGGCCGCCGCGGGCGTGGAAGCGAACTATCGCGCGCTTGACGAGGCTCGGCGTGTTGAGCTTCTCCGCCGCGAGCTCGCATCGGGTCGTTTATTGTCGAGCCCCTTTGCGAACTATTCCGACGAAACCAAGGCGGAACTGGCGATCGTCGCAGCCGCTGCCGAAGCGCACGCGCGCTACGGGCCGGACTCGATCCGATATTATGTCATTTCGAAGAGCGAGCAGGTTTCCGACCTGCTCGAGGTCTATATCCTCCTCAAGGAGGCCGGACTGTGGAAAGCCGGCGATCCGCCGAGCGCTGCAATCATGGCAGTTCCGCTGTTCGAGACCATCGCTGATCTCGAGCGCGCGCCCGAGGTCATGAAACAATGGCTATCGCTGCCCGAAATCGCCGCGGCGCTCGGCTCGCGCGGGCATGCCGAGGTGATGATCGGCTATTCGGATTCGAACAAGGACGGCGGCTATCTCACATCGGTCTGGAACCTCAACAAGGCGAGCGAAGCGCTGGCCGACGCGTTCGAGGAAGCCGGCACGCAAATCCAGCTGTTTCACGGCCGCGGCGGCGCGGTCGGCCGCGGCGGCGGCTCGAGCTTCGCCGCCATTCGGGCGCAGCCGCAGCGGACGGTCGGCGGGCGGATCCGACTCACCGAGCAGGGCGAGGTGATTGCGGCCAAATTTTCGACCCCCGAGGTCGCGGCCGCAAACCTCGAAGCAACCGTCGCCGCAACGGTGCTTGCCTCGGTGGAACATCAGGACATTCGACCCCGGCAGGCGGAGCGCTTCGCAGCGGCCATGGATCAGCTGTCGGAGACGGCTTTCGCCGACTATCGCGCGCTGGTCTACGATTCACCCGGCTTCGTGCACTTCTTCCGGCAGATGACTCCGGTTTCGGAGATCGCGACGCTGAAGATCGGCTCGCGCCCCGCCAGTCGCACCAGCTCGGATCGGATCGAGGATCTGCGCGCCATCCCCTGGGTGTTCAGCTGGTCGCAGGCGCGGGTCATGCTCCCCGGCTGGTATGGCGTCGGCACTGCGCTTTCCGCGCACCACGACCTGCCGCTGCTGCGGGAGATGCTGGCTGCATGGCCGTTCTTCAGGACGACGTTGGACAATATGGCGATGGTGCTGGCCAAATCGGACATGTCGATCGCCGCCCGCTACGCCGAGCTGGTCGAAGACAGGGAAACGGCAAGTGCTCTGTTCGGGCGCATCCGCGACGAATGGCACCGCACTCATGATCGGCTGCTGGAGATCACCGGTGAGAGTCGGCTGCTGGAAAGCAATCGCAAGCTCGACAATTCCATTCGCCTGCGTCTGCCGTACATCGACCCCCTAAACTATCTGCAAATCGAGCTTCTGAAGCGCTTTCGTGGGGGCGAGACCGACCAGCGCGTACGCGACGGGATTCACCTGACGATCAACGCGATCGCCACTGCGCTTAGGAACTCGGGCTAGAGCTTTCTAAGCCAGGAACGCCCGTACGAAATCCGTCGACGGGCTGGACTCGACCTGCTCGGGTGTGTCGAACTGCTCGATCTTTCCACGATTTAGAAGCGCAACACGATCGGCCAGCGTGAACGCCTCCTCATGATCGTGCGTGACGAATATCGAGGTCAGCCCAAGCTCGTCATGAATGGTGCGCAGTGCTTGGCGAAGCTCGCGTCGGACCTTGGCGTCGAGCGCACCGAAGGGTTCGTCCAGAAGCAGGATGCGCGGATTACGAGCGAGTGCCCGGGCGAGCGCGACGCGTTGCCGCTGACCGCCTGAGAGCTGGCTCGGATAGCGCGATCCAAGGCCGGGCAGCTGAACGAGCGAAAGCAGTTCCTCGACCCGCTCGGTTATGGCCCTGCGCGCCGGTCGAATATCGCGCGGCATGACGTTCAAGCCGAAGGCGATGTTCTGCGCGACGGTCATGTGGCCGAACAAGGCATAATGCTGAAAGACGAAGCCGATCCCGCGCGAAGCCGGCTTGTCGTTGGTCACCTCACGGACGCCGAACCGCACCGTGCCCTGCTCGGGCACCTCCAGCCCGGCAAGAATGCGAAGCAACGTCGTCTTGCCCGAGCCAGAGGGACCGAGCAGCGCGACGAACTCGCCGCCGCCGACGGTCAGCGAAACATCGTCGAGCGCCGGATATGCGGAGAAGCTCTTCGAGACATGCTCGATCCGGATCGACATTTCCGTCTCAGTGCTGAGCGGCGAGCTGGTCGCGATGTCGCCACTCGATCGCGGTCTTGAGCGCGAGCGTGACGAGGGCGAGGAGGGTGAGAAGCGAAGCGACGGCGAAGGCGGCGACAAAGTCGTAGTCATTGTAAAGTGCCTCAACTTGCAGCGGCATCGTGTTGGTTTCGCCGCGAATATGACCGGAAACTACGCTGACCGCTCCGAACTCCCCCATCGCCCGGGCGTTGCACAGGAGCACGCCATAGAGGAGGCCGAAGCGAATATTTGGAAGGGTGACCCGCCAGAAGGTTTGCCAGCCCGATGCGCCGAGCGTCAGGGCCGCTTCTTCATTGGCCCGGCCCTGGGCAGTCATCAGCGGGATCAGCTGGCGCGCGACGAACGGGAAGGTGACGAACAAAGTCGCAAGCACCAACCCGGGAAGCGCGAAGACGATGTGAATGTCATTGCGCTCGAGCCAGGGACCAAGCCAGCCCTGCGCTCCGAAGATCAGAACGAACACCAGGCCGGAGACGACCGGAGATACCGAAAGAGGCAGCTCAATAAGCGCGATCAGCGCGGGCTTTCCTGGAAAATCAAACTTGGCGATCGCCCACGCAGCCGAAATGCCGAACAGCGTATTGAGGACGACAGAGATAGCCGAGACGATCAACGTCAGCCTGATCGAAGCACGTGCATCGGGCGCGCTGATTGCGGCCATCCAAACCTTGAGGCCCTGCCTGAAGGCCTCGGCAAGCACTGCGCCCAACGGCAGCAGGAGCAATAAGGCCACATACGCAACTGCGGCGGCGATCAGCAACGCCTTGACCAGACGGCGCTCGCGAAGCCCGGCGGGTGCCATCAGCCTCGCCTCCCCGCCTGCCAATGCTGTAGTGCGTTGAGAAGCAGCAGCACTGCGAACGAAATCACCAGCATCACGCAGGCGATGGCGGCCGCCCCCGCATAATTATATTCTTCCAGCTGGGTGATGATCAGCAGCGGCGCGATCTCCGACTTGAACGGCATGTTGCCGGCGATGAAGATCACCGACCCATACTCACCGGCACCGCGCGCGAACGCCAAGGCAAACCCGGTTGCCAGGGCTGGCGCGACGGTCGGGAGGATGACCTTCGAAAATGTTTGCAGCCGAGTGGCACCGAGGGTCAAAGCAGCTTCCTCCATCTCGCTCGATACTTCAGCGAGCACCGGCTCGACGGTTCGAACGACGAACGGCAGGCCGATGAAAGTCAGCGCAACGACCACTCCCGCCGGCCGATAGGCGATCGGCAGGCCAAGGCTTTCGAACAATCGCCCGAGCGGTCCAGTGTCGGCGTAGATGGCAGTAAGGGCGATGCCGGCGACTGCCGTGGGCAGCGCCAACGGCAGATCGATCAGCGCGCCCAGTATCTGCCGGCCGGCGAAACGGTAACGCACCAGCACCCAGGCGACGAGCAGACCGAATATGCAATTGACGGCCGCGGCGAGCGCAGCAGCGCCAAATGACAGGCGATAGGCGGCGAGCGCGCGCTGGGAGCCCGCTGCCGCCCAAAATGCGCCCCACCCCTGGCTGACGCTTTTGACGAACACCGCCGAGACGGGAATGAGCACGATCAGCGACAGCCACAGGATCGTGATGCCCAGCGAGAGGCCGAAGCCAGGGAGTCGAGAGCGTCGGCGCATCACTCGGCTGGGCACCACGAACCCCTCAAAAGTCCAAATGAATCCGGGTTGCAAAGGCATCGCCCTCGGCCTTCGATCCAATTGGATCGAGCGGACTATGATCACCCTCGAACCGAACCCAGTTGAACATGAGCTTGGCATAGGGGTTGAAATACCAGTTGAGGCCAAGCGTGACGCTGCTCGCTTTGTTGCCGGCGCGCGCGAGTACGGGCGTGTTCGAAAGATCGAGATGATCGTAGCGAAGCGCCACCTCGAAAGCTCCAAGTCCCCCGTTGCCGAGCTCGCTGAACGGCTTGACGCGGTCGAAGTTGCCGCCCTTGAACG
>DASVYN010000173.1:0-11591 GCA_036392155.1 Sphingomicrobium sp.
CTGGTCGTCGAGCAGCATCGCCCGGATCGGTCCGACGGTCGCGAGATAGCGCGCGCGGTGATTGTCATAGATCTTGCCCGGAACGGTGATCTCAGCCGCATCTGCGCGCAGGTCAGCCATGCGCGAAGCGTCGGATGGGTGGGTGTCGAAAAGCGAACCCTTGTGCCGGCGCTTGCCCCGATAGCGGGCGCTCGCATCCTCCTCACCGATCAGCTGCTGCCAGATGTTGGCCATCTCGATCGGCGGATAGCCGGTCGCTGCAATGAGTTTCGCACCCAATGCGTCGGCCTCCGCCTCCATTGCGCGGCTGTACTGAAACAGCGACAGCAAGGTGCCGAACTCGGCGAGCTGGACATAGTCGCCAAGGTACACGCCGGCACCCGCCCCGCCGATGCCGGCGAGCATTGCACCGATCGAGAACAGATCCGTCTTGCGCCGCTGGTCGCGCCATGAGCGGATCATGTGACTCCTCAGGAAATGGCCGGATTCGTGCGCGATCACGCCCGCCAGCTGCGCCTCATTGCGCATGCGCAGGAGCAGACCGGAAAAAACTACCGCAAAGCCCGTCGGGAACATCATCGCGTTGAAGTCGGGAATGTGCATCAGATAGATGCGGAAGTCCCTGGCGGCAGGGCCGCCCACCGTTCCGATGAGATTCTTGAGATAGCCGCTGATATTGGGGTTGGTGATCAAGAGATTTGAATCGGAAATCTCTTCCTCGACTCGCTCCATCTCCTTCCACAGGCCTTTTTCATCGGCCGCGGTCGGCCGATAAGCCGGGCCAACCAATGGCACCATGTCCTGGGGCCGAACGCGCGCCCCAGCAACACCAGTACGGAGCGCTGCCGCAGCGACACCGCCGCCGACCAGCACCGTTCTGCGAGAGAGACTCCGGGCACACATCAGCGTCCCTCTCGTGCCTGCTGCTGAGCGCGAACCGCCTGGCCCGGCTTCATTCGGCCGAGCAGCCGCTCGACCATCTGTGCGGCACCCTCCGACGAGCGCAGATCTCCGAACTTGATTCCGGGAATCTCGCTTCCGGCGGAGACCACGTTGAACCAGACGACCTCTCCGGTCTTGAGGTCGACGAGCGAGGCATAGTCGAGCTGTTGTTGACCGCCGACGTTGGGCGCGCAGAAACCGATGAAACAGCCGGCAAGCCCAAGCACTCCAAGCGCGATCCGGCCACCCGAGGCAACCTCGTCTTCCGCATGAAGGAACAGGGCATAATCATAGCCGGTCTTTTGCCCGAGCTTCACGGCGTCGGCCCCAAGGGTCCAGTCGAGACCCTTGCCACGCTTGGTCGGCAAATAGTCGCCCAGATATTTGTGCAGGACGATCGACTGATCGACCGCGAAATTGAGCCGCTCCACATCCGCGAGCTCCTGCTCGCCCACAGCTGCCAGCTGATTGCGGTGCTCGATGATCGTGACATTGCCGCCGCGTGAAGCCTGCTGGCTTTTCAATGCCTGGATGATGCTTGCGCGCGCCTGGTCGGTCCAGTCGGCTCGCGGTTCGACCATTCCGCCGGTCGTCAGCGAGCCCACCGTGACATCGGGACGAAGCACGAGCAATTTATAGTCGCCGCTCGGCGGCGTGAACTGGACATCGGCATATTGCCGAGTCTGCACGCACCCGCTGAGCGCAACGCTTGCCGCCAGTACAGCCGCAAGACCCCGCTTGAACATCGCCGACCCTCTCTCAAAGGCACCAAAGCGCCCTTCCCCACGCTTACATCTGCCCCTTCATGCACGAATGGAGAATGAAAGAAAAGGCCGTCTTTTTAAATGGTTAGCGAGATGTACACGAGGCACCGGGGACATCGGGCAGGCAATGTCCATCAACCGCTCCGGGAGCAAGCGGCAGGCCGATCATGGTCGCGAGCGTCGGCATGATGTCGGTTGTCTCGGCCGAATGTTCGATCGTCGTGCCGGTGGAGCCCGGACGCCAGAACAGGATCGGGACCCGGCGGTCATAGTCCCATGGAGAGCCGTGGGTCGCGACATAATGGGTCGTATCGGCGATCGGGGTGATGTCGCGCTTGAGGAACAGGACGAAGTCCCCCGAGCGGCCGGGATAGTAACTCGCGCGTGCGCGCTGGATCAGGCTCCAATTCTCCGGCGGCGTCCCGGGAACCGGCACTTTCGAAAGTTCTTCGGCCGTGAACACCGCCTCGACCTGCGGATCGCCCCTATAGGCGGCGACCGCTGCTCCGAGCAGACGCTTGCGGTCAGCGGGATTGAGTTTCCTGTCGACATAGATGTCGCCCTCGACGCTCGGTCCGAGCAGACCTGGACCGGTGAGGCCCAGTTTGTTCACGAGCGCCCGCCCCATTGCTGCAGGGCTGAGGTCCGCCTTGACCCGGGCGGCATTGGCAACTCCGGCAAGCCGCTCACGCTCGGGGACGTCCTTGCCTCCATGATCGGCCGTAAGGACCACCGAATAGTTGATGCCGCGACCGTCGAGCTGCTTGAGAAAATCGCCAATCTCTCGATCGAGCTCCAGCAGCTGCAGACACATCTCCTCGCCTTCAGTGCCGTAAGTGTGGCCGACATAGTCGGTCGCCGAGAGGCTGATCGCGAGCAGATCCGGGTCGGCTCGGCGGCCGAGCTGCATCTCGTCCACCAGACCTGCCGCGAAGGCGAGCGTGTCCCCATCGAGCTCTGGTGAGGCACGGAAGCCGTTCAGATCGCCCGCGGCTCGGCCGAGTTGCCCCGACCCGACCGGCTTGCCGCCGCCTTCGATCGGGACCAGCCGAGCTCTTGCCTGGCAGAAAGGCGGCGGCTCGAGCGGCGGCCGCGGCTGCGCCAAGGCGGCGGCAAGCGCGGCCTGGAACTTGCCCACAAGCCGGGGCACCGCAGCCCCTTCAAGATCGGTGCTGAAGGTCTTGCCATCCCAGTACCAGCGCTGGTCGGCATTGTGACCGCTCATCATGACCGCCGCGCGGTCCTTGCCCGACACCGCGACATTGCGGCTGCCGGGCCAGCGTTTCTTCATCAGCTCGCCGAGCGTCGGCACCATCAGATGCTTCGGCGAAACCTTGTAAGCGGTGGAACTGGTCCCCGGCTGGCTCTCGTCCTCGACGCAATAGACGGTGACGTCCGAGCGGCTGACGCTCTGGTCGATCCAGCTGTTGCCGATGATCCCGGTGCGCGCCGGATGGTCGCCGGTGAGGATCGTCGAATGCCCCGGGCAGGTCTCGGTCGCCGCATGGCTCTGATAGCCGTTGCGGAACACGGTTCCCGACGCGAGCCGGCCCAGACCGCCAGTGAACTGCGATCGATATTCGTCGAACAGGTTGGCCGAGAACTGGTCGACCGAAATTACGACGAGCAGGTTGGGCGGGCTCTGAACGGGCGCAGTCGCCTGGGCCGCCGACTGCGTGGCGAAAAGGGCCGCGACTGCGGCCAGCATGAATTTGCGCAACATCTTCTCCGTCATTGCGACCCAGGCGAAGCAACCGGGCTCCCCGCTGCTTTGGATTGCCGCGTCACCTCGATCGAGTCGAGGGTCCTCGCAATGACGCGATTATGACAATTTTGCTCGCAGGCGTTCATTGACCACCTGCGGATTGGCCGTGCCGGCCATGGCCTTCATCGTCTGACCGACGAAGAAGCCGAACAGCTGCTGCTTTCCGGCCCGATATTCGGCGACCTTTTCAGCATTGGCAGCGAGCACCTTGTCGATCTCTGCGTCGATCGCGCCCGTATCGCTGGTCTGCTTGAGGCCGCGCTTCTCGACGATGGCAGCCGCGCCCTCGCCGCTATCGAGCATGATCTCAAATACCTGCTTGGCGATCGTCCCCGAGATGGTTGCGTCTGCGACCAGGCCCAACAGCTCCGCCGCCTGCGCAGGCGATATCGGGTTCTGGTCGATCGTCTCCCCGCGCCGGTTGAGTGCTCCGAAGAGCTCGGCGACCACCCAGTTCGCGGCCTGCTTCGGCTCCGCACCCGCATCGAGCAGTGCATCGAACCAGCGCGCAGTCTCGACCTCGGCGGTCAGAACGCTGGCATTGTAAGGAGTTATGCCAAGCCCCTCGTAACGCTTGCGCTTCGTGTCGGGCAGCTCGGGAAGGCTTGCACGGCATTCGTCGAGAAAGGCTTCATCGAGCTCGAGCGGCAGCAGATCCGGGTCGGGGAAGTAGCGATAATCATGCGCTTCTTCCTTCGAGCGCATCGCCCGGGTCGTGCCGGTGTCGGGATCGAACAATCGCGTCTCTTGGATGACCCTTCCGCCTTCCTCGAGCAACTCGACCTGCCGCCGCGCTTCATGCTCGATCGCCTGCATGACGAAGCGTACCGAATTGACATTCTTGGTCTCGGTCCGCGTGCCGAGCTCATCCCCGGCTTTTCTCACGCTGACATTGACGTCGGCGCGCATTGAGCCCTCTTCCATATTGCCGTCGCACGAGCCGACGTAGCGCAGGATCGCCCTTAGCTTCCTAAGGTAAGCCCCTGCTTCGGCAGGCGAACGCATGTCCGGCCGGGACACGATCTCCATCAGCGCGACGCCGCAGCGGTTCAGATCGACGTAGCTCATCGTCGGATGCTGATCATGCATCAGCTTGCCGGCATCCTGCTCGACATGGATGCGCTCAATGCCGATCCGCTTGGTGGTCGACTCGTCCTTCTCGTCGGTCAGGATCTCGATCTCACCCTCGCCGACCAGCGGATGGTAGAGCTGGCTGATCTGATAACCCTGCGGCAGGTCGGCGTAGAAATAATTCTTCCGGTCGAACCGGCTCCAGCGGTTGATCACTGCGTCGAGCGCCATTCCGGTGCGCACTGCCTGGCGGATGCATTCCTTGTTCGGCACCGGAAGCATGCCCGGCATTGCTGCATCGACGAGGCTCACCTGCGTGTTCGGCTCAGCTCCGAACGCTGTCGCTGCTCCGGAGAAAAGCTTCGAGGCGGTCGCGGTGATCTGCGCATGGACTTCGAGCCCGACCACAACCTCCCAGTCGCCGGTGGTGCCTTTGATCCGATAAGATGCAGCAGCGTCAGCCATTACCACCACTTCTCCGGCCGTGCGGTGAACCCCGCCCGCTCCTCAATTGCAAGACCCGCGTTCAGTACCGTCTGCTCGTCGAGCTCCTTGCCGATCAGGTGGAGGCCGAGCGGGAGCCCATCCTCGTCCAGCCCGCCGGGAACGCTCATTGCCGGCAAGCCGGCAAGGCTGGCAGGGACCGCGAACACGTCATTCAAATACATCGACAGCGGATCGGTCGTCTCGCCGATTCCGAACGCAGCCGACGGCGCGGTCGGAGTGAGGATCAGGTCGCAACTCTCGAACGCCTTGCGGAAATCCTGCTTGATCAGCGCCCGCACCTTCTGCGCCTTGGTGAAATAAGCCTCGTAGAAGCCGGCCGAGAGCACATAGGTGCCGATCATGATCCGGCGCTTCACCTCGGCGCCGAAACCGGCCTCGCGCGTCGCCGCATACATTCCGTTCAGTCCGTCGCCGGTCTCCCTCAGGCCGTAGCGCACCCCATCATAACGGGCGAGGTTGGACGAGGCCTCCGCAGGCGCGATGATGTAATAGGTCGGAAGCGCGTAGCCGGTATGCGGCAGGCTGATCTCGACCGGAGCGGCGCCGGCGTCTCTCAGCCATTCGATGCCGCGGTCCCACAGCCTGTTGATCTCCGCGGGGACCCCGTCGATCCGATATTCCTTTGGAATGCCGACACGTTTTCCGTTGAGATTGCTCGACAGATTCCTTTCCCATGGCGGCACAGGCAGATCGAGTGAAGTCGAATCCTTCGCATCGAAACCGGCCATTGCCTCGAGGAGAATCGCGCAGTCGCGCACAGTGCGCGCCATCGGGCCCGCTTGGTCGAGCGAGCTCGCGAAGGCGACGATCCCCCAGCGGGAGCAGCGCCCATAAGTCGGCTTGATCCCGGCGATGCCGGTGAAGGCCGCAGGCTGGCGGATGGAACCGCCGGTGTCGGTCCCGGTGACCCCCGGAGCGAGACCTGCCGACACTGCCGCCGCCGACCCGCCCGAGGAACCGCCGGGCGTCAGCGCGACATTGCTGCCCTTGCGCCGCCAGGGCGAGATCACCGGCCCATAGGCACTGGTCTCGTTCGACGAGCCCATTGCGAACTCGTCCATGTTCAATTTGCCGAGCATCCCGGCGCCCGCCCTGCGCAGGTTCGCAGTGACCGTGCTCTCGTAGCGAGGCTTGAACCCCTTGAGGATGTTGCTCCCGGCGGTCGTGTCGACTCCGCGGGTCGCGAACAGGTCCTTGATGCCGAGCGGGATGCCGGCGAGCGGCGGCAGGTCGCCCGAAGCCCGCGCCTTGTCGGCCGTCTCGGCCGCGGCAAGTGCGTCCTCGGGCGTCTCGACCGTGTAGGCGTTCAGCGTCCGCGCCGCAGCGACAGCGCCGTTATACGCTTCTGCAACTTCGCGCGCAGTGAACTCTCCAACCCGAAACCCGTCGCGCAATTCGGCGATTGTCTTGTCGACAAGCCCGCTCATTCGATCACCTTGGGAACCGCAAAGAAACCATGTTGCGCGTCGGGCGCATTGGCGAGGACCTCGTCGCGGATATTGCCGTCATTGACGACATCCGCCCGCAACCGAAGCTTCTGCTCGATGACTGCGGTCAGGGGCTCGACGCCGTCGGTGTCGACTTCGCCGAGCTGTTCGACCCAACCAAGGATGTTATTGAGCTCGGGTACGAAGCGCTCGAGCTCCTCGTCGCTCATCGCGATCCGCGCGAGCGTTGCGATATGACGAACCTGTTCAAAGGTGACTGACATTGCGGGCGCGATAGCGGGGCGTCCGCTGCCCTTCAACCGCCTTGCCCATCACTCGACACGCCCATAGGGCCGCGGCCAATGTACGCGCGTCGATTCCTCGGCTGCATCTTCGTCCTGACCCTGCTCGCAGTCGCAGGAGCTTTTGCAATGTACGAATGGGGCGGACGAATCCTGGTTGAGCAGGCGGTTCCGAAGGGGCATTTCGAAGCGGCCAAGGCTGACCGCGCACCCGACTATTCCGAAGCGTCGGCTTGGCTTGCGAGGCCGGATCTTCCCGACGACCCGTCGCGGTGGCGACCGTCGAACGATGCTCCGGTCGATCCGATCGCGACCGATGCGCGTATATTCTACATTCATCCGACCACCTACCTCCAGCGTGACCGCTGGAACGCACCGCTGTTCGTCGGCAGCGACACCGAGTCTCGGACCCGGCTGTTCGTCCAGAGCCAGCCGAGCGCATTCAATCGGGAGGCGGAGATTTGGGCTCCGCGCTACCGTCAGGCAGCTTATGGCGCTTTCCTGCTCAAGAGCGAGGACGCACGTAAGGCGCTCGACTTCGCATATGGCGATGTCGCTGCAGCGTTCGACGAGTTCCTCAGACGAGTGCCGAAGAAGAGCCCGATCATCCTTGCCGCGCACAGCCAGGGCGCGCTCCACCTCGAGCGCCTGCTCAAAGAAAAGATCGCCGGCACTGCGATCGCGAAGCGGATCGTCGCTGCTTATGTTGTCGGTTGGCCGATCAGCACCGTCTCGGACCTCCCGGCCCTTGGTCTTCCGGCCTGCGCGTCGGCGAATCAAGCCGGCTGCATTCTCTCATGGATGACGTTCGGGGAGCCCGCCAACCCCGATCTGATCCTCGGCGGATGGGAGAAGACCAAGGGCTATAACGGCGGCGACCGGCGGCAAAAGGACGTGGTCTGCGTCAATCCGCTGACCGGCACGCAGGACGGCGCTGCAAAGGCGCAGGACAATCCCGGCACTCTGATCCCGACGGCCGACCTGCGCTCGGCATCGCTTCAGCCCGGCATTGTCGGCGCGCATTGCGACAAGGGTCTGTTGATCCTCGATGGAGCAGCGCCGCAGCTCGGATCATTCGTTCTGCCCGGCAACAATTATCATGTTTACGATTACGCCCTCTTCTGGGGAGCGATCCGGCGCGATGCGGAACGGAGGCTCAGCGCATGGCATCGCTGATCACCTCCCAAACGCGTGAGTTCGCGGCCGCGCTGAGCAATGGCGGCAAGCTCGCGGGGCTCGACGTCGGCACCAGGACCATTGGCCTCGCCACATGCGACTCCGGTTGGAACTTCGCCGGACCCGTCGAGACGATCCGGCGAACCAAATTCACCAAGGATCTGCAGCAATTGCACAACTTTTTTGCCCGCGAGCAGGTCGCCGGCCTGGTGGTCGGTCTTCCCCTCAACATGGATGGCAGCGACAGCTCGCGCACCCAGTCGGTCCGCGCCTTCGCACGCAACCTCGCGCCGCTCGACCTGCCGATCCTGCTTTGGGATGAGCGCTGGTCCACCCAGGCCGTCGAGCGGGCAATGATCGAGGCCGACGTCAGCCGCGCGCGCCGCGCGGAAAAGGTCGATGCGCTCGCCGCGGCCCATATTCTGCAGGGAGCCATCGACGCGCTGGCCAATCTGGCAAGTCCGCAATAAGCGAGGCGCTCGTGGACATCCTTGCCATCGATTCGTTGAGCGACGCTGAGATCGCCGACATCCTCGACCGTGCCGAGCTCTATTTCTCGGGCAATCGCGGCCGCCGTTCGAACGAGCGGCTGAACGGCCGGATCATTTTCAATCTTTTCTATGAGAATTCGACGCGCACCGCGATGTCCTTCGCGACCGCAGCATACCGGCTCGGCGCGTCGGCGATCGCGCTGTCGGTCGAGCATAGCTCGATCAGGAAGGGCGAAACGCTCGAAGACACGGCGCGCACGCTCAACGCAATGCGCCCCGATGCGCTCGTGATTCGACACCGTGAGAACGGCGCTCCCGCAACCGTCGCTTCGATCATGGACGCGCCGGTGCTCAACGCCGGCGACGGCACCAACGAGCATCCAACCCAGGCCCTGCTCGATGCCGCGACAATCCGTCAGCGGCTCGGCCGCCACGAGGGCCTGACAATTGCGATTTGCGGCGACATTCGCCACAGCCGCGTCGCCCGCTCCAACGCGAAGCTGCTCCGGCGCCTCGGAGCCAAGGTGCGGCTCGCCGGTCCGGCCACGCTGATGCCGGACGGCATTCCTCGACTGTCGGTCGACGAGGCGATCGAAGGCGCCGACGTCGTCATGATGCTGCGCGTCCAGCGGGAGCGGCTCGAAGAGGATTTGGGCGACAGTCCGGGCGAATATCTCTCGCGCTATGGACTTACCGCAGCGCGGCTTGCAACCGCCTCGCCCAAAGCCGTCGTCATGCACCCCGGTCCAATGAATCGCGGAGTCGAGATTGAGGACCGGGTTGCCGACGATCCCGAACGCTCGCTCATCACGCTCCAGGTCGAGATGGGTGTGGCCGTCCGAATGGCCTGCTTGGAAATGGTGATCGGCGGCTCGGCCTAGCGCGAAGCCATCTGTACCGGCGCATCGCCCGCGACGTTGCGAACGAAGCAGCTCGCGCCCTCACGTCGGAGCGAGGTGCACAAAGCGTTCGCCTGGCCGACATTGTTGAAACCGCGGACCGACAGCCGGTAAAAGGTTCCTTTGGGGCTGGCGAAGCGGGCGCTCATTGGCAAATAGGCTTTCAGCGCGCCATATCTATGGGCGGCGCCGGTCCAGGCTGTGAGAACGCGCTGCGGCGAACCATAAGCGCCGAGCTGGACGACCGCGGTCGAATTGCCGCGGCGAACCGCTTGAAGCGTTGCGCCGGCGTGCATCGCCTTCCTGGGCGTGGGCCTGACGTGCGGCAGAAACGAAGCGACGACGCTCCTGGCTTGCGAATAAGCATTGGCAGCGGTCGTTGCGAGCGTCGGTCGGGGCGGCGGAGGCGCGGGCGGAACGGCGGCCTGCACCGGAACCGGAGCGGGCGCCGGAAGCGTTGCAACGGCTTCGACCGCGACGGGTGCCTGTGCGGCAAGGCGCGGTGCCGGAGCGGGCACCGCCCGAGCCTGCTGCGTCTCGCCCTCGCTGAGGGCCAATTGGACCGGTTGACCGGCGTCGCTGGCTGCCGGCGTAACGCCCACGAGTGCCGCGACCTGATCGGAAGCATGCGCTGGTTTGGCAAGCTGCATCCACTGCTGAATGCGAGCATCGAGCTGGCCAGCCGGCACGTCCTGGGCGGCAATCGTGCGCGCTTCGTCCCAATCGCCTGCAAGCGCATGGGCAAGCGCGAGATTCTGGCGCACGGTCGCATCGGCTCCGGCCCCGCGCGCTACGGGCTCGAGTATCGCGATTGCTTCTGCTGGATGACCGGCAAGGGCAAGCGCCAGACCGTAATCGGAGGGCTCGAGTGCACCGCGCTCGGCATTGAGGATCCCGATTGCCTCGCCATCCTTGCCCTGGGCGATCTGCACGAGCGCGAGCTTGAGGATGATCTGCGCCTGGGCCGGATTGAGCGTCAGCGAGTCGCGATAGGCTTGCTCGGCCGAACGAAAGCGGCCGCCCGCGAAATAGGCATTGCCGAGCAGCGCCCGGAAAGTGGCGTCGGCCGGAGTCTTCGCGACGGCACGCTGGGCGAAATCAATCGCCAGCGGAATGTTGTTGGAGTTGAGAGCGGCCATGGCGCGCGTCGCGAGCCCGATGTCCTGGTCTGCTTTCCCGCCAACGTGCGAAGCGCTGCCGATGCGGGCTTGAGGCGCCGCGCAACCCGCAATTATCGAACCCAAGACAACAAGCGACGCTGCTGAGCTGAAGCGAAGCGGCTGGTTCATCGGAATTTACCCCCTGCGTTTTGCCTTTTCGACCAACCCGTCGATCTCTGGCATGCGCTCGAGCAAATGGTCGAGCGCGTCGGTCACAAGCTGTTGGGCCGAGCGTCCATCCACCGCACAGGCCAAACGAAGCTTGAGATGACGATCCGGGTCGAGGCGGAGCGTGAACGCCGCCTTTCCCTTGGTTCCTGGCGCCGACCGCGGGCGCGGCGCGCGGCGCGGAGTGGGAGCCGGCTTGCTAGCGGCGGCCTGAACGATCGGCTGAGGAATGACTGCTACCGGCGGCAGTGCTTCTTCTGCCTCCGCCGCATCGAGTTCGGCGGTCTCGTCAAACTCTTCCTCCTCGACATCGTCCGCACCGCCGAAGCGGTCGACGATTTCGGCGTGCTGCTCGTGAACCGGTGATTGGACCGGAGTGAGGCCTGTCGGATGATGCGCCCGTGGATGCTCGACGACATCCTCGCCGAACGCGTCATGGGTCCCATCTCGCGCGGCTTCTGCCGGCTTGGGCGGTTCAAAGCCCATGTCGTTCCAGCCGAGATCCTCGAGGCCATTGCCCACCTGACCGAAGCCCTGTGGCCGCATTGCTGGGCGAGCAGCGCCCTTGCGCGCGAGGAGACCGGAGGAAAGAGAGGCGAACGGCTTGGCTTCAGTTGCCACCTTGACGCCCCCTTACTGGCCGACGACGCGGCGACCGAAGCCACCGACCGGACGCGGACTGGCCGCAGCAATGCCCGGCGCCGCTCCTGGCGCAGCAAACACTGTGCGGCGGAAATTCTTTTCGAGGCGATCCGAGATATATTCCCAAAGCTCGGTTACTTCCCTGGCCGAACGGCCCTGGGGATCGATCTCCATGACGGTACGGCCGTCGATCATCGACGCCGCGAAGTCGGTGCGGTGGTGAAGCGTCACCGGTGCGACAGTGCCGTGCTGCGAGAGCGCAACCGCCGCTTCGTAG
>DASVYN010000174.1:0-15480 GCA_036392155.1 Sphingomicrobium sp.
GTCCGAATCGACGGCCTCAAGCTTCCAGCCCGAAGGGTGGGTGACGCACTCGCCTTTTTGAGGAATATGACCGGCCAGCAGAAACATTAGTCCGCCAAGCGTGTCGACTTCGTCCTCGTCCGAGGACAGTCGCGCGTCGACCGCCTCAGCCAATTCCTCGAGCTCCAGCCTTGCATCCGCCTCCCACAGGCCCTCGTCGAGCATGGTCAACATGCCGCGTTCGGCCTCGTCATGCTCGTCCTCGATTTCGCCGACGATCTCCTCGACCACGTCCTCGATCGTGACGAGACCCTCGGTTCCGCCGAATTCGTCAACCACGATTGCAAGGTGAACACGCTGGCTGCGCATTCGGGCGAGCAGCTCGATGACGCCCATCGATTCGGGGACGAAGAGGGGCTCACGCATAAGTGCGGCGAGCGAGCGGTCGCGCGACTCATCGACGCTCGCCATGAAGACGTCTTTGATGTGCACCATGCCGACCACTTCATCGAGGCTGTCGCCATAGACGGGAAGGCGGCTGTGGCCGGCATCGGCAAACGCTCGGACCAGCTCGTCGAAGCTGATCTCGTCGGGCACTGCGACGATGTCGCCGCGGGTCACTGCAATGTCGCCTGCCGTCTGCTCTCCGAAATGCAAGAGATTGCGGAGCATCTGCCGTTCTGCCGGCGAGAGGTCGCCTGCGACGGGGAGCGACTCTTCGGCTTCGTCGATCGCTTCTTCGATCTCCTCCCGAAGCGTCGGCTCCGAATCCTCGCCGAAGATCAAGTGGCGCATGCCGCGCCAGAGGCGCGATCGGCCGTCGTCCTGCCGGGTCGCCATCAGGCGATCGCCTCATAAGGGTTGGCGATTCCGAGGCGGCCGAGCGCACGGATTTCGCGTGCCTCCATATCGGCGGCTTCGACATCCTCCTGATGATCATAGCCGAGCAGGTGAAGCGTGCCGTGCACCAACAGGTGCGTCGCATGCTGCTCGACGCTGACGCCCCTGTCTGCAGCTTCCGCCTCGCAGACGCCGCGAGCGAGGACAATATCGCCTAGCAACAGTTCTGGTCCGGCAATTGTTGTGCCACGCAGATCATCGCCGTCGGACATCGGGAAGGAGAGGACGTTGGTCGGCTTTTGCTTGCCGCGATACTCGGCGTTGAGGTCGCGCACCTCATCATCGCCGGTCAGCAGAACGGAGATCTCGATCCGACGATCGGACATCGCCAGTTGCGGAAAGGCGCTTTCAGCGATCGCCGCTTCTGCCGCGCGGCGCACGAGCAGGTCCCAGGAGCGGCTACTGTCCCATTCCTCGTCGGCCTCGAGCGCAATCTCGAGCATCATGCCCCCACATCCCGGACAGCGTTAGGACCTTCATAGGCATCGACGATCCGACCAACCAGAGGGTGGCGGACAACGTCTGCCGCGGTGAACCGAACGACCGCTATGCCTTTCACCCGTTCGAGCCGAGCGACGGCGTCGGCGAGACCGGATTTGGACGGATCGGGCAGGTCGACCTGATGTGGGTCGCCGCAGATGACCATCCGGCTTCGCATGCCGAAGCGGGTGAGGAACATCTTCATCTGCAGCGGAGTCGTGTTCTGCGCTTCGTCGAGGATGATGAAGGCATCGTTCAACGTGCGGCCGCGCATGAAGGCGAGCGGCGCGATCTCGATCTCGCCGGACGCGATGCGACGCTCCACCTGCTCGGTCGGGAGCATGTCGTAGAGCGCGTCATATAGCGGGCGGAGATAGGGATCGACCTTTTCCTTCATGTCGCCGGGAAGAAAGCCAAGCCGCTCACCGGCCTCGACCGCCGGGCGCGAGAGGATCAGCCGGTCGACGCTTCCGGCGATGAGCTGTGACACTGCCTGTGCAACGGCGAGATAGGTCTTTCCGGTGCCCGCCGGCCCCAGTCCGAAGATCATGTCGTCGCGGGCAAGCGCCTCCATATATGGCGTCTGCATCGCCGAGCGCGGGACGATCGTCTTCTTGCGCGTGCGGATCATCACTCGCGGTGCCGAAGTGACCTCCTCGTGGATGATTCCGTCGAGGTGCGGCTGGGCAGCCATGCCGAGCACGGCCTCGACGGCCTCGGCGTCGACGTCATGGCCGCTATCGAGCCGGTTATAGAGGCCGACGAGCACGTCGCGCGCTCGTGCGGCGGCGTCCGCCTCGCCTTCAATCTGCACGCGATTGCCGCGTGCGGCGATGTGGACTCCGAGCCGGTTCTCGATCGTGATCAGGTGCCGGTCGTAATCGCCGAACAATGGCCCGAGGAGATAAGGCTGGTCGAATTCGAGCTCGAGGCGGGCGCGGTCCGGAACTGCTGCCAGGTCGCGGCGGGCCATCAGGCGGCTTCTTTCTGACGAATCGCACCGGTGATGCTGTTGGGTCCGGCAGCGACCAGCGCCACATCGACGATATTGCCGATTTGCGCATCCGTTTCGACGTGCACCGACTGCAGCCAGGGAGAACGGCCGATCATCTGTCCATCGTGCTTGCCCCTGCGCTCAAGGAGCACTCTTGTGTCGAGGCCAACCTTCGACCGGTTGAAGGCGAATTGCTGCTCGTTGATCCGGGCCTGCAACCGCTGGAGGCGGTCATCCATGATTTCGCGCGGGATTTGGTCCTCCATCACCGCAGCCGGCGTGCCCGGCCGCGGGCTATATTTGAACGAATAGGCCGATGCGTAACCGACTGCATCAACCATCTTTAGCGTGGCTTCGAAATCCTCTTCCGTCTCGCCGGGGAAGCCGACGATGAAGTCGCCGGAAATGGCGATATCCGGCCGCACCGAACGCGCCTTGTCGAGAATAGCGAGATAGGTTTCAGCCGTATGACTGCGGTTCATTGCCTTGAGTATGCGGTTGCTTCCGGCCTGTACTGGAAGATGGAGGTAGGGCATCAGCTTGTCGACCTGGCCGTGGGCAGCGATCAGCTCGTCGGTCATGTCGGCAGGGTGACTGGTCGTGTAGCGGATCCGTTCCAGGCCATCGATCTTCGCGAGCGCACGGATCAGGTCGGCAAGACCGCGCTCCTTGTCCGCCCAGGCATTCACATTCTGGCCAAGCAGAACGATTTCGCGCGCGCCGGCGTCGACGAGCGAATGAGCCTCCACGAGAATATCGTTCCACGGCCGCGAAATCTCGGCACCGCGCGTATAGGGGACGACGCAATAGGTACAGAATTTGTCGCAGCCCTCCTGAACGGTGAGAAAGGCCGAAGGGGTCGCTCGACGGCGTGCCGGCAGGGCATCGAACTTGCTGATCGCCGGCATGTCGGTGTCGACTGGACGCGCGCCACGTGAGGCCTCAGCAACCATTTCGGGGAGGCGGTGGTATGTCTGCGGGCCGACGACAATGTCGATCAGCTGAGAGCGCCGCCTGGCTTCCTGAGCTTCGGCCTGCGCAACGCAGCCGGCCAGCGCGATCAGCGGCTTGGAGCCGTCCTCGCGCTTGAGGCGCCCGACGTCGGAATAGGCCTTTTCCGCCGCCTTCTCGCGGATATGACAGGTGTTGAGCACGACGAGATCCGCATCTTCATTCTCGCCAGCCGCGGACATGCCCTTCTCAGCGAGCAATTCGGCCATGCGTTCGCCGTCGTAGACATTCATCTGGCAGCCGAAATTTTTGATTTTGAAGGTCTTGGGAGTCATTTGTACTCGTCTATAGGCGAGTGGGGGTGCGAGGTTAAGCCGAGCGTTTCGGCGATGGCTTCGCGTGCCTCATGAGCCAATTGCTTGCGGTCGCCCGCACGGTCGAGCGGCCCCAATAGATGTACGATGACCGCCAGGCTTCCGCGGCGGCCGAGCAGCCTGAGGACATTGTCCATTCCCCGCTCATCCCACCAGCCGACTTCCGTCATCGCGTCGCCATAGTCGATTGCAACGGGGCGAACAGCGACATCCTTCGCTGCGAAGTTGGCGGCCTCGAGCAGGGTTGATCGAAACGGCAGCAGGTGCGTGCCTGGGCCTGTGGTTCCCTCCGGAAAGAGCGCCACGGGCTTGTCGTCTTCCAATGCCTTGGCGATCGCGACTGCCTGATTCTTGGCTGCCTTTCTGTGGCTCCGTTTGACGTAAACGGTGCCGTTCTGGTCGGCGAGCCAATGAATGAAGCCGTGGCCGAGCTGGTCCTTGGAAACGAACGCGCAGTCCGTGGCTCCCCCGAGGACCAAAATGTCGAGCCAGCTCGTGTGGTTGGCGATCAGCAAGCTGTGCCGGCGAGCGGGCGTTCCGACGACTTTCACGCGAACGCCAATGATCCAGCCGGCTGCTGCAAGAAAGCGCGAAGGCCAGCGCGACCGGCCCAAAAGCGCCTTCGTCAGAAGGTGGATCGGCCCCAGAACGGCGAACAGGCAGATGAGTCCGGCAATCCGGAAGCCCGCTCGCGAATTGAGGCCGGCGCCGCCCGATTTATCGATCGCGGTTGAGCGAGACGCCGTACAGCTCCATGCGATGGTCGACGAGGCGAAAGCCGAGCTTCTCGGCGATACGCTTCTGAAGCGCTTCAAGTTCGTCGTCGACGAACTCGATTACGTTGCCGGTTTCCACATCGATCAGATGGTCATGATGCGTTTCGGACGCAGCTTCATAACGTGAACGACCGTCGCCGAATTCGTGACGTTCGAGAATTCCCGCCTCTTCAAACAGGCGCACCGTTCGATAAACGGTCGCGATCGAGATATTGGGGTCGACCGTCGCGGCGCGCGCATGCAAAGTCTCGACATCGGGATGATCTTCGCTGTCACCGAGCACCCGCGCGATGATCTTGCGCTGCTCGGTGATCCTGAGGCCCTTGTCGGCACACAGTGCTTCGATGTCGATCTTGCGCGTCATGACCCCAAATTAGGTGCGCACGCCGCCCCCGTCCAGCGATCCCGCTCGATTACTTGCCGCGACCGCGCTTGCGCTTCGTCCCCAGCCCGATCGACTTGGCGAGCGTGCGCCGCTGCTCGGCGTAATTGGGCGCAACCATCGGATAGTCGGCCGAAAGGCCCCACTTCTGCCGATATTGTTCCGGCGTCATCTTATAGTGGGTCATCAGATGCCGCTTCAGCATCTTCAGTTTTTTCCCGTCTTCCAGGCAGACGATATAGTCGGGTTTGATAGATGAGCGGATCGAAACCTTCGGCTCAGGCTTCGGTTCGGCAGCGGCAGCTTTGCCGGAAATACCGGTCAAGGCGGAGTGAACGTTTTGGATAAGATTCGGCAAGTCGTTCACGGCGACGCTATTATTGCTGACGTGAGCCGCGACGATGTCAGCGGTCAACGTCAGCAGCGTGTCTTCCGCATTTTCTAGATCAGCCATAGGAAATTCCTAAACTTCGAGCAGAGACAATGCAGTCGATGACTACACGACTACATCATTACCCATCTCATTGCAGGTGGGCAACATTTGTTAACGCTACCATGTCGGGAAAGGGAAAATAACTAAAGTTGGTGCGCAAGGGTAATTGCGTCGAAACGCTTGCCATTGGCCGCGTGATAATAGTTTCTGCGTCGCCCAACCGGTGAAAAGCCCGCGGTCCTATACATGTCGACCGCCGGATTGCCCTCGCGAACTTCGAGATGAACGCGCGCCAGCCTGTCTTTTCGGGCCTGGTTCAGAAAATCATCGAGCAGCCCCCGGCCGATTCCGTGGCGGTGATGGCTCGGGCGTACCGCCAACAATAAGAGTTCGGCCTCGTCGGCGACCGTACGGGACAGCGAAAAGCCAAGGATGTCGCCGCTGTCTGGGCTGGAGGCAATCATCAGCGAGACCCCGCCCATCGGCAGAATCCCGGCAAGCTGTGAGCGCGTCCATGCCTCGCCAAAGCGGCTGCCGAACGCCGAATCCATGACCGTCATGACGGCATCGAGGTCGGCAGATGATCCGCGTTCGATGCGCATGTCCTGTTCGACCGTCGCCATCACGCCGCCTCGGGCACCCGGGCGTCGGGCGCTCGTGCATAGACGGGCTTGGGAGGAAGCGTTCGCAGTTCTTCAGGCAGCATCGGTGCACTGGCAGCCGAGGGCCACAGCTCGCGGGCCTCGCCCCAGCCGCGAGCCTCGACCAGCTGCCTTGCCCCTGAGCCCACGACGAACCTGGCGGAGGTGAAACCAGCCGCTTCGGTCGGGACTGCACCGCGGATTTGAGAAATCGGTTGGAGGCTGGCGCAGTCGAACTGCTGAACGAACAATTCGCCATGCCCGCCGATAATCGCGGCCGCGACATCGCCTTGTGCATCGGCACTAGCAGCGAGCAGCGCGAGTGAAGACATTCCGGCGAGCCGCGCGCCCCAGCCGATCGCCAGGCCATGCGCAGCGGCGATTGCGACCCGGATTCCGGTGAAACTTCCCGGACCGACGCCAACGAGGATGCGGGTCGCGGTTCGACCATCCATCAGCTCGGCGATCATCGGCACCAGACGCTCGGCATGGCCGCGGCCGATGATTTCATCGGCGCGCGCGATGCACGCGCCGGTACCGTCGAACAGCGCGGCGGTGCAGGCGGCACTCGACGTATCGAAGGCCAGAAGCATGGCTGGAATAGTGGTCACAAGCGGCATCAAGCCGCAAGCCCCTGAAAGTTAAACTCCTTCCGGCAAGGGTCAGACCGCTTCGACGGTCTCCACCTCAGGGACATAATGGCGGATCAGGCTTTCGATCCCGCGCTTCAAGGTCACCGTCGACGAGGGGCAGCCGGAACATGCACCATGCATCGACAGATAGAGATGTCCATCCTTATAGCCCTTGTAGACGATGTCGCCGCCATCCTGCGCGACGGCCGGGCGAACGCGGGTCTCGATCAGTTCCTTGATCTGATCAATGATTTCGGCATCGGCCGGATCGTCCGCGAAGCCGCTGTCCGTGGCGACATCAATGGCCGCAGCGGTGCCTGGTGCGAACAAGGGCGAGTCGCTGACGAAGTGATCGAGCAGGGTCTCGAGCACGAGCGGCTCGAGCTCGGTCCACGACACACCGGGCGCGGCGGTGATGGAGACGAAATCGCGGCCGTAAAAGACCCCTGCGATCATGCCGCTATCGAACAAGGCGGCGGCGAGTGGCGAGCCTTGCGCGCTCTCCGCATCGGCAAAATCGCGGGTGCCCGCTTCCATGACAATTTGTCCCGGCAGGAACTTGCGGGTCGCGGGATTGGGCGTCTGTTCGGTATGGATCAGCATGGGCGCGATGTGGCGCCGATGGACGGCAGGTTCAAGCCGGGCGGTTGCAGGGTCCGATCAGAAGGGCGGCGCGCCGGCGATGACCCAACGGGTAATGATCAACCCGACTGCGAGGCAGATCAGCGCAGCCCACCATTTGCCCGGTCGCATCGGCCGTGTGTGCGGGGCGAGCATTGCGCGGCCGGTAATCATCGGCTTGGTGAGCTTCTTTCCGCGCAAGCGATAGAAGATGATGGCTGCGAGGTGCAGCACGATCAGGCCAAGAATGACGTTGAACCACAGCTCGTGGATGTCGCGCGCCTGGTCCGAAGTCGCGGTGCTGACGAGGCGATAGAGCGGACCGGTGTAGAGGCCGTCCTCATCCTCGGAGATCAGCCCGAGACCGACCTGCACCGAGAGCGCGCAAAAGATCGCGACGACACTGAGCGCACCCAAAGGCGTATGGCCGATGCCGTTCCATCTGCCTCGAAGATGTGCAGTGACGCTTGCCGGCCCGCGAACGAAGCTCGACCATCGCGCGGTCGAGCTGCCGACGAACCCCCACAGCAGCCGGAAAATCAGCAACGCCAGAATCGCGCATCCGGACCAGATGTGCCAGTCGGTGTGGTGATATTCGACCGACCACCAGCTGAACGCGACCAGCGCTGCGAGCAGCCAGTGAGTCAGGCGGACGGGCAAGTCCCAAACGGGCTGCTCGTCAACTCGAAGGCGATTCAGCGGTGGATCTCCAACCGATATTTGTCGTGGCACGCCTTGCAGGTACCGCCGAGGTCGACGAACCGAGCCTTGGCGAGATCTAGGTCACCGCTAGCGGCTGCCGCGTTTAAGACCTGCGCCGCCCTCTGAAATGCGCTGAGCTTGGCTGCGAAATCCTGCGGATTCTGCCAGATTTCCGGCTTTGCACCTGTCTTGCCGACCTCGGGTCCGGTGCCGACTGGAAACCAGCCGGACGCCTTTCTCGACAGAGTGGCAATCCTTCCCGCAGAAGTGCGGACCGTGGGGACGAAGGCAGAGCTGCTGTCGAATTCGCGATGCAGCGCTTTGAAGGCGTCGCCGATATTCTCCATGCCTTCGTGCCGATCGTGCATGATCTGCGCCGCTTGGGGGGCACTGACGTTGGCGGCGACGCTCGCTGCAGCGAGCATTGCCGCCGACGCAATCGCAATTGGCACGATACGCATGGATTCTCCTTTTGATTGCCGAATCTATTCCTGCGGGACTTTCCAGCTGTCGTCGATCATCTTGATGATTCCGGAAAAGTCCTTGTTGCCGCCGCCGCGGTCGACGAAGCGCTGGTACAGCTCCTCGGCTTCCGAGCCGATCGGCGTGTAGGCGCCGACGCTTTGCGCCGCATCGGCTGCGAGCTTCAGATCCTTGAGCATCAGTGCGGCCGCGAAGCCGCCGTCATAATCGTGGTCGGCCGGAGTTTCCGGACCAACACCCGGCACCGGGCAATAGCTGGTCATCGACCAGCTCTGGCCCGACGCCTTGGACGAGATGTCGAAAAAGGTCTGAAGGTCGAGCCCGAGCTTTTGCGCGAGCGCGAAGGCCTCGCAGGTCGCGATCATCGTCGCGCCGAGGATCATATTGTTGCAGATCTTCGCTGCCTGCCCAGCTCCGAGATGCCCAGCGTGGATCACCGCTTTGGCCATGGGTTCCAGAAAGGGCCTGGCCCGCTCGAAGGCGTCGTCCGTGCCGCCGACCATGAAAGTGAGGGTACCCGCGGCAGCTGCAGCGATTCCGCCGGAAACCGGCGCGTCGACGAAGTCAAAGCCGAGCTCGTTGAGACCCGCTCCGACCTCGCGTGCGCTGGTGACGTCGATGGTCGAGCAGTCGATCAGCAGCGCGCCCTTTGCGGCTTTGGGTGCAACATCATTTTCAAAGACGGTGCGTACATGGCGCGCCGCCGGAAGCATGGTGATGACGACGTCGGCGCCGCTGACCGCCTCGGCCGCCGAAGAAGCCGCAGTGCAGCCAGCCTCGGCCGCGTGCTGGACGGCTTCGGGCGCGAGGTCGAAAGCGAGCACTTCGTGCCCCGCCTTGACGAGGTTGGGCGCCATTCCGCCGCCCATATGGCCAAGGCCAATGAATGCGATCCTTGCCATGGCTACCGCCCTTTCCAATTCCCCGGTCGTTTTTCAACGAACGCGGCCATGCCTTCCTTTTGGTCCTCGGTGCCGAACAGGCCGTGGAACAGCCGACGCTCGAAGCGGATACCTTGACCAAGCGGGATTTCGAAGGCGGCGCCGACCATTTCCTTGACTGCGATTGCGGCGAGCGGCGGCATTGCTGCAATCACCTCGGCCGTCTTCAATGCTTGGTCGAGAAGCTGGGCCGCGGGGACGACTCTTGCGACAAGGCCCGAACGCTCTGCCTCCGCCGCATCCATCATCCGGCCGGTCAGGCACATCTCCATCGCCTTGGCCTTGCCCACCGCATGAGCAAGCCGCTGCGATCCACCCATTCCGGGGGTCACTCCGAGCTTGATCTCGGGCTGACCGAATTTCGCCGTATCCGCCGCAATGATGAAGTCGGCCATCATCGCGACCTCGCACCCGCCGCCGAGCGCATAGCCGGCAACGGCAGCGATCCACGGCTTGCGGGTCGCGGTGACCTTCTCCCAGCCGGCGAAGAAGTCCGACGAATACATTTCGGCGAAATCCTGCTCCTGCATCTCCTTGATGTCGGCGCCTGCGGCGAATGCCTTTTCCGAGCCGGTGAGGACGAGGCAATGCTGGCTCTCGTTGAGGTCGTAGGCGGCGAATGCGTCAATCAGCTCCTTGAGCACTTCGCTGTTGAGTGCATTGAGTGCCTGCGGGCGGTTCAAGGTGACGAGAGTCACCGCACCGCGCTGTTCGACGAGGATGGTGTTATAGTCGCTCATTCGTTCGTCTCCGGGAACGGCGTCCAGGCTTCCGTCTCGGGCAGCGGCGCGAAGAGGACGTCGAGCATTTCCTCAGTGACATCCTCGGGTGTCGCCGGGTCCCACCGGGGGGAGTTGTCCTTGTCGATCAGCAGGGCGCGGACTCCTTCGCGGAAGTCGTGGGTTCGAACGACGCGACCGGCAAGCGCATATTCCGCTTTCATTTCCTCGGTGAAGCTGGTGCGCTTCGCCCCTTCCGCCATCAGTCGAAGCGAGACCTTGCACGACAGGGGACTCTTGGTCCTTAGCGTCGCAAGCTCCGTCTGCGCCCAATCGCTTTCGTCGGCCTCGAGCGCCAGCAGAATCTCTTCCAATCGGTTGGAGGCGAACAGGCGGTTGATCAACGGCAGGTTCTGCTCGATCTTGGCCTCCGGCGGCGAACTCGCGAACGTGCCGATCGGGCCCTGCACACGCATCGGCGTCGTGGCGACGCGCTCGACCATGTCCTGGACCGCCGACTGCTCGACATAATGGGTGGCAAGCCCGAGGTAGCGGCATTCGGATCCGTCGAGTCTTGCGCCGGTCAGCGCCAGGAACTCGCCGACACGGCCGGGAAGGCGCGGCAGGTACCAGCCGCCACCAACATCAGGGAACAGGCCAATTGCTGTCTCGGGCATTGCGAAACGGCTGTTCTCGGTCGCAATTCGGAAATCGCACGGCAAGGAGATGCCAACGCCGCCACCCATGGTGATCCCGTCCATGATCGCAACGGTCGGCTTGCGGTAGGTAAACAGCAGATGGTTGAGCCGATATTCGGCAAAGAAAAAGCGCTTTGCCTCCTGCGCATCCGCGTTCCCGCTGCGCGCGAGCATGACGACGTCCCCGCCGGCACAGAAGCCGCGCCCCTCGGCATGGTCGATGACCACGGCTTCGACGCTGTCGTCGTTGGCCCAGTCAAGCAGCGCTTCGCTCATCGCCTCGCACATCTGCGCAGTGAGAGCGTGAATCGCCTTCGGGCGATTGAGGCGAATTCGGCCAACCCGGCTATGGGTCGAAATCAGGACGTCATCGCTCACTGCCGGAGCAGGTCCCGGCTGACGATCACGCGCATGATTTGATTGGTCCCCTCAAGGATCGAGTGGACGCGCAGATCCCGCCAGAAGCGTTCGATCGGATAGTCCATCAGATAGCCGTAGCCACCATGGAGCTGAAGCGCCCGGTCGACGACCGATGAGCCGGTGTCGGTGGCAAGGCGCTTCGCCATGGCTGCAAATCTGGTCTTGTCAGGCGCGTTCGCGGTCACCTTGGCTGCGGCGACGTAAAGCAAATAGCGCGCCGCCTGGAGCTCGGTCTCCATGTCTGCGAGCGTGAACTGAGTCGCCTGGAAATCGGCAATGGGTGAGCCGAACTGCTTGCGTTCCTTCGTATATTTCACTGCCTCGTCGAGGCAGCGCTGTGCTCCGCCCAATGAGCAGGCGCCGATATTCAGCCGGCCTCCGTCGAGACCCATCATCGCAATTCGAAACCCTTCACCTTCGCCGCCGACGCGGTTCTCAAGGGGAACCCGCACCTCGTCGAAATTGACTTGGGCAGTGGGCTGCGAGTGCCACCCCAGCTTCTTTTCCTGCGCACCGAAGCTGACGCCCGGCATGTCCTTGTCAATCACAAGGCAGGAGATGCCCTTGGGTCCTTCCTCTCCTGTGCGGACCATGGTGACGTAGATCTCATTCTCGCCGCCCCCGGAAATGAAGGCCTTGGAGCCCGAGACGACATAATGATCGCCCAATTTGGAATCAGTGGCACGCACCGCCTTGGTCTTAAGCGCCGCAGCGTCAGATCCGGAGGCAGGCTCGGTCAGACAATAGCTGCCGATCCGTTCCATCGTGATCATCGATGGCAGGTACTTCTGTTTGACCGCATCCGAACCGAAGCGGTCGATCATCCAGCTTGCCATATTGTGGATCGAGATGAAGGCGCTCGTCGAAGGACAGCCGTAAGCCATCGCTTCCATGATCAGCGCCGCTTCGAGCCGGCCAAGTCCAATCCCGCCGCTTTCCTCGGACACATAGATCGCGCCGAATCCGAGCTCCGCGGCCTCCCTGATCACATCCTTGGGAAAGATGTGCTTCTCGTCCCATTCAGCCGCAACAGGGGTGATGGCGTCGGCGGTGAACTTGCGCGCCATCTCCTGAATCTGGAGCTGGTCCTCGGTGAGGTCGAACTGGCTCATTGCGCGCGGCTCTAGGGCGCAGTCAGATTGTCAGCAAGTCCGCCCCATCGCCTCACCATTTCTCGCAATAAGGCCTGACATCCACCGCAAAGCTCCACGCCGAGCGCGGCTGCCTTTCCAGCCATACCGCAGTCGCCGCCATGTCATCCGGCTCAAGGAAGAAGTCATCCGGCTTGCCGGACATTCTGGCTCGCGTTCCCGGCAAGTCGACGACCGCGTCAATGACGATCAGCGCTACATGAATGCCCTTGGGGCCGAGCGTTTTCGCCATCGATTCCGCAAGGCTCCGCTGCGCGGCCTTGGCCGGTGCGAATGCCGCGCTATTCGGTCCGCCCCGGAGTGATGCGGTTGCGCCGATGAAAATGATCGTGCCTGCCCCTGCAGCCTTCATTGCCGGAATCACCTGCTGACTGACAGCAAGCGCGCCCAGAGCATTCACTCGCCAGCTATTTTCGAATCCATCGAGACTGATGCTTTCGACGTCTCCCCACACGCCCGATCCGGCGTTGTAGACGAGGGTGGAGGGGTCGCCCATCTCGGTGCGCATGCGCGCAAATGTGTCGGCAACGGCATCGGCGCTGGTAACATCGCAGGCGTAGGCCCGGGAGTCGCTAAGCTCCGCCGCCAGAGCGCTGGTGAAGCCGGTGCTGCGCGCGAGGAGGGCGACGGCCATGCCCTCTCGGGCGAAGGCCCTCGCCAAGGCAGCGCCATTGCCCTCGCCGACGCCGACCACCGCGCAGACTGGCTTGGCCATTCTTTTCTCCCGCTGTCAGGCGGCCGGTTCTTCTTGGAGCAGGCCCTCGAACCGGAGCACGTGCCGGACTGACGGGCGCTGCAGCATAAGCTGGTGGAACGACCTGAGGTTCCCCCATTTGGCGAGGCCGATCATTTTTTCCGTCCAGCCGGTGATGACGAACAGATAGACGTCCGGGAGCGTGAGCGCCTCGCCGAAAAGGAAGGGACCGTTGCCGAGCCGCTGGTCGATGAAATCGAGCTTCTTGCCGAGTTCACCGATGACCAGCTGCTTCATTTCATCGGTCGCGCTTGGACTGAACAGGAATCCGAACCGCTTGTGGAGCTCGGTAGTGATGAAATTGACCATCTCGAGCACGCGGTAGCGCCGAAAATCGCCCTGCGGTGGAAGCACATCCGATCCGGCGCGATCGCCCAAATATTGGAGAATAATGGCATTTTCGGTGAGCACCTCGCCATTGTCGAGCCGAAGTGCGGGGACCGATCCCTTGGGGTTCACTTCATAATAAGAGCTACCGTCTTCGAGCTTGTGCGATTTCAGATCCACTCGGCCCGCGTCGTGGCTAAGACCGATCTCATGGAGCAGGATGTGCGGCGCCTGGGAGCAGGCACCTGGCGAATAATATAGTTTCATGGCGCGTCCTTTAATCAGTCGGAGTTGGAAAGGTCGTTGACGTCGGGATTATCGTCTCCGGCGTTGAGCTCGCCTGACGAAGTGCCGCTACTTTCGTCGGGCGGCAGAGTCTCGATCTCGGCGTTTGATGGAAGCTGCCCGTCGGCGAGGTTGCTCTCGATCGACATCTCCTGATTTTCCGCCTGCGGCTTGGGCTGCCTGTGGCAGGCGACGAGCACTGCAGCGCTGACAGTCAGGACGAGGATCTTACCCGCATTTCGCATAGCTGAAGCTCGCAGTCGGTTTGGCTTCTGTACGCACCAGAACGTTCTTGTCGATCTTGAGTGACTCATATTTGGCCCAGCTTTGGCCTTTGCCGGTGAAGACGAAAGTGCCGCTGATCGAACTGGGGCTCGCGGCAACGACTTCGGATGGAACGGCCCTGGACTCGTAGAAGCGCAGCTCGTTGGGATTGATGACCATAAGACCCTTTGCGTCGCTCAGCGCCGACGTGCAGTCGGTCGGCGAGAGCGCCCAGCGCCCCTGCAGAGCAGCGGGGAGGGTCGCTGCCGGCGAGGCCGAGGCCAGCGCCGGAGTGGTTGCGGCATGCGGCTCGCCCATCGCGCTTGGCGCCGAAATATTGGCGACCGACAGGCCGGCGGTGTCCCCTGCCTTTTCGTCGACCGGACTTCGGGGACCACATGCGGTGACGACCAGCATGAAGGCTGAGCAGATGAAAGGCGCGCGGATCACGGCTCCTTAACAACCGGTATGCTCAACTTGTTGCAGACAGTTCCTTGGCGGGACTGCGCCTAATTGCTGTAGGCCGAGAGGCACTGGATCCGCTCGTCGGCATCATTCGCGAAATTAGCCCTGGTGAAAAACCAGCTATCGCGCCTGAACCCGCGAAAGGCATCGCTCGTCACACGCAAACCGTAGGGCGTTTGATCGGAGATGATGTAGGCGATCTTGTCGTGCTCGTTCTGCTGAATGACCAGCGAGCCGCGCGATTTCGAAACGACGACCCCAGGCTCTTTCCTGACTCCCGTCAAAATGTTGATCTCACGGCCGGCGAGCACGAGGCGGGTGGCCTGCGGCGCCTGCCCTTGAGGCAGGATCAGGGCGCGGTCGCCGCGTGCCAGACGAACCGCATAACCTCCACCGCAATAATAGCCGGGGCCGCGATATTCCTCGGTGCGCGGGCCAGTCCATTGCGCCAGCGCCGCCGCTGCAAGAATGAGCAGGATCATGTTTCATCCCCATCACCGAGACGATGGGGATGCATTTACGGGGAATTTAACGGCAAACCAACTGCTGCGACGCCTCAGCCCATCGTCGGAATGATAAAGGCGCTTTCGCCATGGCCGCCGCCGTCGGGCCAGCGCTGAGTGACGACCTTCGTCTTGGTCCAGAAGCGCATGCCTTCCTGGCCGTACTGGCCGATGTCGCCGAAGCCTGAGCGCTTCCAGCCGCCGAAGCTGTGATAGCTTACCGGGACCGGGATCGGCACATTGATTCCGACCATTCCGACATTGACTCGGGCCGTGAATTCGCGCGCAGCGTGGCCGTTGCGGGTGAAGATCGCGACACCATTGCCATATTCATGGGCGCTAGGGAGCTTCAGCGCTTCCTCGAAATCCTTCGCGCGGACCATCTGCAGGACAGGGCCGAAAATCTCGTCCCTGTAGGTCTTCATGTCGGTCGTGACATGATCGAAGAAGGTCGGGCCGATGAAGAAGCCCTCCTCATGACCCTGGAGGGTGAAGCCGCGGCCATCGACCACCAGCTCGGCGCCCTCGTCGATACCCATTTGGATATAATGTTCGATCCGTTCCTTGTGCGCCTTGCTGACCACCGGGCCGTAATGCGCTTCGGG
>DASVYN010000175.1:0-15391 GCA_036392155.1 Sphingomicrobium sp.
CTGCGCCGACAACAAGCTGGTCTATATCGACTGGATGTCGGATGGCAGCGCGCGCGTGAAGAAGACGCAAGACGAGCCCGGCACTGCGGTCACCCCGGGCACTGAGCTCAAGGGCGATCCCAAGGGCTCATCGATCACCTACAAAGGCGAGAGCTGCAAGGCCTAAGAACCAAAGTGTTGCATCCCTCCTCTCTCTGCAGCGATGAACGGCTGCGGAGGGGAGGTCTTTAATGGACATCGACAGGCGGACATTCACCCGCGGAGCCGCGGGCACTGCCGTCTGCAGTCTGTTCACCAGCCCCGCGCTTGGCCAAGGACGACCGCTACTCGGCTCCGCCCTGTCCGCGATCAGCGCGTACGGCGAGGCGCACCTCCGATACAATGAATTGCCGGGCATGACGCTCGGGCTGCTGACGCCGGACGGCACGCGCACTGTCCTCAATTTCGGCTACGCCAACGCTGACGCGCGCACCCCCATCACGCCCGACACGTTGTTCCAGATCGGCTCGATCAGCAAGGTCATGCTCGCTCTCCTGCTGCACCGCTTTGCTGCTGGAGGGCGCTTGCGCTTGACCGATCGCCTCAGCGACCTTCTGCCGGCAATCCCTTTGCCCGCGGGTAACGCCATCGCGGTTCAGCACATGCTCGACCACGTCGCCGGCCTTCCCGGCGACGCGCCGATATTCCCTGACGGCGGCCTATGGACCGCTTATCCCCCCGGCGCCCACTGGCACTATTCGAACACCGCCTATGAGATCCTCGGCAAGCTCGCCGAACATCTCGGGCACAAGCCGCTCGCTCAGCTGCTGCGCGAACATATTTTCGTGCCGCTCGGCATGAGCCGGACGCACGGCGCAATCACTGGCGCCGACCGCCTGCTTTACGCACAAGGCTATGAGCCTGCCGATCAGGTCGCCGTTTATGTGCGCGGCGTTCCCTTAATGCCAGCTCCCTGGGTCGACGTGACCTTCGGAGCAGGCAGCGTTGCCTCGACCGCCGACGACATGCTGTCACTCCTTCGCGCGCTCGCCGACGCGGTCCGGGGCAAGGCCGCGCTGGGGCTCAGCCCCGAGCAGGCGCGGGCCTTCGCCGCCCATGCGGTCCCGAGTGACACTGCCGCCATGAGCTACGGAAATGGTCTGATGCATGTCGGCAATGCCGGGCGCGCATATCTCCACCATACCGGCGGGATGCTGAGCTTCTCCTCTTCATTCCATGTCGATGTCGCGAGCGGCGTCGGCGCCTTTGCGAGCTCGACCCTCAACGCTTTCGCCGAATATCGGCCGCGATTGCTCACCCGTTTCGCTGTCGATGCTTTGACCAACGCGCTTGCTGGCCGGCCCCTGCCGACGCCGCCGACCTTGGAGACGCCGATCGCAAGGGCGGCTTCATATGCGGGCCGCTATTCGGGATCGGACGCGACGTTCGAGGTGCTTCTCGGCCGATCGCTCAATATCGTCGCGGGCGGCCGGTCGGCGGCCTTGCAGCAAGTCGACGACGACCTGTTCCGCACCACGCATCCGCTGTTCAGACACTTTAGTCTGTTGTTCGAGCGCAAGGCGGGAACCGTCAACCGCGCGAGCTGGGGTCCAAATTCCTATGCGCGCGAAGGCAGCGGTGAGACCTTGCCCAAATCCGATCCGGAGCTGGCAAAGCTAGCCGGCCGCTACATCGACGATAATCCGTGGTACGGCGCTGCGCCGGTCGTCGAACGCGGCGGCCGTCTGTGGCTCGGCACCGAAACGCCGATGACGAAGATTGGCGACAATCTGTGGCGCGTCGGCAAGGAAAGCTGGTCGCCCGAGCGGGCGTCCTTCGCGAATTTCATCGACGGACGCCCGCAGACCTTCATTCTCTCAGGCGAGAAGTTCCTCCGCCACGATATTTAGGAAACTGACTCGGGCTGCCTGTGCGACTGCGACGCCGCCATTCGCGCGGGAAATTCTTCGGGAGAAACATCCTCCACATGCGTCGCGATGCTCCAGCGATGACCAAATGGATCGGTCAGGGTGCCCATGCGGTCGCCCCAGAATTGATCCTCGACCGCCCTTAGTTCCTTACCGCCCGCATCGACCGCGCGCCTGAAGGCCGAATCGACATCGTCCGTGTAGACGACGAGGCCGAAGGTCGTTCCGCCGCGCGACTTGGGGCTGAGATTGTCGAAGTCCGGAAATTCGTCATTGAGCATGATCCGCGTGTCACCGATTTGCAGCTCGGCGTGACCGATCTTGTCGCCCATCGGCAGACGCGAAATTTCCTTCGCTCCGAACGCCTGCTTATAGAAATCGATTGCCCGCGCCGCGTCGTCGACCGTCAGAATGACGTTCACGCTGCGATACCCTTGAGGGATTGGGTTTACCATTGCCGTGCTCCTTGAGAGAGACCCCCCGGCGCGAATGCCTTACTGCAGTTTGCGGAGTCGCTCCAAACCCGCTCGTCGAGTCCTAGCCGCAGTTCGCCGAGGCCGCTAAGGGGCCGCGCATGGACGTCCTCGAAGCTCCCCAGATCACGCCGCAAATCATCGCCGAGCACGGGCTCAGCACCGAAGAATATGCCCGCATCCCGAAAGCGCTCGGCCGTGAGCCGAACCTGGTCGAGCTCGGCATCTTCTCGGTCATGTGGTCGGAGCATTGCAGCTACAAAAGCTCGCGCGTCCATTTGAAGAAGCTTCCGACAAAGGCTCCCTGGGTGATCTGCGGCCCGGGCGAGAATGCGGGCGTGATCGACATTGGCGACGGCGACGCGGCGATCTTCAAGATGGAGAGCCATAACCACCCGTCTTACATCGAGCCCTATCAGGGCGCGGCGACCGGCGTCGGCGGAATCCTGCGCGACGTCTTCACCATGGGGGCGCGGCCCGTCGCGAACATGAACGCGCTGCGCTTCGGTCGGCCCGACCACCCCAAGACCCGGCACCTGGTCGCCGGCGTGGTCGCAGGCATCGGCGGCTACGGCAATTGCGTCGGAGTCCCGACCGTTGGCGGCGAAGTTAATTTCGACCCGGCCTATGACGGCAACATCCTCGTCAACGCGATGACCGTCGGCGTCGCCAAGACCGACAAGATCTTTTATTCGGCCGCCGCCGGTATCGGGAACCCGGTGGTCTATGTCGGTTCGAAGACGGGTCGCGACGGAATTCACGGCGCGACCATGGCCAGCGCCGATTTCTCCGAAGACAGCGAAGAGAAGCGCCCGACCGTCCAGGTCGGCGATCCGTTCACCGAAAAGCTGCTGATCGAAGCCTGCCTCGAGCTGATGGCATCGGACGCGATCGTCGCAATCCAGGACATGGGCGCTGCCGGCCTTACCTCTTCCTCGGTCGAAATGGCGAGCAAGGGCGGCGTCGGAATCCGGCTCGACATGAACAAGGTGCCCTGCCGGGAGGAGGGCATGACGCCCTATGAAATGATGCTCTCCGAGAGCCAGGAGCGCATGCTGATGGTGCTGAAACCCGGCCGAGAAGCCGAGGCCGAGGCCATCTTCAGGAAGTGGGAGCTGGACTTTGCGGTGATCGGCGAGGTCACCGACACCGGGCGCATGGAGCTGATGTGGAACGGCGATACGGTCGCCGATATTCCGCTCGCCCCGCTGGCAGACGACGCCCCTTGCTACGAGCGGCCCTACGCCATCCCGAAGGCGCCAGAGCCTCTGGCCGACATTCCAGAGAGCACCGACGTCGCCGCTGATCTTTTGAAGCTGATGGCCTCGCCCCAGCTCGCGTCACGCCGCTGGGTTTGGGAGCAATACGATCAGTCGGTCGGCGCCGACACGGTGCAGCCGCCCGGCGGCGATGCAGCAGTGGTGCGTGTCCACGGCTCGAAGAAGGCGCTCGCGATCACCACCGACGTGACACCGCGCTATTGTCATGCAGACCCGGTCGAGGGCGGCAAGCAGGCGGTCGCCGAAGCCTATCGCAACCTCTGCGCAGTCGGCGCAAAGCCGCTCGCGATCACCAATTGCCTCAACTTCGGCAACCCGCAGCGGCCCGAGATCATGGGCCAGTTTGTCGGCTGCATCGAAGGCATGGCCGAGGCCTGCCGAGCACTCGACTTCCCGGTCGTGAGCGGCAACGTCTCGCTCTATAACGAAACGAAGAACGAGGACGGGTCGAGCCTCGCAATCCTTCCCACCCCTGCCATTGGAGGCGTGGGATTGATCGACGATTGGGAGAAAAGCGCGAACGCCGGGTTCAAAGCCGAGGGTGAGCATCTCATCTTGATCGGCCACAGCGACAGCCACGTCGGTCAATCTTTGTGGCTCGCGCTGTGCCATGACCGTCGAGCCGGACCGCCGCCTCGCGTCGACCTTGCCGCTGAGCGGCGCGCCGGCGAATGCATTCGGTCTCTGATCGAGCAAGGGCTCGCAACAGCCGTGCACGATTGCTCGGACGGAGGTGCGGCTGTCGCCGTCGCCGAAATGGCGCTGGCCGGGAATATCGGCATGAGCATGACGATCGTGCCGCAGATTTCCAACCCGGCCGCAATTTTGTTCGGCGAAGACCAGGGCCGTTATGTCGTCACTACCCGCGACCCGAACCGAGTCTGCGCGATCGCCAATGCGGCGCAACTTTTCGCGGTGCCGATCGGCATCACTGGCGGCGCTGCGCTGGTGTTCGATCTTGTGGACCGAGGCGGAGAACGATCCCTAAGCCTCACCGACCTCCGCGCTGCGCACGAGGGCTTCTTCCCCAAACTGATGGGGAGCGAGCTGACTCCGGAGTTCTGATGGAATTGGCATCAATTGATGCCCGTTCGTCAACGAGTGATCATCGTCGACACAAATCGGCGTGGGCTATGTGGACGCGGATCTGCTTGTTTCTGCCAAGACGGCAGGCGGCTCAATGCCGCGGCCGAGCGCCTCGGTCTTGCTTATCAGCCGTGACCGCCGGCTATTTCCGGGACATCGCCGCTCGACCAGTCGGAGCCGGCGGAAGGCTATATCCGCCCGAACCCCTGATTGCTGACTTTGCGCCCGAAACCGGTCGGTGCGGTCCGCTGAACGAGCGGATTGGTGGCTTTCTCGAACTGCTCGACGGTCTGATCGAAAAGCGTCCGGAGCTGAACCACTTCGGGAACGAGCTCGTCGGGAAACCGGTGGGTTTCGATGCATAGCCGTGCGGTCGTTTCGATCAGCTCGGCGATCTTGGCCAGCGGCTCGGCGCCGAGCTGGCGCGATTCGCCCTTGATGGTGTGCGCAGGAATCACGAGCGCGGTCGTATTCTGCTCGCGCATCGCAAGCTCGATCTGGCTGATCGACTTGACTCCATCTTCCTTGAAATAGCTCAAGATACGAATGAATCCCGGGCCCATTTCGGTCCGGCATTTCTCGAAATGCGCCCAGTCGATTACGTCCCGAGCTTCGTCGGCCACCCTACGCTCCTCAGCTGCCGGTCTCATCCGGCCGTAGTCCCACCGGCTCGGGAATAGCCGGAAAAGGGTAAAATTTGCCTTAGCGCCTGGACCGGTCGAACGGGTTTGTCCGTCCGCGGAAGTCGAGGCGGACTGGTACAGGTCCGAGTTTGAGGTCTCGCCGCATGGCGTTGAGGAGGTAGCGCCGATAGCTTTCCGGAAGCTCGTCGGTGCGATTGCCGAATACCACGAAACTGGGCGGGCGGCTCTTCACCTGGGTAATGTAGCGCAGTTTGATCCTTTGGCCTTTTGGCGCCGGCGGCGGGTTGGCGGCAATTGCATCCTCGAACCAGCGGTTGAGTTCGCCCGTGGGAATTCGGCGTCCCCACGCCTCGCGAAGCTCGAAGGCGACCTTGAGGATCGTGTCGGAGCCCTTGCCGGTCTTTGCCGAAACGGTGAGCAGCGGAACATCGCGCAGCTGCGCCAGCCCCTCGCCAAGCGCGCCCTTGACCCCATTGAACAGTGCCGAGGCATTTTCCGCGACGTCCCATTTATTGAGCGCGATGATCAACGCGCGGCCTTCTTCGATAACCTGGGCAGCGATCTTCAGATCCTGCGCTTCAAGGCCGCGGGTTGCGTCGAGCAGAAGCACGACCACTTCGGCATAATCGATGGCTCGCTTGGTATCCGCTGCGGAGAGGCGCTCGAGCTTGTCCTCGACCTTGGCGCGCTTTCTCAATCCCGCAGTGTCGACCAGCTGTACCGGTTGGCCCTCCCACTGCCAATCGAGGCTGATCGAATCCCGCGTGATTCCGGCTTCAGGACCGGTGATCATCCGCTCCTCGCCAAGCAGAAGGTTGACGAGCGTCGATTTGCCGGCGTTCGGGCGTCCGACGATCGCGAGCTTCAATGGATGCTCGCGGCCCGCCTCGTCATCGTCAGCGTCGAAATGGTCGTGCTCGACATGAGGCCGAAGCGCCTCGAACAGGTCGACCAACCCCTCGCCATGCTCCGCGCTGATCGGAATCGGGTCGCCAAGTCCAAGGCGATAGGCGTCGAGAGTCCCGCTCCTGCCGGCTCCGCCCTCAGCCTTGTTTGCAACGACGATGACCGGCGTGGTCTCGACCCGCAGCCAGCGGCCGATCTCCTCATCGAGTGGAGTTAGGCCTTCGCGCGCGTCGACGAGGAACAGGGCGGCATCGGCGTCGCGAACAGCGGCCGCGGTCTGCGCCCGCATCCGCCCCGGAAGCGTGTGCGGATCTTCGTCCTCGAAGCCGGCGGTATCGATCACCCGAAATTCGAGACCAACCAGCTTGGCATCGCCTTCCCGCCGGTCGCGGGTCACCCCTGGGCGGTCGTCGACGAGCGCCAGACGCTTGCCGACGAGCCGGTTGAAGAGCGTCGATTTGCCGACATTGGGTCGGCCGATGATTGCGACGGTCGGAAGCGGCATGAGCTCATCTACCCCCGCTTGGGCGGGGGTCCAGTCCTAAAGAGGCGATCTGGGCTCCTGCTTTCGCGAGGAGCATTATTTGAAGGCGTGCAGCCGGGCGAGATCGTCGTAGATGTAGAGCGTCGAATTGGCGACGACGGGCGGGAGACTGATGCCGGTTCGAACACTCGTCTGCCCCTGCACTGCGCCGGTCGTCGGATCGACAAAAATGATTGCTCCGTTGGAGCCGGTAACGATCAGCCGGCCGCCCGCAAGCACCGGTCCCGAATAATCGATTTCGCCCTTCTTCGACTTGGCCTTCACGAATTGCGGGAGCTGAGTGATCCAGCGAATATGACCGTTGGAACGATAGATGCAGATGATCTTCGCCTGATCGGTGACGACGAAGATCCAGTCTCCCGCGACCCACGGCGTATCGATGCCAGCGATGTTGAGTTCCCACTGGCGCTGGCCGGTGATGAGATCGAGCGCAACCATTCGGCCGCCCTGCCCGACGGCGATGACCTGGCCATTGTCGATGACCGGGTCGGCGTCAATGTCGTTGAGTGACGAAACGCTGGTGCGGATGCTGGTCCGCTGCAAGGCGTCCTGCCACACCATGCGGCCATTCTCGTAACGATAAGCGTTGAGTTCACCCGAGGAGAAGCCGGCAACCACAGTTCCTTGACCGACTGCGGGCGAAGCTGAGCCGAACAGGCCGGCGATTTCGAGCGAGGCGGCCTGCGACCAGTTGGTCGAACCGTCCTGCTCCTTGAGCGAATAGATCTGATTGTCCTCGCTCATCACATAGACCGAGCCGTTGGCGACCGTCGGAGCGCCGCGAAGCGGACCGCCCGGACGTACTTTCCAGGCGATTCCGCCGTTGCGCTCGTCAAATGCAGCAACGAAGCCGAGGCCGTTGGTCGCGTAGATGCGGCCTTGGTCATAAGCGACCCCGCCGCCGTAAAGGGATTTTTGGCCGCCCTTTTCGGTCGGAGTCTGGCTCGACCAGATCGAGGCGCCAGTGCGCGCGTCGAACGCGCGAACGGTCCCAAGCGTATCGATCGTATAGATGCGCCCACCCGCAACGACCGGCGCTGCGGCCAGCCGTGCTGTCAGCGACGTTCCGCGGCCGGCCTGCACGGTGAAGGCATTGGCGAGCGCATTGCCGAGCGCCAATTGGCCCATGGACTTGGTCGGATTGCCCCCCGACTGAGCCCAGTCACTGTTCACGACCGCCTGGGGAAGGCTCATCGGCAGCGTCGCAGTGGCGGGATCGACCGTCACTTCGCCCTCTCCGGTGAGGACTTCGATCCTCTGTCCCAGAACCGGGGTGTTCGTGTGCTTGCCCTTCTTGAACACGCCGCAACCGCTTGCTGCCAAAGCAGCGGCAATGAGGATTGCGGCCCGGAAATACGTCTTTTTGGTCATTCTAAGGTCCTATTGGGCCTGGGTCTGTGGAACCGCGCCGACGTCGACGCCGAGCGAACCCGCGATTTGAACGGCGCGGGCGCGAATGCTTTGCGGGACGCCCGTATCCTTCGCAATGGCTGCGTAAAGCTGCCCCGCTTCCTGATTCCTGCCCTGCTTGATCATTGCCAGTGCGGTCATTTCGCCGGCCGTGCCGAACCACGGCTCACCCGGCTTGGTGAGCGGCTGAAGCCGTGCAATGACCTGCTGCGGCTGGAGCTGATCAAATTCGAGCGCGGTTTGGCGGATCAGCGCAGCATTGCGATACGGATCGGGCAGGCTGTCATCGCTGGCGATGTTCTTGTAGGTCGTGGTCGCGAGCTTCAGATCATTTTGCTGAAGCGCCAGCGCGGCGCGGGTGAACAAGGCTGTGGCACGGACAGCCTTGCTGCCGCTGGTCGCCAATTGATCCAGCTGCTGCGGCGCCTGCCCAGTACTGCCGCTGGCGATGTCCTTGTAGATTTTGGCGAGGTCTTCGACCTGTGCTTCAGAATGCTGCATCTGGTGCTGCTTCCACCAGATGAAGCCGCCGCTCGCGGCAAGGAGCAACAGGACTGCGGCAATCAGCCAGCCGCCATAGGCCTTGAAGAAATCGCGCAACTGATCGCGCCGGAGGTTCTCGTCGACCTCACGTACGAATGTTTCAGTGACATCAGGGGGCTGCGCCAAAAAAATGCCTCAATTGAAACGGTTGGGATCCACATGCCGAGCGCTTCCCTTCCCCACCCTGAACGGAAGCTGGCGGCGCCTCGTCTAGCGGCTGCCGCGGCAAAGGCAAAGAGGCGTAAGAGCGATCGGACGAGCTTCCCCTGCACGAGCTCTGAACGAACATTTGGCATCTCGTCAAAGCTGCGTCCTTGTTCGGAAGGACACGGCCCCTGCTGTCCAATCATGTCGAACATGCGACCCGCCCGCCGATCATATTCTTGCTCGGCGATTCGCCCATCGCAGTCACGTCGAACTCGGCCTTACTCAGCGCAAAATCACGTTCCCAATTCGCGCGTCGATAGCGTGCATGGCTAATCCTTCGGCCGGTAAGTCTGGTCGTCCGTCGGGAAACTGCGTGCCCGCACCTCCTCGGCATAGGTCCGCGCAGCCGCGCCGATGCGCGTTGCAAGATCGTCGTAACGCTTAACGAAACGCGGCGTTCGCTCGAACATCCCGAGCATGTCCTCGGTGACCAGCACCTGGCCGTCGCACAGAGCCGAAGCGCCGATGCCGATTACCGGCGCGGCCACGCGCGCCGCGACATCGCAGGCGATATGTTCGAGCACACCCTCGACCACGATGCAGAATGCACCGGCCGCGTCGATCGCTGCGGCGTCGCTGATGATCTTCGCCGCTTCCTCTTCTCCGCGACCGCGCGCGCCGTATCCGCCGAGAACGTTCACCGCCTGCGGGGTCAGGCCGACATGGCCGATCACCGGAATGCCGCGGCGGGTCAGAAACTCGACGGTCGGCGCCATCGCTTCGCCGCCTTCGAGCTTGACTGCAGCGCAGCCGGTTTCCTTCATGATCCGCGAGGCGCAGGCGAAAGCCTGTTCAGGCGACGCCTCGTAACTGCCGAAGGGCATGTCGACCGCGACGAGAGCGTGCCAGCTGCCGCGAACCACCGCGGCGCCGTGCGCGCACATCATCTCCATCGTCACCGGAATTGTTGACGGAAGACCGTAAATGACCTGTCCCAGGCTGTCGCCCACCAGCAGCATGTCGCAATGGGGATCGAGCAGCTGAGCCATTCGCATCGTGTAGGCGGTCAAGACGACGATCGGCTGCTGGGTTTTGCCGCCGGCCTTTCGGCCGCGGATTGCGGGCGCGGTCATCCGCTTTCCCGGAACCGGCGAGGGCGTCGCCCGGCTGGTCGAAGTGTCGATAGTGAAGGTCGACATGGCCGCGGCTTCTAGCCGCGCTGCACTGCAACAGCCAGTCCCGAACGCACGACGGCTGGCCGACATTTGAGCTGAGATTGCCAAACTTCACTGAAGCCCGCGCGCCCGGTCGGGTTGGTCCGGCAAATCGCGCCCCAGTTTCCGCCGGCGATCCCCGCGCTGCAACGATTCGTCGCGAACGGCTCGATTAACGGGCACAGTTTCGTCGCTGCGCATTTGTGCCTTGGGCAATCCCATCCCCCAATCCCATCCCCAAGGAAAGGACATGTGAATGACTTGCAGGCCAATTCTCATTGCCGCTGGAATCGCGCTTGGAACGAGTGCTGCGATGGCTGCTCCGCCCGCGGTGACGCCGGGCGGCACAGCTCCGGCAACACCGGCGCAGCAGGCAACTCCGGCGGACCCGCCGGCCGGCGCTTCGGCAACGCCTGCGGCACCGGCGACCACTGCTGACCCTGCAACATCCGCCGCCGAGCCATCGTCCCAACCGACAAATGACACGACCCAAACCGCGACGCCGCCTCAGCCGAACCAGAAAGTGAAAAAGAACAAGAAGAAATGATTTCCAGGCGGGCGCAGCCGACGGCTGCGCCCGCGGTCATTTCATCGAAGGCTATTCGTCGCCGCCGAGGCGCTCTTCCCAGCGCGCGCCCTGCGCCAGCGAAATCGAATCGAGCACTGCAGTGCTCTGGTCGCGCAAAATGGCGAAGGCGCGGCGAATCGCGCAGGTCGCTTCATCGTGGCAGTCGCCGCAAGGGGCATAGAAATTGACACTTGCGCAGGACACCAGTGCGATCGGGCCTTCCATCGAACGGACGACCTCACCGAATGAGATCTGGTCGGAGGGCCGCGAGAGGCGATAGCCCCCTTTCGGGCCCCGCGCGCTTTTGACCAGCCCGGCCTTCTTCAGATCGAGCATGATCAGCTCGAGATATTTGGGAGGGACCCGCTGGGTCTCTGCGATTCGGCTGAGCTGGACCGGTGCTCCGGCCTGTTCTTCGGCAAGGAAGAGCAAGGAACGCAATGCGTAACGGGTCTTCTGGGTGATCATGCTTTGAAACAATCCCTAGCGCCCGGCAAGACAAGCGCAAACCCCTCTTGAGCGACGTCAATGAACGCCATTTAACCTTGCCGCCACGGCGGTGAGAAACGCCCGAATTTATGCGGCGCTTCGCTGGCCGCATACTAGAAGGAGGAAGCAATGAAATATCTGCTTGCATCCATTGCCGCAACGGCGCTGGTCGCCACGCCGGCGCTTGCTCAAATGTCGAACACGAGCACCAACACAACCACCAAGACGACCAAGACCACTACCGCGACCAAGGCCGCCGCGAAGCCCAAGAGCGCGGTTGCCAAGGAGGCGAAGGCCGAGGGTGAGTCGGTGAAGCAGGAGGCCAAGGAGCATAAGGCCGCCGCCCACCACGGAAAGCGGCACCACAAGAAAATGCATCATAAGATGGTCGCCAAGAAAAAGACGACCACAAGCACAACCAAGAGCTAAGTAGGGCGGCCGTACGGCGCTGCTTTGCCGACTCCCGCGCGGCGCCGTACGGCTGCTTCTTCCAGTTGGAGTTTCGAACAAGCATGGGCCGCAAAATTCTCTTGATCGAGGACGATCGCGAGACTGCGGCATATCTCGCAAAGGGGCTCAATCAGGAGGGGCACAGCGTCGAACAGGCGACCAACGGGCAGGACGGCCTGTTCCGCGCCACCGACGGCAGCTTCGATCTGATCATCCTCGACCGGATGCTACCGGTGCTCGACGGCCTGTCGGTGCTGAAGGCATTGCGCGCTGCACGGATCGATACGCCGGTTCTGATACTCTCCGCGCTCGCTTCCGTCGGTGACCGAATCGAAGGGCTGGAGTGCGGGTCGGACGATTATCTGGTGAAGCCCTTCTCCTTCGCGGAGCTGCTGGCGCGCGTGAACGCGCTGTTGCGGCGCCGCGAATCCCGGGTCGATCCCACCGAGCATCGGCTGACCGTCGGCGATCTGGAGATCGATCCGCTGTCGCGCACCGTAAGGCGCGCCGGAAAGAAGCTCGAACTCAAGCCTCGGGAATATCTGCTGCTCGAATATTTTGCCCGCAACGAAGGGCGCGTCGTTACCCGGACGATGCTTCTGGAGCAGGTGTGGGATTATCATTTCGATCCCGGCACGAATGTCATCGACGTCCATGTCAGCCGGCTTCGCCGCAAGCTCGACGAAGGCTTTGAAAAGCCGCTGCTCCATACCGTGAGAGGCGCGGGCTACATGCTCGCCGCATAGAGCGGTATGGGCATTCCCGTGCCGACGACCCTACGCATCGCGCTGCTTGCCGGACTGCTCGCACTCGTTTCGAACCTCGTCGTTATCGGCTTCATCTATTACCGCACGCACGACGAAGCCGTTACCACCGTCCATCGGCAGGTCGCCGAACAGGGCAAGGTGCTTGCCGATGTCTATCGTTCGGGCGGCCAGGCCGCACTGAACGATGCGATTCAGGACACGATCAATTACGCCGACCCGCAGAGCGCGGTCGGTCTGCTTGGACCCGACGGCCGCGAGGTCATGGGCAATCTCCAATCACTTCCGGCTTTCGCTCTTCGCGAAGGATATCGCCGCGCGCTCATCCGCCTCACCGGCCAGACCACTCCGCGTCAGGCGGCGCTGGTCGTCCAGCGATTGCCTACGGGGCAATGGCTGGTCAGCGGCCGGATCGCCGGCGAGGGGCTCGCAATTCGCGAAACACTCGAGCGATCGCTCCTCATCGCGTTGATCGTCGCCGGCCTGCTCGGGCTTCTGTCCGGGCTGACCACTGCCCATTATGTCGGCCGCCGGATCAACGACATCGCAAGGGTCGCCAACCGAATTAGCGCACGCGATCTTTCGCAGCGTGTCCCGGTGTCCCGGGCGGGTGACGCATTCGATCGCTTGGGTAGCCAGATCAATGCAATGCTCGACCGGATCAGCGCGCTCATGGACGAGCTTCGTCTGTTGACCGACAGCCTGGCGCATGACCTGCGCTCTCCCGTCAGCCGGCTCCGCTCGGCGGCGTTCGCGGCTGCTGAAGAAAGCGATCCCAAGGAACAGGAAGAGCTGCTCGGAAGCGTTATCCGCCAAGCCGACGCATTGATGCGAATTCTCACCGCAGTGCTCGAGATCAGCCGCTCCGAGGCACTCACCGGCCGCGAGCAATTCCACTGGTTCGACATCGGCGAGCTCGCCGCCGAGCTTACGGAAATGTATGATCCGTTGGCCGAAGAGGGCGGTGCGACGCTCGGATATGACCGGCCCGCCCGTCCAGTCCCACTGTTCGGACATCGACAGCTGCTCGCGCAGGCGATCAGCAATCTTGTGGAAAATGCGATCCGCTACGGCTCGGAGGGCGGCGAAATCCGGGTCCGGGTCCAACCTGGCGAGCGTCAGATCCGCGTCGAAATTGCCGATCGCGGACCCGGCATTCCCGCTGATCGGCGACAGGAGGCGCGGCGCCGATTCGGACGGCTCGATTCGAGCCGCTCGGACGAAGGCGCAGGCCTTGGTCTCGCGCTTGCCGAGGCGATCGCTCATCTCCACGAAGGCGAGCTTAGGCTCGAGGACAATCGTCCGGGACTGCGCACAGTGCTCGAGCTTCCGGTTCACTCACAGCAGGCCAGCGCCGCCTGAGCCTGCGACCGGAAACGACAAATTGCTGTTAATCTGTGTCATTCACTTCGCGCGGGGAGGATTGTCGCGCAGGCGAAAAGTGCGCCGCTACAGCAGGAAAGGGAGGAGTATCTTGGCCCGCGCACAATAGGTCGGATCGGAGTCGGGGAAACGCTCCGCCATGAGCCCCTCTGCACGCGCGCGGTGGACCGAATAGTAGCAGGACACGACCGGCGCTTATACAATTCCTATAACATGGCAGGTCGCCATGTGGCCGGTTTGGTCCGAAGGGCATAGTCTTACCGCTCAAACGCTTTGACTCGGACTGCCGGGCGTCTGCGTGTTTGATTGCCGGAGTACAGCAAAGCGCCCAGCGATGAAGTCCACGAGCGCGCGAACGCGATTGGGGACGAAGCGCCCACTAGGTAAGAGAACATGCAACGGATACGGATCTGTCTCCCATTCGGTCAGTAGCCGTACCAGATTGCCGCTTTGCAGCTCACGCCGTTGTTCCAACTCCGTCATGAAGATGATTCCGGCTCCCGAAACTGCCCATTCGCGCGCCAGCGAGGCGTCATCCAAGACTCGGTCGCCGCTGACCCTCACCATGGTCCATTGACCGTTCTGACCGAAGCGCCACGAGCTGAACGTGCGCCCGCCGCGAATGAATAAGATGCAGTTGTGGTCCACCAAGTCCGTTGGCGTACGTGGCGTGCCGTGACGTCTCAAATAGTCGGGAGAAGCGCTGAGGACGGGGTGTGCAAGCGAAAGTGGACGGGCCACGAGGCGCGAGTCGCTCAACTCACCGTACCGAATAGTCAGGTCCACCTCGTCTCGCAGCACGTCGAGTACGCGGTCGCCAACATTGAGCGCCAGTTTCACCCCGGGATGAAGGTGCAAGAACTCATCAAACATTGGCATTAGCACGGTCCGAGCAAGGTCCGACGGTGCCGAGACACGTACGGTGCCCACCAGTGCGCCGCGTTCGGCATCGAGCTGGGATTCCCCCTCTGCAAGCAGTTCGAACGCGCGCTGGGCGTACTCCAGAAGGATTTGACCTGGCGGTGTAAGCCGCATTGCACGTGTGGAACGTTCGAAGAGCCGCGTGCCCAGCTGGGTCTCGAGCCGCTTGAGCGTTGCGCTGGCCGCCGCTGGCGTGATGCCGAGTGCTCGAGCAGCGGCAGTCAATGACCCTCCGCTGACCGTGTGCAGCAGCACCTGGAGGTCGTTCACATTTTCTATTCTGGTTTGAAAGTGAAACATCGGAAAGCCCTCTTATCAAGCACAGGCATTGTATCTATATTGCCTTCCATCGACATCACTTAACCCCAGGAAGGAAAAAGTGCCATGAAAGCAGTTGGTTATCAAAAGAACCTGCCCATCAACGCGCCCAAGGCACTCGAGGACGTGGAACTGCCCGCGCCGGTGCCCGGTGCGCGTGACCTGCTGGTGCGCGTGCACGCGGTCTCGGTCAATCCGGTCGACACCAAGGTGCGCGCCGGCAGCGCGCCGGCCGCCGGCGAAGTCAAGGTGCTCGGCTGGGACGCCGTCGGCGTGGTCGAGGCCGTCGGCGCCCAGGCCACCGGCTTCGCGGTCGGCGACCGCGTCTGGTACGCCGGCTCGAT
>DASVYN010000176.1:0-2185 GCA_036392155.1 Sphingomicrobium sp.
ATTGTTTCCGCTCGGTTTTCCGGTGCCGGAACCGCTCGCGATTTGTGACGATTCAACGATCATCGGCTCCATCTTCTACATAATGGAGCTGGCCAGGGGCCGCGCCTATGCGGACGGCTCGCTGCCCGACTTCGATCCGGCGACACGCCGGCGCATGTATGAGCAGCTGGTCGACACGCTTGCAGAGCTTCACACCATCGATCCGGTCGCTGCCGACCTTGAGGATTTCGGCAGGCCGGGGAATTATTTCGAGCGGCAAGTCGCACGATGGACGCGGCAATATCGTGATTCCCAGACCGACTATATCCCCGAGATGGAGCGGCTGATCGCCTTCCTTCCGGAGACGCTTCCGGAGCAGTCGCGAATCTCGATCGTACATGGCGACTATCGCATCGATAATGTCGTTTTCGACGGCGACGGCACCCTCACTGCAGTGCTCGACTGGGAGCTTGCGACGCTCGGCGACCCGCTTGCCGATTTTTCTTATCTCGCAATGCAGTGGATGATGCCTGCGGACGGCGGCGCGGGCCTCGGCCGCCTCGATTTGGCGGGGCTGGGAATCCCGACCCTCGAAGACATCGTCTGCCTTTACTCGGAGCGTTCGGGAGTGGCTGTCGCCGAGAAGCTCGACTGGTATTTCGCGTACAATCTATTCAGACTTGCAGGCATCATCCAGGGCATCAAGAAGCGTGTCATCGATGGCACTGCGAGCCACGTTGCGGCCGCCGAGATGGCCAAACGTGTCCCATCGCTGGCGTCGGCCGCGTGGGATTTTGCCAGAAAAGCCGGCGGCGCCGTCTAGATGCGGCCGATCAGCGCGAGGATCAGGATCACGATCAGGATCAAGCCCAGCAGGCCCGACGGGCCGTAGCCCCAGCTGCTGCTGTAGCCCCAGCGCGGAAGCGCTCCGATCAGCAGTAGAATCAAGAGGATGACGAGGATGGTGCCAAGCATGGCTTGCCTCCTTCTTTGGTTATTTGCCTCTCGTAACGAACCAAAGTGAAAGAGGGTTGCGTGCTGCGCTCGTTCGATCATGAGCGGCATTGGCCGTCCATCGGCGCATGGCGGCAGCAGCCGATATTCCCGGTCGTCGCTAAGCCGTCTCATCGGCCCTTGAAATGGGGCTGGCGCTTTTCGAGGAAAGCGGCGACTCCTTCCCGATAATCCTCGGTGAAGCCGAGATGGCGCATCGCGTCGCGCTGGTGATTCAATTCCTGGTCGAGCGTGTGTGCCCAGGATGCGCGGATCATCCTCTTGGTTTCGGCGAGACCGAGTGGAGGCAGGCTTGCGAGCCTGGCGGCGATCGCATCCACTTCGTCGTCCAGCCGCTCCTCTTCGACCGCTTTCCAGATGAGGCCCCATTCCTCCGCATTTTCAGCTGACAGGGGTTCACCGGTGAGCGCGAGCCCCAGCGCTCGTGCTTGTCCGACCAGCCTCGGCAATGCCCAGGTTCCACCGCTGTCCGGGATCAAACCGATGGCGCAGAAGCTCTGGATGAATTTGGCAGATTTGGCCGCGACAATGATGTCGCAGGCGAGCGCGATGTTGGCGCCAGCGCCGGCGGCAACGCCGTTGACGCGCGCGATTACCGGCTGCGGCAGCGATGTCAGGGTGCGGATCAGCGGGTTCCAGCTGGTCTCGACCGTGGTACCCAGATCGACCATCTCGCCCGGTCCTGCCGCGCGATCGCCAAGATCCTGACCGGCGCAAAAGCCGCGTCCGGCACCAGTCACGATCAAGACCCGCGCATCGCCGAGCCTCGCGAGCGCGTCGCGCAATTCCTCGTGCATGTGCGCCGTGAAGCTGTTCAGCCGGTCCGGCCGGTTGAACGTCACTCGGGCGATTGTGCCGGGTTCGAACAGAATGGTTTGATAGTCGGGCACGTTATTCACTCCCGTCACCTGAGCTGACCTGTGGCCACTTCGTTGCAGCGGTCCATTTCTGGAGACAGGCGTGCCTATCTGGAAAATGGACGCCGAAACAAGTTCAGCTTGACGTGCGGGAGGTTAAGCCGCCGCTGCCCTGTCGCGAGGGACAAGCGCCGCTGCGGCATCGGCTTCGAGCGCGGCCGAGTAGAAATGGCCCTGCGCCATATGGCAGCCCATCGCGCGCAGCAGATCGACCTGCGCCGGCGTTTCCACCCCTTCGGCAATCACATCGATCGACAGGCTCCGCGCGAGTCTCA
>DASVYN010000177.1:0-4926 GCA_036392155.1 Sphingomicrobium sp.
AAGATGCAGCCCGCGATTATCCACGGCGAGCGGCGCATGCTGCGGGTCGTCAATGTTCCGCTCTCCACCGGCGCGGTCGCGGGTTTCGCGGTTGACGTACAGGACCTCGAGGATGCTCGAACGGATCTTGCGCGGCACATCGATTCCCAGAAGGAGCTCGCCGACCGAATGACGGCGGGCACCGCCCAATTCGACGCCGACCGGCTGCTGAGCTTCTTCAACCGGCCGTTCGCGGTGATGACCCAGCTGGACGCCGACTGGCTTTCGGAAGGCCCGGAATTCGATCGGGTAATCGAGCGGATGCGCGACGAACAGCGCTTGCCCGAGACCCGCGACTTCCCAGCGTGGAAGGAGGAGCGGCGGGCCTGGTTCACGAGCGCGGACGAGGTCATCGAGGAAGAATGGATGCTGGCCAACGGCGATCACATCCGGGTTGTCGCCCAGCCGCTCCCCGATGGCGGTCTACGCTTGTTCCTCGAGGATCGAACGGAGCAGCTTCGCCTGGCCTCGGCGCGCGATACGCTGCTTCGCGTTCGGGCCGCGACATTCGACAATCTCTATGAAGCGATCAGCGTCTTTGCGAGCGACGGTCGCCTCTATTTGTGGAACCGCCGTTTCCTCGAGGACTGGGAGCTCGACGAGGAATGGCTCGCCACTCATCCCCGGGTCGATGAGCTTGTGCCGGCGATGGCCCGCAAGCTGGTCAATCCCACGGCTGCTGCACAAATTCGCGAAATGGTCCGCCAGACCACGAACGAACGGCAATCGGCGAGCGGGCGGATCTCGATGACCGATGGGCGGCATTTTCAGTTCGCCGCAGTGCCGCTGCCGGACGGCAATGCGCTCTTCACAATGGTCGACGTGACCGACTCCACACGGATCGAGGCAGCATTGCGCGAGCGCGCGACCGCGCTCGAGGAGGCCGACCGTGTAAAGACCGATTTCGTTGCCAATATGAGCTATGAGTTGAGAACTCCGCTGACCTCGATAGGCGGCTTCGCCGAGCTTCTGGGTGGCGGCTATGCGGGCGAACTGACGCCGAAGGCTCGTGATTATGTCAGCGCAATCCTGGAATCGGTCGAACGGCTCTCGAAACTGATCAACGACGTGCTCGACCTGACGACAGGCGACACGCGCGGTGTCGCATTGGAAAAAGAACGGGTGGACATCGCCGGCCTCTGCCGGGCGGCGGTGGAGACCGCAAAGCCGAGGGCCGCCGAAAAGGGGCAGAAGCTCGATGTTGAGATTTCTCCATCGGCCGGCCACGTTTTCGGCGATGCCCGGCGGCTTCGCGAATCGATCGAGCACGTGCTGCAGAACGCGATCGCCTATACCGATCGCAAGGGCCGGATTTCCCTCACTGCCGACGGCGACAAGAAGCAGGCTGTCATTCGCATCCGCGACAATGGTTCGGGGATCGGGGAGGAGGACCTGCCCCGCGTATTCAACCGGTTCGACCGAGTTGCGGAGGCCGGCGTGCGCGGTGAAGCGGCGCTCGGTCTTGGCTTGCCGCTGACACGACAGTTCATCGAGGCCCATGGCGGAACCGTGGAGCTCGAATCGAAGAAGCGCGAAGGCACAGTCGTAATTCTGACGATTCCGCGCGGAACCCGATGATCCTGAAGGGCGAGGAGGAAACGGCTGCAGTCGGCGCTGCGCTTTCGCGCCTGGCACGGGCGGGTGACGTGATCACCCTTTCGGGGCCGCTCGGCGTGGGCAAGACAGCGCTCGCCCGGGGCTTTCTCGAGGCGCTCGGCCATGAGGGAGAGGTGCCCAGCCCGAGCTTCGCGATCGTCCAGCCTTATGAAGATCTAAATCCGCCGGTCTGGCATGTCGATCTGTACCGGATTGAACATGCGTCGGAGGTCGAGGAGCTCGGGCTTGATGCAGCGGCCGATGCTGTACTGCTGGTCGAATGGCCAGAGCGCGCAGCCGGTGGGATGTGGCCGAGCCCGCTCGAACTGTCGCTTGATTTCGCCCAGGATGACGAGAGAATCTTGACAGCCAAGGTGCCCCCGTCATGGGAAGGGCGATGGCCTCCCCGCTAACTCCACCCTCAATGCAACCGCCGGCGCATGCGCCTGATTTCCTTGCCTCCTGCGGCTGGGGCGGCGCGGACATTCTGCCACTTGCCGGCGACGCTTCGTTCCGTCGCTACTTTCGCATCGTCCACGGCAATCGCAGCGCAGTGCTGATGGACGCCCCACCGCCGCACGAGGATCCGCAACCGTTCATCGCCGTTGCCGAATGGCTGATCGGCAGGGGCCTCAGCGCGCCGGAAATTCTTGCCAAGGACCTCGATAGCGGGCTGCTCTTGCTGGGAGACTTTGGCAGCGTTCGCCTTCGCGAGACGTTGGACGAGGATCCGAAGCGGGAGCGCGATCTGTACGAGCTCGCGACCGACGTGCTTGTCCATCTGCACTCGCATCCGCCGATGGCAGGGCTCAAACCGCATGGACTAGATCAGTGGCTCGAGGAGCTGACGCTCTTCACCGACTGGTATTGTCCTGCAGTGGGAGCGAAGGTCGATGTCGATGCTTATCATCAGGCGTGGCGGCAGGTGCTTGAGCCGGTGGCGAATGACGGTCTGGGTCCGGTAACGGTGCTGCGCGATTATCATGCCGAGAACATCATGCTGGTCGAAGGACGCGATGGAATCGCCCATTTCGGGCTGCTCGACTTCCAGGATGCTTTGACGGGACATCCGGCCTACGACCTTGCCTCGGTGCTTGAGGATGCGCGCCGCGACGTAGCACCGGCGATTGAGCGTGCGATGATCGATCGCTATGCCGCGGCGACTGGTCATCGGGACGATTTCGAGCGCGCCTATTGGACGCTTGCGGCGCAGCGCAACACCCGCATTCTGGGAGTCTTCACGCGGCTGTGGAAGCGCGACCACAAGCCTGGTTATCGCCGTTTTCAGCCGCGCATGTGGGGCCTGCTCGAACGTGATCTTGCGCAGCCACATCTCAAGCCCGTGCGCAATTGGTTCGATTTGAACATCGCGCCAGAGCTTCGCCGCAAGCCGTGGATGCGGGCCGCGTGAGCCAGGCGAAGAAGGCATTGCGGCTCCGCGCCGAAGTTCCGGCCGAGGTGCCCCCGACTGCGATGATCATGGCCGCAGGTCTGGGCAAACGAATGCGGCCGTTGACTGCAACTCGACCCAAGCCGCTGATCGAAGTGAGCGGCAAGGCCCTGCTCGACCATGTGCTCGAAAAGCTGCGGGCCGCCGGCGTCCGCAAGGTCGTGGTCAATGTACATTATCTCGCCGACGCGCTCGAGGCGCATCTTGCGAGCCGCGAGCATGGGCTGGAAGTCGTCATTTCCGACGAGCGCGACCGGCTCATGGAAACGGGCGGCGGGTTGATCAAAGCGCTTCCGCTGATCGATTGCGACCCGTTCCTCGCGCTCAACAGCGACAATCTCTGGATCGACGGCCCTGCCGACACCATCAAGCTCTTGGCGTCGCAATGGGACGATACGAAAATGGACGCGCTGCTGCTCCTCGTTCCACAGGCGCGCGCGCTGAACAACAAGGGCATGGGCGACTTCCACATGGACCGCGCCGGGCGCATTCGCCGCCGCGAGCGAAGCCACGTCGCACCGTTCGTCTTCACCGGAATCCAGATCGTCTCGAAGCGCCTATTGCGCGCAGCGCCCGAAGGGCCTTTCTCGACCAACTTGCTATGGGACCGCGCAATCGAGGAAGGTCGTGCATTCGGTGCAGTCCACCAGGGCCTTTGGTTTGATGTCGGTACACCTCAGTCAATTGCGATGACCGAAGCGGCGCTCGAGAATGTGTGACCCGCAGCGGGTCGCGGTTTACACCATCCCTTCGCATCGTTCGTTCGCCGACGCGCTCGCCGCGGGCCTGATCGCTCGCTTCGGGAAGCAGCCGCTCGATCTCGCAAATGGCCGAATCCTGCTTCCCAACAATCGCGCGGTTCGGGCGGTAACGGAAGCGTTTGTTCGCGCAAGCGGAAGCGGCCTGCTTCTGCCTCGAATGATTCCGGTCGGCGATCCGGAACTGGAAGAGCGCGTCGGCGGCGCGCTCGACCGGATTGATGATCATGTGCCGATCCCGCCGGCGGTCGATCCGATCGAGCGGCTGTTGAAACTGGCGTCTCTCGTTCGTGGAGAAGGTTCGGCCGAGAGCCTGCGGCTGGCAGCGGAACTCGCGCGGACGCTGGACGCGCTGCTGGTCGAACAGATTGACCCTAACCGGCTCAAGGAAGCGACTGCCGGGGACAGCGATCTCGCAAGTCACTGGGAAAAATCTCTTCAGAAGCTGCAGCTGATCTACGAGAGCTGGCCGCACCTTCTCGCCGAGCGTGGCGCGATCGATCTTGCGGAGCGGCGCAACCGCTTGCTCGCTCGACTGGCAGAGGCCTGGAAGGACGACCCCCCGGCCGGTTTCACGGTTGCAGCCGGAATCACCACCGCAGCGCCTGCCGTGGCGGAGCTGGTCAAACGGGTTTCGAGGATGCCCGAGGGCATGGTCGTACTCCCCGGTTTGTGGCTTTCGGGCACATTTCCAAAAGAGGAGTGGGATGCTCTGGGACCCGACGAGAATAAGCGGGCCGAAGCTACCCATCCGCAATTTCATCTCAAGCTGCTGCTCGATCGGCTCGCAGTCGCGCGCGACGAGGTCCAGCTCTGGCGCTGGTCGGGCGGTGCAGCCTCGTCACCAGCACGAGCGCGAGCCGTTGCCAACGCGATGGCGGCTCCGGACTTTTCGCACAAATGGGAGACCCTGAAACCGGCCGAGCGCCGCCTTGGCGGCATCCGCCTGGCAGAACTCTCGGATCCGGCCGCGGAAGCACAGGCCATCGCGCTTGCGCTCCGCGAGGTGCTGGAGACGTCGGGCAAGACAGCAGCACTGATGACTCCCGACCGCCAACTCGCCGGCCGCGTCTCGGCATTGCT
>DASVYN010000178.1:0-4483 GCA_036392155.1 Sphingomicrobium sp.
AGTGGGATGCCGGTGACTATGCTCGCGTCGGCAGCTTCGTTTCGGAGCTCGGCCAGGCCGCGCTCGACTTGCTCGACCCGCAAGGCGGAGAGCGGATTCTCGACGTCGGTTGCGGCGAGGGGGCGCTCACCATGAAAATCATGGAGCGCGGCGCGACCGTGCTCGGTCTCGATGCTTCGCCGGAGATGATCGCCGCTGCTCGAGCCAAAGGCGTCGATGCGCTGCTGCTCGCGGCCGAAGACATGCAGTTCTTCGCCGAGTTCGATGCTGCTTTCTCCAACGCCGCGCTGCATTGGGTTCTGCAGAAGGAGCAGGCGGCGCGCGCGATCTTCCGAGCGCTCAAGCCAGGCGGACGCTTTGCCGGCGAAATGGGCGGTGAGGGCAATATCGCGCGGCTGCAGCAGGTCGTCGACGAAGAGATGATCCTGCGCGGCTATGCACCGCCGGTCGAGGCGCACAATTGGTATCCGGCGCCGGAGGAATTCGCAGCCGTGTACGAGGCTGCGGGTTTCGGCGAGATTGACGCGCGCCTCATCGAGCGGCCAACGCCGCTGCCTCATGGCATTGCTGCCTGGGTGACCACCTTTCGCAAGGGCTGGCTCGATCGTGCCGGCGTACCCGAGGGCGAACGAGCCGACTTGGCCGCGCATGTTGCCGACCGGTTCGGCTCCGATACCGCCGATTATGTCCGCCTTCGCTTCATCATGAGGAAGCCCGACTGATGCGCTACTTACCATTGAGCGATGCCGATCGCAGCGACATGCTGAGGGTAATCGGCGCTCCCTCGATCGAGGATCTATTCCGCGACGTCCCCCAAGAGCTGCGGCTCAAAGGCCCGATCGATGGTCTGCCGCTGCATGCTTCCGAAATGGCGGTCGAGCGACACATGACCGCCTTGTCGCGCAAGAACATGGTCGCAGGCGACGTGCCCTTCTTTCTCGGCTGCGGCGCCTACCGTCACCACATTCCGGCCAGCGTGGACCATGTCATCCAGCGCGGCGAATTCCTGACCAGCTACACGCCCTATCAGCCGGAAATCGCCCAGGGCACGCTGCAAATGATGTTCGAGTTCCAGACGCAGGTCGCGCGGCTGTTCGGCTGCGAGGTTGCGAATGCCTCGATGTACGACGGTTCGACGGCGATGTGGGAAGCGATCGTGATGGGGCACCGAATCACGCGGCGCAACAAGACTCTCCTCTCGTCCGGCATCCACCCGCATTACGTCAGCGTCGCCAAAACCATGGCGAAATTTACCGAGGACAGGCTCGACATCGGATTGCCGGATCTGGCCGCGACAACCGATGCTGAGCGGCTGATTGCCAGCATCGATGATCAGACCAGCGCGGTCGTCGTCCAATATCCGGATGTTCTCGGTCGGATCACCGACCTCACGCCGATTGCCGAAGCCGCGCATGCAGCGGGCGCCCTGCTGATCGCAGTGGTCACCGAACCAGTCGCGCTCGGGCTGATCCGCTCGCCGGGTGAAATGGGCGCGGACATCGTCGTGGGCGAGGGGCAGAGCCTGGGCGTCGGTCTCCAGTTCGGCGGTCCGTACGTCGGCCTCTTTGCCTGCCGCGAGAAGCATGTTCGACAAATGCCCGGGCGGCTAGCCGGCGAGACGGTGGACGCCGAGGGCAAGCGCGGCTTCGTCCTCACGCTTTCGACGCGCGAACAGCACATCCGCCGCGAAAAGGCGACGTCGAACATCTGCACCAGCTCGGTACTGTGCGCTCTGGCATTCACCGCGCATCTGACCTTGCTCGGCGAGAAGGGCCTGAGGCAGCTTGCGTCATTGAATCACGCGCGCGCCTGCGAAGCAGCGGACCGACTGGCCACGATTCCCGGCGTTCGCCTCGTCAACGACAGCTTCTTCAACGAATTCACATTGAGACTGCCGGTGGAGGCACGGCCGGCGGTTCATGCGATGGTCGAGCGGGGCGTGCTCGGCGGAGTATCGCTTGGGCGCCTCTATCCGGGCGCCGAAAAGTTGCAGAACGGACTGGTCGTCGCAGTGACCGAGACTGCAAGCGACGAGGACATTGCCGCCCTTGAGACAGCGCTGAAGGAGCTGTGCGCATGACCGTCAATCCTTCAGGCTGGCGCCCGTCCGCTCCCGCCAATGAGCAGGGCGAGATGCAGACCGTCACCGGCAACCGGGCGCTGATGCTGGAAGAGCCGCTGATCTTCGAGATCGGATCGGTCAATCAGACCGGGGTCGATTTTGCAGAATTGCCCGATCGCGCCGCGCGTCTGGGCGGCCTGGAACGTTCACGCTCCATTGGCCTTGCGGGTTTGAGCGAACCCGAAGCCGTGCGTCACTACACGCGACTCTCGCGGCAGAATTATGCGATTGATCTTGGTCTCTTTCCGCTCGGCTCGTGCACGATGAAGCATAATCCGCGGCTCAACGAGAAGGTCGCGCGGCTGCCTGGATTTGCGGACGTCCACCCGCTGCAGCCGCAGGAAACCGTGCAGGGAGCGCTCGAGGCGATCAACCAGCTCGCTTTATGGCTTCTCAATCTCACCGGCATGTACGGCGTGGCAATGAGCCCGAAAGCAGGTGCGCATGGTGAGCTGTGCGGGCTGCTCTGCATCCGCGCAGCGCTCGAGGCGCGGGGCGACATGCGCCAGGTCGTGCTGGTTCCCGAGAGCGCGCACGGCACCAATCCGGCGACTGCTGCCTTTGCCGGTTATCGGGTCGAGAGCATTCCTGCCAATGTCGCGGGGCGCGTGGACCTCGAGGCGCTGAAGGCGCGGCTTGGCCCGGATGTCGCCGCAGTGATGATCACCAATCCCAACACCTGCGGGCTGTTCGAATCGGACATGATCGCGATTTCTCAAGCGGTGCATAAGGTTGGAGCCTTCGTTTATTGCGATGGCGCCAACTTCAATGCGATCGTCGGCAAGGTGCGTCCCGGCGACCTCGGCATCGACGCGATGCACATCAATCTGCACAAGACCTTTTCGACCCCCCACGGCGGCGGCGGACCCGGTTCCGGCCCCGTCGTATTGTCCGAAGCGCTTGCCCCTTACGGGCCATTGCCGTTCGTCGCGAAGTCGCCCGACGGCAGCTTCAAGATCGTCGAGGAGGAAAATGCGGGCGACGAACATCCCGATGCTTTTGGGCGGATGGTCGCATTCCATGGCCAGATGGGCATGTTCACCCGGGCGCTGGCTTATATCCTCAGCCACGGTGCCGACGGGCTGAAGCAGGTCGCCGAAGATTCAGTGCTCAACGCCAATTACATCCTGCGAAGTCTGGAAGACGTGCTCGACGCTCCGTTTGCGCAATGCGGGCCGTGCATGCACGAAGCGATCTTCTCCGACAAAGGCTTCGCTGAGGGTCTGTCCACGATCGACGTCGCCAAGGCTCTGATCGATGAGGGCTTTCACCCGATGACCATGTACTTCCCGTTGGTGGTGCACGGCGCAATGCTGATCGAGCCGACAGAGACTGAGTCGAAGGCGAGCCTGGACCAGTTCATCGCTGCGATCCGTTCGGTCGCGGAGCGGGCGAAGGCGGGTGACCAGAGCCTTAAGGCGGCGCCGGTCCATGCGCCGCGACGACGCCTTGACGAAACGCTGGCGGCGAGGAAGCCGGTGCTGACGTACAGTGACCCGCAACCCGCGGAAGCGGCGGAATAAGGAGGCCGGGTGCAGCATCAGGGAACGAATTGGATCGCGACGCTTCTGCCGTTCGCGGTGATTGCGGTGGTGCTGGCCCTGCGGCTGCGCTCGATGGGCCGCGAACGGCCGCTCAAGCTCGACACATTGTGGGTGATTCCCGCAATCTACGTGCTGGTCGCCAGCTCGATGCTGATGACGCTCACGCCGCCCCCGCTCGGTTGGGGGCTGATGCTGGCGGGTCTGGCAGTCGGCGCTGCACTCGGCTGGCACCGCGGCAAGCTGATCCGGATTGAGCGCAATTGCAAAACTGGTGAGTTGCGCCAGAAGGCCTCACCGGTGGCGATGCTGCTGCTTGTCGCAATCATCATTCTCAAGCTCGGAGCTCGAGCGATTTTCGGTGAAACCGCCGCGGAACATCCCAGCAGTAGCGCGGTGCTGTTGACCGACGCCTTCCTGGGTTTCGCCCTGGGATTATTGTCCGCAACCCGGCTCGAGATCTACCTGCGCGCCCGCCGCCTGCTCGAAAACTTGTGATCGACGAGCGCCGCTTCTACGAGGCCGAAGCTTCCGGCAGTCGCCGCTCCGCTCCGGCGGCACTTCGCAACCGCGAACCCATTGCCGACGTTCTTGCCGACTGGCTGCCGTCAACCGGCCTCATACTCGAAATCGGCAGCGGTTCCGGCGAGCACGCCATCTATTTCGCCGAACGTTTTCCGCAACTCGAGTGGCAGCCGAGCGACCGTCATCCCGACGCCCTGGCATCGATTGCCGGGTGGCGCGCGGAGGCCGGATTGGTCAATGTCCGCGCTCCCCTGACGATTGATGCTGCATCTCCGGACTGGCCGATCGGTCGAGC
>DASVYN010000179.1:0-2039 GCA_036392155.1 Sphingomicrobium sp.
CATGGATCAACAGCCGCCAGCCAGTTTCAGTCATGCGCCGAATACTTAGCCGCGCCTCCCGGAGAGCGCCAGTTGACTGCGGTGCCGATATTATATTATTATGATATCATATTTTGGAGGTAAAAGTGGCGAACGACAAAATCATCGCGCTGACTGCGACGAGCGAGCGATCGGCATCCACTTACAACGGCTTTCTGATGCTGCTTCTGCTCCTGCTCGCGATTCTCGGAGACCTGTACGGCATCCGGCTACTGGCCGGCGACGGCGGCCAAGCGGCGGGATCGATCATCACGATTGCAGCGACATTGGTCTTCGTCCTCGTCATGCCGGGTTTTTACATGCTTCAACCCAATCAGGCGGCAGCGATCACCCTTTTTGGAGAATATCGCGGTACCGACCGCGCGACCGGTCTCAGATGGACCTGGCCATGGATGGGCAAGAAGAAGGTTTCCGTCCGCGCCAACAACTTCATTTCCGAGAAGATCAAGGTCAACGACCTGCGGGGCAATCCGATCGAGATGGCCGCGCAGATCATGTGGCGGGTGGTCGACACCGCGCAGTCGCTGTTCGACGTCGACGATTATAGGCAGTTCGTGCGTGTCCAGGTCGAAGCAGCGATCCGGACTATCGGTTCGCGCTACCCTTATGACGATTTCGAGCATCAGGAGATCAGTTTGCGCGGCAACCATGACGAGGTCGGAGCTGCGCTCAAAACCGAATTGATCGCGCGGCTTGCAGTCGCCGGAATCACCATCGACGAATGCGGCTTCACTTATCTCGCTTATGCTACCGAGATCGCCGGTGCGATGCTCCGTCGGCAGCAGGCGCAAGCGGTGGTCGCGGCTCGCAAGACGCTCGTCGAAGGGGCCGTCGGCATGGTCGAGATGGCGCTCGCCTCGCTATCCGAAAAGAAAGTGGTCGAACTCGATGACGAACGACGCGCGGCGATGGTTTCCAACCTCATGGTCGTGCTGTGCGGCGAACGCGACACCCAGCCCGTCGTCAACACCGGCACGCTGTACCAATAGGCCCGAGCAGTGCCGGACGGCGAGCGCAAGGCATATCCGCTTCGCGTCGATCCAGCGCTCTGGGCGGCAGTCGAGCGCTGCGCGGCCGCCGATTTGCGCAGCGTCAACGCCGAGGTCGAATGCCTGCTTCGCGAGGCGCTCGCAGCGCGCGGCATCAGGCTCAAGGCACCGGTACCGCGCAAGCGCGGACGGCCGACCAGGAAGGAGGAACAATGAGCGACGAGGGTCCCATATGGTTTGCGCCCAAACGCTACGGCTATGGATCGGGCCCGCCGATTCGCTGGCAGGGCTGGGCAGTGACGATTCTCTTCGTCGCGATCGTGGTCGGCACGAGCTTCATGCTGAAGCACAAACCGCTCGTTCTCGTCGCGATTGTGGTGCCGATCACGTTCCTGTTTTGCCTGATCTGCGCCCGCACGACCCGTGGCGGCTGGCGCTGGCGCTGGGGCGATAAGGACGACCTCTAGCCGACCGAGAGGTCGCGCTGCTGGTTGACGAGCCGCCACTCGTCGAGGTCGGACAGCATGATTCGCGCCGCTTGCTCGGCAAGATCCGCTGCCCGGGAAAGACTGACGTCCTTGCGCAGCTCATGGTCGATCTGCCGAAGGGTGTCGGCGGTGGCCATCGAGCGGACCGCATCGCCGCCGAAGTCGCCCTGGAAGCGAATTCCGAACACTGCAGTGCCGAGCGCTGGAAAGCCGGCTGACACCAGCGTGAACCAATTGCCATATCGGTTGACGAAATCGGAACCGAAGGCGAGGCCGATCAGCGTCAAGACGGACACGACCAATGTCGCTGCGAACAACACGAAGCCGGTCTGCTCCAGCCGATGGTCGAGCAATTCGATCTGCTTCGCGTTGCGCTCGTGATAGCCGACCTGCGGTTCGACCTCATGGTCGGCGATTGCCCGGCCGAGTCGTGCAGCGCAGGCTCGATCGATGATGCCCGAGGGGCAGCCCATCGCCCGCCAGATTCCGCTCGCATACCAGTCGATCCAGCGTCTCGGGACCG
>DASVYN010000180.1:0-19302 GCA_036392155.1 Sphingomicrobium sp.
AAAGCCGGATGCCAAGCGGCTTCAGCGTTACGCTGGTTGAATCGCCCAACACTCCGATCATCGGCGTGGGCGAAGGCACCTGGCCGACGCTCCGTTCGACCCTGTCGCGCATCGGCGTATCGGAAACGGATTTCTTCCGCGAATGCGACGCGGCCTTCAAGCAGGGCGCGCGCTTTGCCGGCTGGGCCACCGGTGCGCCGGACGACGCTTATTATCACCCGCTGGTGCTGCCGCAGAATTTCTCCGAGCTTAATCTCGTGCCTCACTGGCTGGCGCGCGGAAACGGCGCCAGCTTTTGCGACACCGTATGCCCACAGGGTCGGATCTGCGACGCGGGTCTTGGCCCCAAAACGGTCACGACGGCGGAATTCCAGGCCATCGTCAACTACGCCTACCACCTCGACGCCGGGAAGTTCGCGCCGTTCCTTCAGCGCCACTGCTGCGAGAAGCTCGGGGTGAGGCACGTGCTTGCCGACGTCCAGCACGCAACCTTCACCGAAACCGGCGACATACGCAGCATCATCACCGAACAGGCGGGCGAGATCGAAGGCGACCTGTTCGTCGACTGCAGCGGCTTCCGTGCGCTCCTGATCGGCAAAGAGCTCGGCGTCGCTTTCAAGGATTGCAGCGACATCCTCTTCTGCGACACTGCAATGGCAGTTCAGCTTCCATATGACAGCCCGTCGTCACCGGTTCCAACGCACACCATTTCAACCGCCCAATCCGCGGGCTGGATCTGGGACATCGGATTGCCGAGCCGCCGCGGAATCGGCCATGTCTATTCGAGCCGGCACATCTCCGACGACGAGGCGGAACGCGAGCTTCGCGCCTATATCGGCGATGCCGGCAAGGACCTGCCCGTTCGCAAGATCCCCATTCGTGCGGGCCACCGAGAGATCTTCTGGAAGGGCAATTGCGTCGCGGTTGGGCTAGCAGCGGGCTTCCTTGAGCCACTCGAAGCTTCGGCAATCGTCCTGGTCGAGCTTTCGGCGAAGATCATCGCCGAACAGATGCCGGCGTGCCGCGAGGTGATGGATGTGATCGCCTCGCGCTTCAACGCAACCACCGAATATCGCTGGGGCCGGATCATCGATTTCCTGAAGCTGCATTATGCCGTCACCAAGCGGCGGGATACCGCTTTCTGGCGCGACAACGTCGATCCGGCGACCATGCCCGACCGCCTGAAGGACCTCATCGAACTGTGGCGCTATCAGTCGCCCTGGTTCCATGACGAATTCGACCGGGTCGAGGAGGTGTTTCCGGCGGCTAGTTACCAATATGTGCTTTACGGCATGGGCTTCCGTACACAAGTCGAGCCCGACGCACTGGCGGGCGACGCCCGAATTGCGGAGCGCGCGATCCGCGACAATGCCGTCCAGACCGAGCGTCTGCGCACCGCACTCCCGCGTCACCGCGAGCTCCTGCAGAAAGTGGTCGAGCACGGCCTGCAGCCGGTGTGAACGCGGCTCCCGTTGCGGGCGTGAGGTCGGGAGGGGGAGAGATGAGGCGGCGGAGCTTCTGCAAGCTGCTCGCTGGAGGAGCGGTAGCGGCGGCATTGCCGTTCAGGACCGGGGCAGCCCGGGCATTGACCGCACCCGCGAATTTCAATCGCCTCGATCGCTCTTATGCGGAGTTCTGCGCGACGCCGGAGTCCGAGCGGCTCTTCTATGCGCTTCGCGGCAACGACATTGTCCCAGTCAGGCTGGATGAGACCAAGTGGGAGTCGACGAGCTGGGGTTCGCCGGCCTTGCCAATGCCGTCGTGGGATGGCGTACCGATGCAGGCGCCGGTTACCGGGCTTGCCGGCGAAGGCCCCTACCAGGCCAGCTGGGAATCGCTCGGGCAATATGAATGCCCGGAATGGTACCGTGACGCGAAGTTCGGGATCTGGAACCACTGGAGCCCGCAGTGCGTGGCGGAGGACGGCGACTGGTACGCGCGGAATATCTACCTCGATGATCAGCCGCAGTATCGCTACCACCTGGAGCATTACGGCCATTCGTCGAGGTTCGGCTACAAGGACCTTTGCGCCCAGTGGACCTTGCTCAATTGGGAGCCCGAGCAGCTGATGGATGTGTACAGCCGCGCAGGCGCGCGGCTGTTCCTTGCGCTGGCGAACCATCACGACGGCTTCGATACGTGGGATTCGAAGCACCATCCGTGGAATGCGCCAAGCGTCGGCCCGCACCGCGACGTCATCGGCACCTGGGCAAAAGCGGCGCGCGCGCAAGGCCTGCGCTTCGGAGTAACGCTCCATGCAGCGCGCAACTGGTGGTGGTTCGAGCCGGCACATGGCGCCGACCGGACCGGGCCCGAAGCCGGAGTGCCGTACGACGGGCGGCTCACCTTGGCCGAGGGCAAAGGCCAGTGGTGGGACGGGCTCGACCCGCAACGTCTTTATGCACCCAAGCATCCGGCGGACGCGCTCCCGGACGCATCCTATGTGAAGAATTTCTACGACCGTACGCGCGACCTGATCGACCAGCACGATCCGGACCTGCTTTATTTCGACAATTCGCGGCTGCCGCTCGGATGGGGCGGAATGTCGATCGCGGCCTATTTCTACAACCGCCGCCTCGCCCGGCACGGCAAGGCGGATTGCGTGCTGAACGGCAAGGACATTCCGCCGGAATTGCGCAAGGCGCTGGTGGCTGACATCGAGCGGGGACTCAGCAGCGCAATCCTCGCCGATCCGTGGCAGTCGGAGACCTGCATCGGCGAATGGCATTATCAGCGCAAGCTGTTCGAGCAGCCGGGCGAATATGGCGGCTACATGCATCCGCGCGATGCGATCCACTGGCTCGCCGACACCGTCAGCAAGAACGGCACCTTCATTCTCAACATCCCCGGAAGACCCGACGGCACCCTCGACAGCAAGGCTCAACGGATATTGGAGGCGATCGGCGCCTGGATGAGGACCAACGGAGAGGCGATCTACGCCACTCGCCCATGGAAGGTCTACGGTGAAGGTCCAGTCAGCATCAAGGAAGGCTCGTTCCAGGGCAACAGCATCAGAAACGTGACCGCGAACGACATCCGCTACACGCGCAACAAAGCGGGCACGATCGTCTATGCGATCGCACTCGGCTGGCCCGAGGCGGAGATGAAGCTTCGCTCATTGGGGACCGCGGCTTCGACAAGACCGGGCCGGGTCGAGCATGTCGAGCTTCTCGGTACGCACCAGCGCCCGAAGTGGACCCAGACCTCTTCGGCATTGCGCGTGGCGCTCCCCGACCACCGACCTTCGGCCGACTATGCGGCCGCACTGAAGATCCATCTGAGTTAGCGGCCAATTTTCATGAGGGGAAAATGAAGGAGATGAAGAAGCGGGTCGCCAAATGGCTTGCCGCGGCGGCAAGCATCATTGTTGCTGCAAGCGGCGCAGATGCGCGCGAGGCGAGCAAGCCCTCATATCTGAACCCTTCCCTCGCGCCGGAGGTCCGCGCCGCCGACCTCGTGCACCGCATGACGCTTGAGGAAAAGGCGTCTCAGCTGGTCAATCACGCACGCGCCATCCCTCGTCTTGGAGTCCCGGCCTACGACTGGTGGAGTGAGGCGCTTCACGGGGTGCTCGCCAAGGGAACGACCGTATTTCCAGAGCCCGTCGGCCTCGCCGCCACGTTCGACCCCGCGGCCATTCACCAGATGGCGGAAGTCATCGGCGCCGAGGGGCGTATCAAGCATGATCAGGCAATGAAGAAGGGGCACTCGACCACCTTCGAGGGTCTCGATTTCTGGGCGCCGAACATCAACATCTTCCGCGATCCGCGGTGGGGCCGCGGCCAGGAGACTTATGGCGAGGACCCGTTCCTCACCGGCCGGATGGCCGTCGCCTATGTGACTGGACTGCAGGGAACTGATCCGCGCTACTATCGCGCCATTTCCACACCGAAGCATTTCGCGGTGCACAGCGGTCCGGAACCGACCCGGCACTTCGCCGACGTCGACGTCAGCAAGCATGACATGGAGGACACGTATCTGCCGGCCTTCCGCGCCGCAGTGACGGAAGGCCGCGCGGGCTCGGTCATGTGCGCCTATAATGCGGTCAACGGCGAACCGGCCTGTGCCAATCAATTCCTGCTCCAGCACAGCTTGCGCGGCGCATGGAAATTCGGCGGCTATGTCGTGTCCGATTGCAGCGCCGTACATGACATTTTCGAAGGCCATCGTTTCCGCGCAAGCCAGGCGCAAGCGTCCGCAATCTCGCTTGAGCGCGGCATGGACAATGAATGCATCACCTTCGGCGAAGTGACGGGCAAGGACGATTATCAACCCTATTTGGATGCGGTGCGAAAAGGATATCTTGCGCAAAGTACAATCGACAGAGCGCTGGTCCGTCTGTTCACCGCACGCATGCGGCTCGGCATGTTCGACCCGCCTTCGATGGTGCCATATGCACACATCGACCAAAGCGAGCTCGACAGTCCCGAGCACCGGCAGCTTGCGTTGCGGCTCGCTGAACAATCGATGGTGCTGCTCAAGAATGACGGTGTGCTCCCAGTGAAGGGCGCGAAGCGCATCGCGATCGTCGGCCCGCTTGCCGATCAAACGCCGGTTCTGCTCGGCAATTATCACGGCGAGCCAAGCCATGCAGTGAGCGTGCTCGAGGGGATGAAAGTCGCTTTCCCCGATGCGCAGATCAGTTATGTGCCGGGCACCCAGTTCCTGTCGAACCAGGGAGATCCGGTTCCGGCAACGGCCCTGAGGGCGCCCAATGACCAACCGGGACTTGCGGCAGAATATCGCGCCGGTGAGAATTTTGATGCGAAGGCCACGGCGGTCGTTTCGCAGACCGAACCCGCAGTGGACCTGAGCTCGGTTGCAGTGCCCGCGGCTGTGCGGGGCAAAGCGTTCAACGTCCATTGGGCGGGCACTCTCACCGCGCCGGAAACTGGTGACTATCGCATCGGCATCAAGGCCGACGGCAGCGCGCGCGTCATGGTATCGGGGCGTCCGCTCGCGCTCACTTACGGCGGAACGAGCATGGGCCGAATCTTCCTCGAAAAGGGCGTGCCCGTCAGACTCGAGGTAAGTTACGCGTCCGGATCCGGGGTCGATCCGCAGGCTCGGCTGATCTGGCACCGCGTCAGCGACGCGCCCGACCCCGCTGCGGTCGCGGCCGCCAGAAACGCTGACCTGGTCATCGCCGTCGTCGGATTGACCAGCGCGCTGGAGGGCGAGGAGATGCCTGTCAGCGAACCCGGATTCCAGGGGGGAGACCGAACGAGCATCGACCTGCCCGAGCCCGAAGAGGCCCTGGTCCGCGCCGTCGCTTCCGCCGGAAAACCGCTGGTCGTCGTGCTGATGAATGGCAGTGCGCTTGCTGCCCGGTGGGAGAAGCAGCACGCCAATGCCATCCTTGAAGCCTGGTATCCCGGCGAAGAAGGCGGCGCGGCGATCGCCAACACGCTCAGCGGCAGGAACAATCCCGCCGGGCGCTTGCCGGTCACCTTCTACGAGGACGTGCACCAGCTTCCCAATTTCGAGGATTACTCGATGAAGGGCCGCACCTATCGCTACTTCTCGGGGACGCCGCTCTGGCCGTTCGGTCATGGCCTCAGCTACACGCAGTTCAGCTATGGCCCGCTTGTCGTCAAAGCTTCCGGCGTCGGCGCTGCCCGAGGCATTCAAGTCGAAACTGAAGTCCGCAACAGCGGAGCCGTTGCGGGAGACGAGGTCGCGCAGCTTTACCTCAACTTTCCTGACGATCCCGGCGCGCCGCGGGTCGCCTTGAGGGGATTCCGGCGACTTTCGCTGAAGCCAGGTGAGGCTCGCGCGATCAGGTTCGACCTGACGCCGCGTGACCTCAGCTCTGTGACCCCGGCCGGCAAGCGCCGCGTCTTGGCCGGAGCCTATCGCGTGAGCGTCGGCTCCGGCCAGCCCGGGACCGGCGTTCCCGGCCAATCGGCTAGTTTCAGGATCAGCCAGCCGATCGAGCTTCCTGAATGATCCCTTCCGTGTTGGTAACGCGCCGGCTGCCGCAGCTCGTCGAGAGCCGCCTTGCCCGGCTTTTCAGCACAAAGCTGCGGACGAGCGATGAACCGCTCGATCGCCAGGCGCTCGAAGCGGCAATGCGCGAACATGACGCTTTGGTCTCGACAATCACCGATAAGATTGACGCCGAGCTCATCGCAACCAAGGGCCGGCGTGTTCGAATCATCGCGAACTTCGGCGCAGGCACCGATCACATCGACACTGGGGCCGCAAAGGAAGCGGGACTGGTCGTCACGAACACGCCCGATGGGCTGACCGATGCGACTGCGGAACTCACGATCCTCCTCATGCTGATGGCCGCCCGGAGAGCTGGCGAGGGGGAGCGCGTTCTCCGCTCGGGAGCCTGGCAGGGCTGGGGCCCCACGCATATGATCGGACAGGGCCTGACCGGACGGACTCTCGGCCTCGTCGGGTTCGGGCGGATCGCCCGAAGCACCGCCGCAAAGGCACTCGGCCTCGGTATGTCGGTCCGCTATTTCAGCCGCAATCGCGCACCGGCCGAAGTCGAAGATCGCCTCCAGGCGACGTCTGCCCAATCGCTGGAGGCTCTTGCGGCCGAGGCTGATATTCTCTCGATACATGTACCGGGGGGTGCTGCGACCCGCCACCTCATCGATCGCCATTTGCTTAAGCGGATGAAGCGGAGCGCAATCCTGGTGAACACAGCCCGCGGGTCAGTCGTGGACGAGGCCGCACTCGCCGAAGCGCTCGCCCAAGGATCGATCGCTGCGGCCGCCCTCGACGTCTATGAGCGCGAGCCGGAGGTCGAACCACTGCTGCTCTCGCTGCCCAACGTGGTGCTGCTCCCGCATCTGGGCAGCGCAACGATCGAAGCGCGGACCGCGATGGGGATGCAGGCCGCCGACAATCTCGAGGATTATTTCTCCGGAGCTGAGCCCAGAAACCGTGTCGAGTGATACTGCGTCGGACTACAATCACGCCGAAAGGGAAGTCGAAGCGATGGCCGAACTCGAACCTCTGAACGCGGAGAATCATCGGCTGCTTCGAGCGGGCGCACCGGTTCCCGACGGCCGCAACTTCGTTCAGATCGTCGCAAGCGAGTTTGCAGCGGCTGCAGCGGCTTGTCCGATCCTTTTTTCGAAATCGCCCGACACGGGACAGTTCTACGCCGGAGCGATGTTCGGATTTCGACCGGAAGAGCCGTCGCTCGTGATCGATGATGCATTCGTGCCGCTGGACGTCGAACGGCAGGCGTTCTTCATTTCGGGCGAATATGTTGCAATCGATCCCGAGCATCCGAGATTTGGCGCCGCTGACGGCCAGCTCCTGTTCGGCGAGGATGGGCAGCCGAGCGACCGCCTTCGCCGCATCCAGCGCTCACTCGCGCAGCTTAACCTTGGCGTCGAACCCACCGAGACCTTCATCCGCGCGCTTCTCGACCTGAAACTCATCGAGCCGATCGACGTTTCGCTGCACTTCGACGACGGCGAGACCTTGCGATTGCAGGGGCTCTACACAATTGCCCGGGATTCGCTTCACGAGCTCGCCGACGATGAGGCGCTGAAGCTTTTCCGCGAGCGCCACCTGCAGCTCGCCTACACCATGCTCGCTTCGCTCGAGCAGATTCCGCTGATGGCGCAGCGACGCAACCGGCGCCTCGCCCAGGGACTGTGAAGCGCGAATGTCCCGCGACATTCCAGAGCTGGACTGGTCGGCGATCGCAGATCCCGACTCCTTCAAACGGGATGTGGCCGAGCGATGCCAGCCGGTGGTGCTTCGCGGCGCGTGCAGCGACTGGCCGGTCGTCAACGCCGCTCGAGAATCATGGGGGTCGCTTGCGGGCTATCTCGCCCGGCTCGATAGCGGTGTACCGGGCCAAGCCTTCATCGGCGATCCCGAAATTGCCGGGCGTTATTTCTATGGAGACGATCTTGAGGGCTTCAATTTCGCCCGTGAGGACCTCCAGGTTTCGGACGCTCTGGAGCGGATCGGAGCCAACGCCCAGTCAGGAGCAGCGACGCTCTATATGGGATCGCTTCCGGCCGACGATCATTTCCCCGGCTTTGCCGAGGAGAACCGGCTGCGCCTGATCAGTCCGTCGGTCCGGCCGCGGGTCTGGATCGGCAACGCGTCACAGGTTTCCTGTCATTTCGACACGTTCGAAAACATCGCCTGCGTGGTGGCTGGTCGGCGTCGGTTCACTTTGTTTCCGCCCGATTGCATCGGCGATCTCTATGTCGGGCCGATCGACAATACGATGGCCGGTCAGCCGGTCGGCCTGGCAGTCGGCAGCGCTCCCGGAGATTCTCGCTATCCGCGCTTCGAGCGTGCACGCGACCGGGCGCTTGTCGTCGAGCTTGAACCTGGCGACGCGCTCTACCTGCCCAAAACATGGTGGCACCAGGTCGAGGCAATTGAGCCGGTCAATATGCTGGTAAACTATTGGTGGGACGCTTTCAGCGCAGGACCGGATGCACCTTATCTGACGATGCTGCTGGCGATGATTGCCATTGCCGAGCGGCCGCTGGCCGAACGCTCGGCCTGGCGAGCCTTTTTCGACCATTATGTATTCCGCCCGGAAGGTCACCCGCTCGCCCACCTGCCGGAAAACAAGCGGGGCGTCCTTGGGCCGTTGCGACCGAGCAATTACGGCCGGATCCGGGCATTCGTCATGCGGGCGCTGCGCGGGGGCTGATGCTCATCGCGAGCTAGTGAGCGGGAACTCGAATATCGACGTGGAAATCGCAGGAACGGCGATTTCGCGACCGAGCTGCGGCACTGGTTTCTCGGTGATCGTTACGCCCGGCGCTGCGCCGACCTTGTTTTCGGCATGCACTGATTTTCCAGTCAGCAGCCATTGCCGCCCGGGGCCCTTCGTATCGAGGCCTGCCAGCCTGACTGAGAAGCGCCGCGGTTCGTAGGTCGCATTCACGACTGCGATCCTCAGGCTCCGCCCATCGGGGCTGAGCCCAGCGATCAGGTCCAACGGGTAGGTGGGGCTTCCGGCGCGGACTTGCGGATGATCGAAGCCGACGGGATAGTGCGGTGCCGGCTGGGGTGAATTGCCTTCAACCGCGAGCGGGATCGTGCCGGTCCCGAAATGCTCTCCATATAATTTGAACACTTCGCCCGTCGCGTTGAGCACTGCTCCGGTCGGCGTGATATCCATCGTCGAGGCCCCGGTGGTGAAGGCTGCCATTTTCAGAAAATCACTGTGCCGAAGCATCTCGTTCAGCACCATCGAATAAGCGAGCGATGACTTCAGCGTCGCCGGCCGCGCCATATAGGCATATTCATCGATCGCGAGGAAGATCCTGTCCTTTTTGATCGCCGGGAAGCGCTGTTCGTAAATGTGCCACTCGTCGGCCTTCATCCGAACCTGGTTCGACGGGGATCGTGCAAATTCGAGCAGCTCGTCGCCCGGAGGTGCATTCGGCCTTTCCTCAGCACGATCGTACCAGTGCTCGGTTACACCGGCGAAGTTGCCCCAAGCTTTGGCGAACAGGCCGCCGGTCCAGTCTTCCTCGGTGCCGAACTTGTGCTGAATGCTTTCGAGCGAAGCGTTTTCCTTCGCCTCGCGCGGGTGCAGCTGGTCGGGCATTGCGCCCGATCCGATGAGGATGATCGAAGGATCAACCGCCCGCATCGCCGCGGCGAAGCGGTTGTGTTTGAGCATGAAATATTCGAGCGAGGTCTTGCCGATCTGCCACCAGCCGTAGGGCTCGTTTCCGATGTCCCAATATTTGATCCCATAGGGTCCGGGGTGGCCGTTCGCCGCACGCTTGGCGCCCCACTCGCTGCTCGCCGGGCCGTTGAGATATTCGACCTCCTCCGCCGCGGAATTGGCATCGCCTAGTCCGGCATTGACGGTGACGTAGGGCTCGACCCCGATTATTCGCGTGAGCTCGATCCACTCGTCCATGCCGATGTCGTTCGGCTGCATCGCAGTCCAGGCTTCGTCGAACATCGGTGCGCGCTTGTCGCGCGGCCCGATCGCGCTGTGCCAGTCCCAATCCGAAAGAAAATTGCCGCCGGGGAGGCGCCACATGCCCGAATGCAGCGAACGGGCGATGGAAGTGGTGTCGGCCCGCCATCCATGGACGTTGTCGGAAGGCATCATTGAAACGGCGGCGACCCGAAAATGCCCACTGCCGGTACCGGTGATCTCAAAACGTGCGTCGGCTGAATCGGCGGCAGGCGTGAAGCTGAAGGGAATGCGACGCCATGCGGAGGTCGGTGCGGGCAAGGCGATCGATTGACGGTCCTTGGGACCCGGTCCCCAAATCAGCGACACCTGCACTTTCGCTCCGGCATCGCCGCTGAGGTAAATATAGCCGTCGTAGCGCTTGCCCCGAGCAATAGAGATGCTCGACTGGCCAAGTCCTCGCGGACTTTCTCCCGACACCGCGACGGAGGGGCTTTGCCTGCCGACATAAGGGTCGCTTGTATCCATGGCGACTGCATCGTCCGCTCCGACCGGACGCCATTTGCGGCCTGCCATTCCGGGGAAGATTTGAGCGTTTGCCGGGTGCGGCGCATCCCTCGATTGTGCAACAATCGGGAAATAGAATTTCCGATCGTCCAGCATCTCGGCCCAAAGCGTACGGGCGACGAGATTTCCGATCGGCTCGATGAACATGCCATATTCGTAGCGCGTCACGGGGTCCGAGCGCGCTTCTCCGTTGATGGTCACCTCGATCGGTTGCGGATGGGCAACGGCGGCAATGGCCGGCATTGCAGTTGCGAGCGCCAGCATCGCCGCGGGCAGAAGCGCGTGCTTCATCTCCAGCAATCTTCCCTCCATTTGCATTCCGTCGCGCAGATGGTTTAGCCCATCGATCTGAAATTGAAATCAGCATTACTGAAATTTCTGTTTGAAAAAGGGAGCGTTGGATGAAAAGACGAATCCAGGTCTTCTTCGCGGCCATTGGCTTGCTGGTCGGAACCTCGGCAGGCGCGCAGGTCGCAACCAATGTGCCAGCTCCCGTGGCCGGTGCGCAGCCGGTGACGATCGAGCGGATCAAGGTCCACTCGCCGGCCATTGCCGGGAATTTGGAAGGGGAGTCGCCGGACCGGGACGTTCTCGTCGTCCTGCCGCCAGGCTATGCCACGCACCCACACCGCCGATACCCGGTGATCTATGCGCTGCATGGTTACTCGATCGGGCCCGAGCAGTGGATCAAAGAGATCCACGTTCCGCAGACTGTCGAAGGCGCTTTCGCCAGGGGCTCGCGGGAAATGATCGTCGTGCTGCCCGACGCGAAGACCGTCCACAACGGCTCGATGTACTCGAGCTCGTCAACGACCGGCGACTTCGAGAATTTCGTGGCGCGCGATCTGGTCGATTATATTGACGCCCACTATCGCACGATCGCGGACCGCAGGAGCCGCGGGCTGGTCGGCCATTCAATGGGCGGTTATGGCGCGACGCGCATCGGCATGAAGCATGCCGATATATTCGGCGCGCTCTATATCATGAGCCCATGCTGCCTTGCGCCTCGAGATACTGGCGAGATCGATCCCGCAGTCGTTGCCAGGCTCGCCGCAGTGAAGTCTATCGACGAAGCGACCAGGCTCTCCTGGGGAGACCGTGCACTACTCGCCGCAGCCGCCGCCTGGTCTCCGGATCCGCAGAACCCGCCGCTCTATCTCGATCTGCCCTTGAAAGATGGTGCAATCCAGGCGGACGTGCTCGCGCGATGGACTGCGAATGCGCCGCTGGCGTTCGTCGATCAATATGTCGGCAATCTGCGCCGTTATCGGGCAATCGCAATTGATGTCGGCGATCGGGACGGACTGAAGGCGGGCACGCAGAAGCTGCACGAAGTGCTCGACAAATATGCAATCGCACACGGATTCGAAATCTACCATGGCACTCATACAAGCGATGTCGCCTTCCGCTTTCAGGATAATGTGATCCCCTTCTTCAGCCGCAATCTCCTTTTCGCGACCAGATCTTCAAGGCGCACCGAAGCGCCCTCGCCTTGACCTCAGTAGAATATGCGACCGACGCTAATTGCTCGCCCGTTTTCAGGCGCATCCATCAGCCCGTGATCCTTGCAATGATTGCGACCGCCATGCCGAAGCAGAAGATCAGGAATGGGAGAAGAAGCACCAGGACCGTCGCTTCGACCGCGCTCGATCTACCGGTCGCCGTCTGAATTCCCCGAATCCGGAAGACGGACCGACTCATCGCCTTCCTTCCACCCGGCGCCAGCGATGGGAAAGCTGCGGGGAGTGCAAAGAATACCGCGATGAACGCATAGATGACGCCGTAAACGACAGCCATGTGGCCACCGCGCAATCCGACGCCGAGCACGGTCACGAAACCTGCGAACATCGCCGCCATCGCACCATAAAGGCCCGTTGGCAGCTCGAAGCTCTGGTCAGTACATGCGCGCTCAGCCGGTGCCGCAACGATCTCGCGGCGCGCAATCAATAGTTCGGATCTTATGCGAGTGGTCATTTCAGGAGATCCCCATTTGAGCAAGAATGGGGCTGTGAATGAGATTCAGCTTAAGCGGGCGGTATCCGTAATTTACCGCAGCTCCGTCATTGATCCTGAGCGGCGAATGCGATTCTGAGCGCTTCCGACAGGCTCCTGACTGCGAGCTTGCTCATGACATTGGCGCGGTGGATCTCGACGGTCCGCGGACTGATTCCGAGATCATAGGCTATCGTCTTGTTGGGCAGCCCCTTGGCGAGCCCGTCGAGCACTTCGCGCTCGCGCGGGGTCAGCACCTGAAGCCTGACCGCCGCCTCGTCCGACCGCTCGTGATTCGCCGCAGAATGTTTGAGGCGCTCCACACCATGCTCGATCGCAGAGAGAAGCACCGCTTTTTCGAACGGCTTTTCGATGAAGTCGACAGCGCCGGCCTTCATTGCCTGGACAGCGAGGCTGACATCTCCGTGGCCGGTCATGATGATCACCGGCAACGTAACACCCTTGTCTCTGAGACTGGCCTGGACTTCGAGGCCGTCCATCCCGGGCATGCGGATGTCGAGCAGAATGCATCCAGGTTGGAGATTGGGAACGCCCTTCAGCAGTTCCACGCCGCTTTCGTAGCTGCGCACATGAAAGCCCGAGGTTTTGAGCATGAAGCCGACCGAGCGACGGATCGCCTCGTCGTCGTCGACCAGATGGACCAGACGTAGCTCGTCGTCGCTCATGCCTTGGCTCCCCCGGTTGGTAGAGTGAAATGAAAGGCGGTTCCGCCATTGCTGCCGGGCTCGCACCAGATGCGCCCGCCGTGCGCATTGACGATTGTTCGGCAGATGGAAAGGCCGATGCCCATTCCGTTCTGCTTGGACGTCACGAACGGCTGGAACAACTGCAGCGCAATCGTCTCGGAAATGCCCGAGCCGGTATCCTCCACCGTAACTTCGGCAAAATTGTCGCGGCCGCGGTCGGTTCGGATCGACAGGTTGCGCACTGGACTTTCGATCATTGCGTCGATCGCGTTGCGAATGAGGTTGACCAACACCTGCTGCAACTGGATGCGGTCGACGAAGACCAGGTCCGCGTCAGGATCGAGCAGGAGCTGGACGTCGATGCCGTGCTCGCGCGAGCCGACCAGCGCGAGCGCGTTCGCCTCGCTGATGAGCCGCTGGAGACTCTCGACCCTGCGCTCGGTCTCACCGTGAGTCATGAAGTCGCGCAGGCGGCGCACAATCTGACCAGCGCGGACCGCCTGTTTTGCCGCCTCGTCCATCGCCTCTCGAACCATCGACAAGGTTTCGGCATCGGGGTTGGCCCGGAGCAGGTCGCGAGCGCTCTCGCAGTAGCTCGCGACGGCCGTGAGCGGCTGATTGAGTTCATGCGCGAGCGAGGATGCGAGGGTGCCCATTTCGCTTACCCGCCCAACGTGAGCGAGCTCGGACTGAAGGTCCTGAAGCCGAAGCAGAGTCTGCTGACGTTCGGTGAGGTCGCGGATGAATCCGGTGAAGATGCGCCTTCCGTCGCTCCAGGCCTCGCCGACTGCCAACTCGATCGGGAAGGTGCTCCCATCCCGGTGCAGTGCAGTCGTGACCCGGCCGATGCCGATGATCTTGCGCTTGCCGGTGGTCAGGTAATTGCTGAGATACTGGTCGTGCCGGTCCCGGTCCGGATTGGGCATCAGCATCTTCACATTCCTGCCGACCACCTCGTGCTCGGAATAGCCGAACATCTTCTCCGCCGCGGCGCTGAACGAAAGGATCGAGCCGGCCTCGTCGATGACAACCATCGCGTCGGGGACGGTCGCGAGAATCGAGCGCAGATGGGCTTCAGCCTCAAGCGGTTGTTCAAAAGTTGGCCGATCCATGAAGCTGCTCATAGCAATGCGCGAAGCCATTGGCATGTTTGGGACGTCATCGGCTCAATCGACCTAGGAAACTTACTTATCCAAATCGGAGTGACAAATCGTTACGTCCAACGTCAATGGACAAGCCCGACCCAGTCGATCCGATCCGCGACGAAGATGCTTCCGACCTTGCACTTAGGCTCGCCCGTTACCGACGGCGGGTCGAGGCGGAGGGCAGACCGCGCTCGCTGAAACAGATCGACCGCGCAATCGAGGACGCCGGCAAAAGGGCGAATGGCCCCGGCTGATCGTGCAGAACTCATGGTCACCGTTGCTCGCCCAGCCGTGGACTCCATAGCACCGGAGCATAAGCGAGCAGGAACATGAGCAAGGCCGCGCCCCAGGCCAGGCCGGCGGCCTCTACGCCTCGGTCATAGTCGACCAGCCTCAGCGATGCGGCAACCCGGAGCAGCGCGCCCGAGGTAACCGACAGATAGATTATCACCGTCGCTGCGTTCGCCTTCAGTTCGCGCCCGGTATGCCCGAGGCTCGCGCGGGTCATCACTGCAAGGATCATCGTCGCCATTGCGCCTGCAGTGAGGGCATGGATTGCGGCGCTGCGGGGGACGAGCCCGGCGAGGCTTAGCCCGAGCAGCGCGAGGCCAACCGGGATCCACAAATAACCGACATGGAGGATCAAGACGAGCGGATCGGCGAACGTGCGGTAGCCTCTCCAGCGAAACCACCGCACCGCCTGCAGGATCGCCGCTGCGAGAACCACAATCCCGATTGAAGTCTCAGGAGGCCCGGTTAGCCACAGCAGCATCGCCACCGCCGTCGCTGCGATGACGAACTTGTCGAAACGGTCGGGCTGGCCCGGAAGAGCGATCTTCATGCCGCGCTTGATCATCCAGTTGCGCGTGAATGATGGAATGATCCGGCCGCCGATCAGTGAAATAAGCAGGACGACGATCGCGATTGCGAGCTGCCATCCAAGGTCGGGAAAGGGGATGGCTCCGCTGGTGCCGAGATAATCAAGCATGTCGGCAAGCCCGAACAGCAGGACCATCCCGACCACCGGGACATTGCGATTGTTGGCCTCGAGCACTTCGCGCGCTGCGACCAGGCCGAGGAGCAGGAAGAAGCCGACGTCGAGAGTTGCCGCGAGCCAGAGACCGGTGACTGCCGAGAAGAGCAAGGCCAGCCTTGCCGCCACCCACAGAGCAAGAAGCCCTCCGAGCGGCCAGCCGGCGATTGGAAGGCGGCCGGTCCAGTTCGGAACTGCAGTGAGCAGGAACCCGCCGATCACCGCACCGACGAATCCGAACAGCATCTCGTGGCGGTGCCAGGCGAGCGGATCGAACGCCGTCGGCAGGCTGATCTCGCCCGTAAGCGAGCAGATCCACAAGGTCAGTGCGATGAGCGCCCAGGCCGGCCCTCCGAAGAAGAACGGGCGGAAGCCGCCGCGAAAAAAGGGATGGGCGGCGGCCATTCGCCGACGCCTCAGCGCGAGCATCTGCTCACCACGCGTTACGACGCGTTCGGCGGTCGAACTGTCAGACACGCGCCAGCAGTAGCGCTCCCGCCTCGATAGGCCACATACGTAATTTCCGAAACAGCGCTTCAAGGATGGTGCGGAAATTCGGTGCGCGTCCCGCCGACCAATAAAGCGCTGCCCGAGCCGGAAAACGCGCCTCTCGAATTGCGCTCCTCCTCCCCGCCTTCGAGCAGCCGCCCGCCGCACCAGGCGATGCAATCGATGGACGCGTCGTCGGGGCCAAGTGACGGGCCAAGCGCCGATCGCAGTCACGATCGTGATCTGAATCATTTCGGCAAATATTGTGATCGCATAGGGTCCTAACCACAAGATGTGGGAGGGATGGATGGGATTCGACGTCGCGCTGGCCGAGGAAATCTGGACCTCGAAATATCGCTTCAAGAGTGATGAGGGCGCCGGCGACGCGAGTTTCGCCGAGACAGCGGCGCGGGTCGCGAAGGCTGCGGCCGCTGCCGAAGCCCCGGATGTCCGGGCCCTGTGGGAGGAGCGCTTCCGGCACGCGGTCGAGGACTTCCGTTTCATCCCCGGCGGCCGGATCCTCGCGGGCGCAGGTACCGAGCGTTCGGTGACCCTCTTCAATTGTTTCGTCATGGGGGCGATCCCCGACAGCCTGGACGGCATTTTCGAGCATCTCAAGCAAGCCGCGCTCACTATGCAGCAGGGGGGCGGAGTCGGTATGGACTTCTCGACCATCCGTCCAAGCGGCAGCCCGGTCCATGGTGTCGGAGCCGATGCGTCCGGACCGCTCACCTTCATGGACTGCTGGGATTCGATGTGCCGCACGGTCCACTCTGCCGGACAGCGCCGCGGAGCGATGATGGGGTGCCTGCGTATCGATCACCCCGATATCGAGGCCTTCATCGACGCCAAACGGGATCCAGCCCGCTTTCGCAACTTCAACCTGTCGGTGCTTGTGACCGATGCCTTCATGGAAGCATTGGGCGCCAACACTGACTGGCCGCTCGCCTTTGGAGGCCGGACGGTTCGGACGGTTCGGGCGCGCGAGCTTTGGCAAAAGCTGATGCGCGCAACTTACGATGCGGCCGAGCCGGGAGTGATCTTCGTCGACCGCGTGAATTCCGAGAACAATTTGGCGCATTGCGAGACGATCAGCGCGAGCAATCCCTGCGGCGAGCAAATGCTTCCCCCTTATGGCGCCTGCCTGCTCGGCTCGATCAACCTCGCACGGCTGGTCGAACATCCGTTCGAGAGCGGTGCTGTAGTGGACGAGGAGCAGCTCGGCGAGCTCACGCGCTCCGCCGTCAGGATGCTCGACAATGTGATCGACATCTCGCGCTACCCGCTTTCCGCCCAGCAAGCGGAAGCAAAGGCAAAGCGTCGGATCGGCCTCGGCATCACCGGGCTTGCCGACGCGCTCCTGTTCTGCGGCGCGGCCTATGGCGGCGCGGAGGCAGTCGCGCTCACGCGCCAATGGCTCGGCACGATCAAGCGCGAGGCCTATCGCGCATCGGCGCTTCTTGCCGCGGAGAAAGGCACATTCCCGCTCTATGACGCACGCATGCTCGGGCAGTCGAACCTCATCTCATTGGACGAGGAGACGCGGGCGCTGGTCGCCGAGCATGGGCTGAGGAACGGCTGCCTGACCTCGATCGCGCCGACCGGCACGACCTCGCTCCTCGCCGGCAACGTGTCCTCGGGGATCGAACCGGTCTTTGCCTTTTCCTACACCCGCAAGATCCGCCAGTGCGACGGCACGATTCGCGAAGAGCAGGTGGAAGATTATGCGCTGCGCGTATGGCGAACCGTGAAGGGCGATGCTCCCCCTCCACCCGAGCTGTTCGTCAGCGCCCAGACCTTGTCGCCCTCCGATCACCTCACCATGCAGGCCGCGGCCCAGGCATTCATCGACAGCTCGATCTCGAAGACCGTGAACTGCCCGGAAGACATCAGCTTCGAGGCGTTCGCCGACATCTACATCGAAGGCTATCATCTCGGCTGCAAGGGGCTGACGACCTATCGGCCCAATCTCGTCACCGGCTCCGTCCTGAGCGTTTCCGGACCCAAGGCCGATCCGGTGCCCGAAAAGGTCGACGACCCGCTGCCTCCGCGCGAAGAGCAGCTGCGCGGGACGACCTACAAGCTCAAGTGGCCCGAGAACGCCCATGCGGTCTATGTCACCATCAATGATGTCGAGCAGGACGGCGTCAGACGTCCGTTCGAGATGTTTATCAATTCAAAGAATATGGAACATTATGCCTGGACGCTTGGGCTGACGCGCATGGTCTCGGCGGTGTTTCGGCGAAGTTCGGAAGTGGCATTCGTCGCGGAAGAATTGAAAGCGGTGTTCGACCCGTGCGGCGGAGCCTGGTTGCATGGCCGCTACGTGCCGTCATTGCTGGCAGCGATCGGCGAGATCGTCGAGCGGCACCTCGCCGGGCTGGGTACCGGCGATAGCCGCAGGGCCGAACTGGAGTTCGCACATCCGTTCGCGCCGGCCGCCTGCCCGCAGTGCGGTGCGCCCAGGCTCGTCAAGGTCGAGGGCTGCAACAATTGCCTCGACTGCGGCTATTCGAAATGCGGATGAGTATAGGTCGACGAGCTTGACTGTCTTCGGCCCCTACCGGCAGAAGGCCGTCGGGTCAGTCGCTGCGATCTCATTAGTTCGTCTTTGACTCGGGGCCGTTGACCATCCCGTGCAACGGCTCAGGCGACCAGCGAATCCGATGTAACGACGACGGTCGTTTCGGGTGCATGGAGAGCGCTCCGTCCCATGTCAGCCGCTGCGTGAAGGCATCGGAGCATTGTCAGATCTCGAAGAAAAGTGTGCGACGATCGCTGCCGTCGCAAGGAAGGAAAGCCAACTCTTCACCGTGGATCGTCATCGCACGGCTCCTGCGCAGTTCAGAACGCGATCCAGGTGAAGAGCCTTAGAGCATTATTATCTGCCGCATTCGCGCCGGCCAGATCGAAATTGTGACGGCGGCCGTTGAACTTGCCATAGAGCGTGTATTGGAGTCCCATCCGGGCATTGAAGCGCGGTCCGAGCGGCGACTTGCCCGCGCCCCATGGCGTGAAGTCGAGCTGGCCCATGACGCCATTGCTGTCCGGCAGGCCGTTGCCGCCATACAGATTGAAATTGCGCGAACCGGTGATGCTGAACGGCGATACCGTAAAGCCGACTTTGCCATGCCAAGTGTAGCGAATCGCGGCACGCCACTCATTGAGGTGGTATTGCGCGCAGCCCACGTCGCTACCGTCGCCAATCAGTGCCAAAGCGCAACTGGCGCGAAGATTGCCGCGCTCATGCTCGAAACGGATGTTCGCGCTGAGCGCGTCCGACTTGCCGAACGTCTTCTGCCACGAACTGTCCAGACCCCAATCCGTGTAGCGATCAGTGAGGCCGCTCGATTTGTCGCGCCCAGGAAAGATCGCAGCTTTGAGCAGGTTGGCGCCGACTTCGAAGGTGCCGCCGGCAAGATCGTTCTGATAAGCGATGCGTCCATATGGCGCGATGCCGTGCAGCAATCCTGGCGAGGTCGGATCCTC
>DASVYN010000181.1:0-15227 GCA_036392155.1 Sphingomicrobium sp.
ATAATGCGCTACCCGGTGAGTCGCGCCCTTGATTGCAGTCCTCAAGCATATGACATTGTTGTCAAAGCCCGCGGGCTTCTCCGCAGGCGCGGGAGTACCAGCCTAAATGCCTAGTTTCGCTCGCGAACTCGAACAGACCCTCCACAATGCGCTGGGGGAGGCCAGCAAGCGCCGGCACGAGTATGCGACCCTCGAACATCTTCTCATCGCACTCATCGACGACGAGCATGCGTCGAAGGTGATGACGGCGTGCGGAGTCAGCCGCGACGAGCTCCGCACATCGGTGAAGCAATATCTCGACAATGAGCTCGGAGCTCTGGTTGCCGACAGCGCGACCGATCCGACGCCGACCAGCGGCTTCCAGCGCGTGGTCCAGCGCGCGATCCTCCACGTCCAGTCGTCGGGCCGTGACGAAGTCACTGGGGCCAACGTGCTGGTCGCACTCTTTTCGGAGCGCGAAAGCTATGCGGTCTATTTCCTGCAGCAGCAGGACATGAGCCGTCTCGATGCCGTGACCTACATCAGCCACGGTGTCGGCAAGGGCGAGGCTGCGCAGGAACCCCGCGCACCCGAAGGAACCGAGGAAAAGACCGAGAAAGAGGGTGGGAAGAAGGAATCCGCACTCAAGCAGTTCACCGTCGACCTTAACGAAAAGGCCCGGGCCGGAAAGGTCGACCCGCTGATCGGCCGCATGCCCGAAGTCGACCGTACGGTGCAGATCCTCTGCCGCCGTTCGAAGAACAATCCGCTCTACGTCGGCGACCCCGGCGTCGGTAAGACCGCCATCGCCGAGGGCCTGGCGCGCAAGATTGTCGAGGGTGATGTCCCCGATGTTCTGAAGCCCGCGACCATCTACGCACTCGATATGGGCGCTCTGCTCGCCGGAACGCGCTACCGCGGCGATTTCGAAGAGCGGCTGAAGTCGGTCGTGGGAGAACTCGAGAAGCTTCCGCACGCGATCCTGTTCATCGACGAGATCCACACCGTGATCGGCGCCGGCGCGACGTCGGGCGGTGCGATGGATGCGTCGAACCTCCTGAAGCCGGCTCTGTCGAGCGGCGCGATCCGCTGCATCGGCTCGACGACTTACAAGGAGTTTCGTAACCATTTCGAAAAGGATCGCGCGCTGCTGCGCCGGTTCCAGAAGATCGACGTCAACGAGCCGACGGTCGAGGACACGATCAAGATTATCGCCGGATTGCGTGCGGCGTTCGAGTTGCACCACAACGTGCGCTACACCCCCGACGCGATCAAATCGGCGGTCGAGCTGTCGGCGCGCTACATCCATGACCGGAAGCTCCCCGACAAGGCGATCGACGTGATCGACGAGGTCGGAGCGATGCAGATGCTGGTGCCCCCCAGCCGCCGCAAGAAGGTGATCACGCCCAAGGAGATCGAGGCCGTGGTTGCGACCATGGCGCGCATCCCGCCCAAGTCGGTCAGTGCCGACGACAAGCAGGTGCTCGAGCATCTCGAGGCGGACCTGAAGCGCGTCGTGTTCGGTCAGGATCTTGCGATCGAAAAATTGGCTTCGGCGATCAAGCTCAGCCGAGCGGGCCTGCGCGATCCCGACAAGCCGATCGGCAATTATCTCTTTTCCGGCCCGACCGGCGTGGGCAAGACCGAGGTTGCGCGCCAGCTCGCCTCGATCATGGGCATTCCGCTGCAGCGCTTCGACATGTCGGAATATATGGAACGCCATTCGGTCAGCAGGCTGATCGGCGCGCCTCCGGGCTATGTCGGCTACGACCAGGGCGGACTGCTGACCGACGCTGTCGATCAGCACCCGCACAGCGTGCTGCTGCTCGACGAGATCGAGAAGGCGCACCCCGACCTGTTCAACATCCTGCTGCAGGTGATGGACAACGGGAAGCTCACCGATCACCACGGCAAGACGGTCGATTTCCGCAACACCATCCTCATCATGACCACCAATGCCGGCGCGTCCGACATGGCGCGCGAGAGCATCGGCTTCGGCGCTGCGAGCCGCGAGGATGCACAGGAGGATGCGGTCAAGAGGATGTTCACGCCGGAGTTCCGCAACCGGCTCGATGCGATCGTGCCCTTCTCCTACCTACCGCCGGCGGTGGTGGCGCGGGTGGTGGACAAGTTCATTCTGCAGCTGGAGCTGCAGCTTGCCGATCGCGGCGTGCACATCGATCTCGACGACGAAGCGCGGGCGTGGCTGGTCGAGCGCGGCTACGACAAGCTCTACGGCGCGCGTCCGATGGGCCGCCTGGTCCAGGAAAAGATCAAGCAGCCGCTGGCCGAGGAGCTCTTGTTCGGCAAACTGGTGAACGGCGGCGAGGTCAAGGTCCGGATCAAGGACAATGCGCCGGCGTTCGAAATCACTCCGGCGGCGCCCAAGCCGGGCAAGGCTAAGCCCAAGAAGCCGGCACCAAAGAAGAAGGCCGGCGGCGAAGCTCCGGCCGCGGAGTAGACTTTCAACGCACCACAGGCATGGGCCGGGTGGAAACTCCCGGCCCTTTCGCCTCGTGCCGATGATCCCGACCCATGGGTCGTCGCGGCAAGTCCCCGGTCCCAGGGATTGCCCCGGCGCGCCTTCCGTGTATTATTCAAGCAATACAGAAGGAGTTGGTCGGTGAGCTCAAATTCCAAGTCGGGACGTGCGGCTGGCCAGGCCATGCGGAGGATGATGCTTCGAGCCACCGCCGCGCTTCGCCGCCTGCTTAACGCTCCGTCACCGGTCGCGACAGCTCTCCCCCGGTCCGCGCTGGCGTTCGCTTTGGTACTGCCGACACTGGCCGCGCCGGTGTGGGGCGCAGGCGATCCGATCGTGACTATCGAGAGCGGCAAGCTCCGGGGCGTCGCCGAGACCCGTCCATCGCCCCTCAAAATCTTCAGGGGCATTCCCTTTGCAGCGCCGCCGGTAGGCGACTTGCGCTGGCGCGAGCCGCAGCCCGTCCTCCGCTGGTCGGGTATCCGTCAAGCTACGGATTTCGGTCCGCGATGCATGCAGCAGCCGCTGTTCTCCGACATGATGTTCCGATCGCCTGCTCCGAGCGAAGACTGTCTTTACCTGAATGTCTGGACGCCGGCTCGGCTCGACGGGTCGGAGCGGCACAAATTGCCGGTGCTCATGTACATCTATGGCGGCGGCTTCATGGCCGGCGACAGTTCAGAAAAGCGCTATGACGGCGCCGCGCTGGCGCGACACGGGATCGTCGTCGTTACGATAAACTATCGCCTCGGTGTTTTCGGCTTCTTCTCCCATCCCGAACTGACAGCGAGCTCACCCCATCACGCGTCCGGCAATTACGGCCTGCTTGATCAGGCTGCCGCACTGAAGTGGATCAAGCGCAACATATCGGCGTTCGGTGGTGACCCGAGTCACATCACGATCGGCGGGGAGTCCGCCGGATCGATCGCAGTCAGCGCACTGATGGCGTCGCCTTTGTCGCGCGGCGACATCGCCGGGGCGATCGGGGAGAGCGGTGCAATGATGCTGGGGCTGACGCCTCCGGCACTCGATCAGGCAGAAAAGACTGGCGCGGCCTTTGCGCAAGGGCTGGGCGCGCCCACGCTTGCTCAGCTACGCGCCCTGCCGGCGGACAAGCTCCTTGCGGCGCAGGGCAGCGCCCGCGACGTGCCGTTCGATCCGGTGATCGACGGCTATTTTCTGACCGAACCACCATCGGTGACATTTGCCAGTGGCAAGGCGGCGCACGTGCCGCTGCTGGTGGGGTCTAATTCGCAGGAAGGGCCGGCACAGGGCGTGCTCGGGACCGCACCTCCGACGGTTGCGAATTACCGTGCCGGCCTGGCTTACCTGCTGGGCCATAAGGCCGACACGGTGTTCGCACTCTATCCCGCCAGAACCGACGCCGATGTCCTGCCCGCCGCGACGGCGCTTGTGAGCGACCGGTTTCTCGGTTTAGCGACCTGGAAATGGTTCGATTTGCAGCGTCGGACGGTTAGCCCGACCTTTTACTATTATTTCACGCGCGTCCGCCCGCGATATGTGGCGGATACATCGGCCAATCCGCAGCCATGGGGCGCGGTGCACAGTGCCGAAATCGAATATGCACTGGGCAATTTGGTCGCTAACCCGCGCTACCTATGGACCGACGATGACCGGAAGGTCTCGTCGACGATGAGTGGTTATTTTGCCAATTTCATCAAGACCGGCAATCCGAACCAAAAAGGCTTGCCCGTCTGGTTCAAGGCGTCATTGGATCCGGCGAAGATCCGGCGCCAGATAATCGATGTCGACACACACAGCGCGGCCTTCCCGGAGCAGCGTCGCTATGTTGCCGCTGAGACACTGGTGAATTGACGGCTGCGCCCGCCCCTTAACAATCTTCGATCAGGCCTCCGCATCGAGACGTCAACCGAAACAGGAGTGATCCTCGGCGGCACTTTGGAACAGCCCCAACCTATCCCGTCGCGATTCTGGTCTTGGTCCAATCACGGGGCAATCAAGCCGCGGTCCCTCGCCTACCAGAAGCGCTGAATCGCAATCGCTGGGGTGACGGTCGAGGGACTGTTGTGCCCCTTGGGTGTAATCCAGACACCCAGCAGAATGCCGGCCCGGTCGCTCCAATTATATTCGACCGCCGGGGCAAAGCCGACGTCGCGGCCCGCTGGGAAGGTCCGTTCGACCAGCGCGCCGTTCGCATCCACGCCGTGCAGCCGGCTCTTTCCGGTGGACTCGCGAATGACGTCGAGCGCAAGCACCCATTCGCGCGTCAGGCTATATTCGACCGCTCCGATCAGCGTCGTCTTTGCACCGGGCTTCGCGTGGCCGCTGAACCCGTCCCCGGTACCATAGACGCTCCGGCTGCTCACATGCGTCCCGTACGGAAGAGAGTGAAGCAGGTTGATCCGCGCTCGCAGCAACCTGCCGTTCTTCAGCAGAAAATATTGCTGCACATTCATCCCGATCTCGGTCGCGAAGGAGCCGGAGCCATGACCCACCTGTCCTGGGGCCAGCCGGTCGAACTTGCCGGTCGGGAGCACCTCGTTGAGAACGATTGCAATCGTCGGGACCGGGTGCTCGGGCGTGAAATGAGTAAGGCGCAGCTGCGACAGCAGCTTGAAATCGCCGATCGTCATTCCGCCGAGTCTGTTGGTGGTGGTGGCGAAGCTCGGCTGAAGCCCCACGGTCAGCGAGTTGAGCAACCCATATTGGTAGAAGCCGCTCGACCCGGGATGATGGTCGCCGGCAACCATCACATCATAAAAATATGGCTCGGTATAGAAATGCCCCTGCGGCAGCGTCTCGGCGTTGGACGCGAGCATCGGCCCGGTCCAGCGCGCCGACTTCATCGCTGCGCCAAGGCGCTCGGCCTCCGTCGAACCGAAAGGAGATGCCTCCGCATGGGCAGCGACACTGACCAAACAGGCGAACAGGCCCGCGAGGGCCCACGCAACCAACCTCATCCATGCCCCTCCCGAGCCATTGAGTTGGAAGCCGCGGTAGGTGTCGAGGACTACCGCGGCTTCCTGATCTGACTCGTCAAATTCGGATCGGCTTTTGAACAGATGAGGAACGCATCACGCCAATAAAATTCTGCGAGGCGTCGATAAGGCGGATACCAACGGCGCTCTAGAGCGCCCCATAGTCCTCGCGGTGCTTCCACCACCGACCACCTTCTTCATTGCGTCCAAGCGGCGCCCGGTCGAGCCACTGGTACATGCCCCAGAGCGTGTCGAGGCCCCGCGCATAGGTCGAATAGCTGTGATAGATGTCGCCGTCTTCGAGGACGAAGGCGCTCATTCCGGGAAGCTCCCTCAGATAGGTCCTCACATCCACTCCGCACATTGCCGCATGTTCGCCCGGCGCCCCTTCAAAATCGCGCGGGATCGGAGGCTTGTGCTCGAAATTATAGTCATAGCCGTGGTCTTGCTGAGGTTCGGTCAGACCGACGAAATAGTCATAATTGAAGTCGCTTCCGAACGACGAGACCCAGGGGAAGGTCCATCCATGGCGCTCCTTATACGCCCGCAACTTTTCGAACGGAGCGCGCGAAATCGCAACGAGCATCACGTCATGATTGGCAAGGTGCGGCCAAAATCCGTCGAACCCGTCGGCTATTGCCGAGCAGGAAGGGCATGCGGCGGTATAATCCGGCCCGAACATCAAATGGTAGACGAGCAACTGCGAGCGGCCATGGAACAGGTCGACAAGTCTCTTCTCGCCCTGGCAGGTCTCGAATCGATAATCCTTCTCGACTTTAACCCAAGGGAGCGCCTGCCGCCGCCGGGCCACTTCGTCGCTTTGCCGGGTCAGCGCCTTCTCGGCATCGAGCAATTCGGTCCTGGCCTTCAGCCATTCCTCACGCGTCGCGATCGGATGTGTGGTTGCAATCGTCGCCATCTGCATTTCCTTTCCGCCGCCACCCGGCCAGGAGCGTTGCTGCGCTTGCGGCCGAACCGCCGCCGAGCGCGAGCCACGCGAAGGTCGAGAGGCAGATTGGACACATTGTTCGTCAGCCCTGCACCTGGAGCGCTTTCGCCACCGCTTCCTTTGACCGGGCATGCAGTGCCCAGAAGTCCTTGACGCTGCGGCCGGCAAGCCGCTCTTCGAGCACCGTGAGGTGCGAATTCCAGCCGCTCCCGAAATCCTGCGCGCCGGTGCCGCTGGTGATTCCTTTGTGCGTCAGTACAAGCCGGGTTCGATCACCCTTTCGGAACAGCTCATAGGTTACAGTGCCGTTCTTGCCGCTCTGAAAGCTCGTTTCGAGCAAATGCGGCGGCTCGAAACGAACCACCTTTTCGGCCCAGACCGAGCCTTTGAACGAGGCATAGCTCTCCGGATAGGGGATCACCTCGTCCGACAGCTTGTCGTGGTCGACGATCAGCTCGAACTCGCCGTGCGAAGTGGCATCGGTGCCGCCCATGAACCACAAGCTGCGAAGCTCGGCCTCGGTGAGATAGCGCCAGACCTTCTCCACCGGAGCGTCGAGCAATCGCTCGAGCCGGATCGCGTCCGGCGCAACTCGTTCGACGGGCATGCGTATGCGTGCAGCGGCTTCAGCCATTTCCATTCTCCTTCTTGTCGCGTTGAATCAGTGCTTCGAGCCGGTCGAGGCGGACCGTCCAGAATTTCTCCCATTGTCTCAGCCAGCGCTCAGCCTCTTCGAGCGGTTTTGCTTCGAGCCTGATGACGTGCGTGCGGCCGGACTTGCGGCGCGCGACGAGCCCGGCCTCTTCGAGCACCTTCACATGCTTGGAAGCGCCGGCGAAGCTCATGTCGAAGGGCTCGGCAAGCTCGCCGATCGATTTCTCGCCAAGCGTGAGGCTCGCAAGCATCCCGCGCCGCGTCGGATCGGCAAGCGCATGGAAGGTCATATCGAGTCTATTCTCAACCATGTGGTTGAATATGTGACTCGCAGCGCAGATTGTCAACCACATAGTTGAATGTCGTTCGTCGATCGGTCGAGAACCGGCTTGCCGCAATGATGTGAAAGTTGAATGCTCGTCTTCGACACTTTGGGGAGGGGATTGATCGATGAAACGCGCCGCCAAGCTCTCGCTTGCGATCCTGCTCGCGGCAACCAGCCTTGCGCCCGCGGCGGCCAGGCCGGCCGACGGTCCGAACCCGATCTTCACCGGCCGCGACTTGTTCGACCTCAGCGCCGCTTCCGACCCCCAGATCAGCCCTGACGGGCGAACGGTCGCTTATGTGCGCCGCTCGGCCGACATCATGACCGACAAGGCGCGCTCCTCGATCTGGCTGATCAATGTCGCGACCGGCGAGCAGCGCCCGCTTGCAACCGGAACCGGCGATCATTTCAGCCCGCGCTGGTCCCCGGACGGCCGCAAGCTCGCTTATGTCTCAAGCGCCGAGGGCGGCGCTCCGCAGCTGTTCGTCCGCTGGATGGACAGCGGCCAGACGGTGCGCGTCACCGGCCTCCCCGACAGCCCGCAGTCGCTCGCCTGGTCGCCCGACGGGCGCCGAATCGCCTATCTGATGAACGTTCCCGACGAGGGCCCGAAGCTTGGCCAGGCACCGGAAAAGCCGGAGGGCGCCAATTGGGCCAAGCCGCTTCAGATCATCGACAAGGTCACTTACCGCGCCGACGGCGCCGGCTACCTGAAGCCCGGTTTCGACCATATCTTCATCGTCGATTCGGACGGCGGAGCGCCGCGCCAGCTGACCTTCGGCGCCTATCATGACGGCGATCCTGAATGGACTCCCGACGGTCGAGCGATCCTGTTCAGTGCGCTGCGCACGCCTGACTGGGAGCTCACCGCACGCGCGAGCCAGATCTACCGGGTCGAGCTTGCTTCGGGCGACGTAAGCGCGCTGACCGACCGCAACGGTCCGCGCATCGACCCCAAAGTCTCTCCCGACGGACGCAGCATTGCCTTCCTCGGCTATGAAGATTCCCCCAAGGCCTTCGAGCAGTTCCACATTTATGTGATGCCGGTGTCCGGCGGGACTGCGCGCCGGATAGCCGCCAATCTCGACCGAAACGTCGACGACATCGCCTGGTCCGGTAATTCTCTGGTCGCCGAATATGAAGAAAATGGCGCGGTTACGGTTTCCCGGGTCGGTCTCGACGGCAGCGTCCGCCCGATCACCCATGATGCCGCGGCGTTCGGCTACGACCGGCCTTATGCGGGTGGCGGGTTCAGCGTTTCCAAGGCGGGCACAATCGCCTTCACGGTCAGTCCGGTCGAGCGACCAACCGACGTTGCAATCTCGAGCGGAGGCGCTGCCCGCCAGCTGACCCGCCTCAACGACCTCAACCTCGGCGCCAAGCGCCTCGCCACCGTGCGCATGCTCGAAGTGAAGGCCCCCGACGGCGGCAAGGTCCCCGCCTGGCTGGTGCTTCCGCCTACCTATCGGCCAGGCGAGCGCGTGCCGCTCATTCTGGAGATCCACGGCGGGCCCTATGCCTCATACGGCCCGCATTTCTCGACCGACTACCAGCTCTATGCAGCTGCCGGCTATGCGGTCCTGTTCACCAACCCACGCGGCTCGACCGGCTATGGCCAGGCGTTCGCCGACGGCATCGATAAGACCTATCCGGACAGCGACTTCAACGATCTGATGACGGCAGTCGACGCAGCGATCGCAAGCGGGGTCGCAGATCCCGGCAACCTGTTCGTCACCGGCGGTTCGGGCGGCGGAATCCTCACTGCCTGGATCGTCGGCAAGACCGATCGCTTCAAGGCCGCCGCCGCGCAAAAGCCGGTCATCAACTGGGCCAGCATGGCGCTCACCTCAGACGGAATTCCGTTCTTCGGCCGCTACTGGATGGGCTCGTTGCCGTGGGAAAATTATCAATCCTACTGGTCGCGTTCGCCGCTCAGCCAGGTCGGCAACGTCAAGACTCCGACCCTCGTCGTCGTCGGCAGCGAGGATTATCGGACGCCCGATAGCGAGGCCGAGCAATTCTATGCAGCGCTCAAGCTCAAGGGCGTTCCGACGACCTTCGTCAAAGTTCCCGACGCAAGCCACGGCGGGATTGCTGCCCGCCCGAGCCAGTCGGCGGCAAAGGCTGCAGCGATCATCGCCTGGTTCGACCGATACCGGACGAACAAGCCCGCTCAGTCAGTCGCTTCGAACAAGGAGACTTCCGCTCCCGCCGCTTATTAATTGGCCGCGCTTTGGCAACCTTTCGTCGCGCCGGCCGTCTTTGACGCCGGTCGCGCCCATCCACGTGACTGGGGAGAAAAAATGAAAAATTTCCGCTGGCTGACGGCAAGCGCAATGATGTTTGCCGCAGCCTCCGTTTCGGCTGCGTCGATGGACGGCTTCAGCCCGCAGCGCTTGGCCGAGGTCGACAAGACGATCTCGTCCGATGCCTTCGAGGGCCGGGGCGTCAATACCCGCGCCGAGGTGAAGACGGTCGACTATATCATCGACCAGTTCCGCTCCGCCGGCCTGCAGCCGGGCGGCGATCTCGTCAACGGCCAGCGCAAATGGACCCAGGACGTTCCATTGCTCCAGTCGGACTTCACCGCCGATCCGGTCGTGACTGTCCAGACAGCCGCCGGACCGCTCAGTCTGACCCAGGGCAACGAAATTTCGGTCCGCCCGCCGCTCACCGGACAACAGCAGCTCAACCTCGCCAGCGCTCCGCTCGTCTTCGTCGGCTACGGGGTTTCGGCGCCCGAGCGAAACTGGGATGATTTCAAGGGCCAGGACGTTCGCGGCAAAGTCCTGGTCGTGCTCGTCAATGACCCCGATTTCGAGGGCGGCGAAGGCGATTTCGGCGGCCGGGCAATGACCTATTACGGTCGTTGGACCTACAAATATGAGGAAGCTGCACGCCGCGGCGCAGCGGGCGTCATGATCGTCCACGAAACCGCTCCTGCGTCATACGGCTGGGCGACGGTCAAGAACTCCAACACCAATGCCCAGTTCGACATCGTCCGCCAGAACCCGGCAGCGGTCCACACGCCCTTCGAGACCTGGATTCAGCGCGACGTCGCAGTGCAGCTGTTCAGGAATGCTGGGCTGGACTTCGAGCAGGCCAAGCAGGCGGCGAAGCGCCGCAACTTCCAGCCGATCGATCTCAAATCGAGCGTCAGCGCGAGCGCAACCGCCAATGTGAGCACGATCATTTCGCACAATGTGCTCGGCTTGCTCCCGGGCAAGAAATATCCCGATGAGACAGTGATCTACTCGGCCCACTGGGACCATCTGGGCATCGGCAAGCCGGATGCGCGCGGCGACACGATCTACAATGGCGCGGTCGACAACGGCACCGGTATTGCTCAGCTGATCGAACAGGCGCGAGCCTTCGCCCGCGACCCCCGGCCCGAACGCTCGGTCCTGTTCCTTGCAGTCACTGCCGAGGAGAAGGGGCTGCTCGGCAGCGAATATTATGCGACCCACCCGCTTTATCCGCTCGCCAAGACCGTGGGCGTACTGAACACCGACTCGATGGGCGTTTGGGGACCGGAGAGGAATTTCTCGATCTCGGGCACTGCACGGCTCGGCCTGCTCGACGATCTGATCGCTGCGGGCAAGCAGCAAGGCCGCTACTTCACTCCGGATCCGCATCCGGAAAGCGGCGGATTCTATCGCTCCGACCATTTCTCCTTCGCCAAGCAGGGCGTACCGGCGATCAGCTTCAAGCCGGGCAATGACCTGCTGAACGGCGGGGTCGCTCGCGGCGAGGCACTGGCCGCGGACTATACTGCAAGGCGTTACCACCAGCCTGCGGACGAATTTAGCCCGCAATGGGATTTTCGTGGAATGGCCGAGGACGGCTACCTCCTGCACATCCTCGGCGAACGGCTCGCCAACTCGCGCGAGTGGCCTGACTGGAGCCCGGACAGCGAGTTCCGCGCGGCTCGTGACAAGTCCGCAGCCGAACGGAGCGCTGCCGCTCCCGCCGCCGCTCAGGTTCCGGCGGCGCCGATGCGCAAGAAGGGAGAGCGCGGTTGAGCGAGACGCTCCAAGGCCGACATGGCAATCGAAGTCATCGGCTTTGCCGGGCCCGGCGGCCGATGGCTGCGAGGAAGGCCTGGTCCATTTCGCGCTTGCCCGTGGTGGGCGCGCCACGATGCACCGCGAAGGACATTTCGGAGCGATGGATCGGGGCGTCATCCGGGTGAAATCCTTGAAGGTCATGCTGAACATGCTTGAGCAGGCGCTCGGGAAAGTATAGTTCTGCTTTTGTTCCTCAACAACACAACAATGGAGAACGCAAGAAATGGCTGACCTCGTCTTTTACACGAATCCCCAATCGCGCGGGCAGACGGTACGCTGGATGCTGGAGGAGATCTCTCAGCCGTACGAGACCGAAATCCTCGACTATGCCTCGACCATGAAACAGGAGCCATACCTGTCGATCAATCCAATGGGGAAGGTCCCGGCGATCGTCCATAAGGGCAAAGTGGTGACCGAGGTCGCTGCGATCGTCTGCTATCTCGCCGAAGCCTTTCCCGAAGCGGGACTCGCGCCGCGTAACGACTCCGAACGCGCCGATTATTATCGCTGGATCTTCTTCACCGCCGGACCGATCGAGGCGGCGTTCAGCAACAAGGCCGCGGGCTGGGAGCCGGACACCGACAAGCAGCGGATGTTCGGTTACGGAACCTATGATCTGGCGATAAACACGCTCGAAAAGCTATTGGCGGGCAGCAAATATATCGCCGGCGACCGCTTTACTGCTGCCGACCTCCTGGTCGGCGCTTATGTGAATTTCATGCTCCGCTTCAACCTGCTCGAGCCGCGGCCGGTGTTTACCGATTATGCCGCGCGCATGACCGACCGCGAGGCTTATCGCCGGGCGCAGGAGATCGACGGCAAGCTGATCGAGGTGAACCAGGCGCTGCAGCAGCAGCCGGCCTGAAGCGAAGCGCCTCCGGCTCGATCAGACGAGATTGGCGCGATAGAGCCGCAGCAATTCGGCCCAGGCCCGTTCGGCGGACGCCTGATCATAGGTCTGGCTGCCGGCCACGCACCATCCGTGGTCGGCCGGGTAGACCTCGACGGTCGCCGGGCGCTTGGCCTTGGCGAAGGTCGCCTTCAATATGTCTTTGGCGTCGGGCTGCTTGTGGTCGTCGTTGCGGGCAATCGCGACCACGAAGCTCGCCTTGGTCTTGGGGATCAAAAGGTGCGGACTGTTCGCCTCTTTGGTGACCAGTCCGCCGCCATGGAAGGTGGCGACCGCGCGAATCCGGTCCGAGCGGGCGGCACCGGTGTGGAAGGCGAACGGCCCGCTGAAGCAATAACCCTGCACTCCGGCGGCCTTGTGCCGGTTCACCTGCTTGTGTTGATCGAGGAAGGCGATGAATGCAGCAGCGTCACGGTCGATCGCGGCATCGGTCAGCGCGTCGCGCAAGCCCTCGAGCTTGGCCATGTCCTGCTTGCTGCCGAAATCGAACGGTCCGGTGACGATCGGCGCCCGTTTCACGCGGTAGAAGGGGTTGGGTACCAGCACCGTGTAGCCGGCACCCGCGAGCCGCCGGCCCATGTCGCGAAATACCGGCCGCAGACCGAGGATATCGGGCCACATCAGCACTGCCGGCCAGGAGCCTGATCCAGCGGGATGAAACAGCGCCGCATCGGCCGAGCCGTCGGGCGTCGGGACCATCACGTCCGTTTCGACGACATCCGCAGCAAGGGCCGAGGTGGGCAGGCCGACGACCGCTGCAACCGATGTAATCGTCAGGACGACAGATCGTCGCGAGAAGCCGGTGTCGACGATATATCCCTGGTGATTGTCGTTATCGCACATCCAGATCTCCCTCGCGGGTTCGGACTTGTCGCCAATAGCTCGGTTGGTCGCACCCGCTCAATCGACCCCGTTGCTTGCCAAGCTGCTAACCATCTTCCTTTGATCGGGCTTAACGCCGACTCGGTTAAATCTGATCTCGCACCCAGCCTTACCCCCCGGGTGCTTGCACAACACCGGTCCCGCCTCCTCATCCGCTTGAACCCAAGGGCGGGACCGGAATTGCCCTTGAACGAACAAAGGCCGGTGGATTGCTCCACCGGCCCTATTCGTTTGCTGCTTCCGAACTTCCACCTAGCGGCGATTGCCGAACAGTCGCAGCAGGAACAGGAACATGTTGATGAAATCGAGGTAGAGGTTCAGCGCGCCGATGACCGCGGTCTTGGTCACCGCCTCGCCATGCCCGGCGACCGCGAAATAGATGCTCTTGATCTTCTGGGTGTCGTAAGCAGTCAGTCCCGCGAACACGAACACGCCGATCGCGCTCACTGCCAGATTCAATGCCGGCGAACGCAGGAACATGTTGATCAGCAGCGCGACGAAAATGCCGACGACGCCCATGATCAAGAATGTTCCAAGCCCCGAAAGGTCGCGCTTCGTCGAATATCCGTAAAGGCTCAGGCCAAGGAACGATGCGGCCGTCGAGAAGAACGCCTGGGCGATCGACGCTCCGGTATAGACCAGGAACAGGCTCGAGAATTGGACGCCGACTAGGCCCGCATAGATCCAGAACAGCAATTGCGCGGTCCCGGCCGAGATGCGGTTGATTCCGAAGCTCAACGCGAACACGATTCCCAGCGGCGCGAACAAAGCGATCCAGAACAACGGCGTTGCCTGCCCGGTCGCCGGGTTGACGATCAAATTGACGAGGCTGCTGTTGGCGAACAGCATCGCGACGATGCCGGTCAGCAGGACGCCCGATGCCATATAGTTGTACACCGAAAGCATGTATGACCGGAGGCCCACATCGCGGGCGGCGCGCGGAACGCCTACCGTGGCGGCATTGATGCCGGTCGTTTGCGGGTCTTGCCAATTGGCCATTGTTTCTCCTTTGCGTAGGGCAAAAGGCCCCTACTCGCATCGCTGAATATCGTTGAGACCCTAAGAGACTTCAAGCGAAACCGGTCGATGCCGAATATTCGTTGATCGATCGCTGCCGAACGGCGGATGAACAGGATTGCCGTGCGCCCCCTTCGGTGCAACAATTTGAGCAATGGCGGAGGGGACAGTCGCGTCCCGCCTCGAGCGGATGATCCGCATCGCCTTGATGGCGCTTGCGACGTTGATCGGCACCATTGCCGCCCCGACATTCGCGCAGAAGCAGCCGCAGCGCATCGTTGCGATCGGCGATCTCCACGGCGACTTCGAAGCTTGGCGCAGGATCGCGCTCAATGCGGGAATCACCGATGCCAACGGACATTGGGCAGGCGGCAGGACGATCCTTGTCCAGATGGGCGACGTGACCGATCGCTGGGCGGACTCGTTGAAGATCGTCCGCAGCCTCCAGCAACTGCAAAAGGAGGCGTCAAGCAAGGGCGGCAAGACGATCGTCATTCTCGGCAACCACGAGGCGATGAACGTCCTTGGCGACAACCGCTACACGACGCCCGGCGAATATGCGGCCTTCATCGACGCCCAATCCGTTGCTCGCCGCGACCGCGTCTACGAGGCCAATCGCGCGAGCCTGGAGGCCGCCTACCGCGCGCTGGACCCAAAGATCACGGGGGAACAGGTGCGTGCCCAGTGGATTGCGCAGCATCCGCTCGGTTGGGTCGAGCACCGGCTCGCTTGGGGGCCGTCGGGCGAGCTCGGCAAATGGGCGGCGAACAATCCAGCGATCGTGAAGATCGACGGTACCTTGTTCGCGCATGGCGGGATCAGCGCCGAATATGCAAAGCAGCCGCTTGAGCTGGTCAATAAACGGATCGCAGCGGCAATGACTGCCGGCGACGACAGCACAGCCTCGGTGCTCAACGATCCGCTGGGGCCGCTCTGGTATCGCGGCCTGGCGATGAAGGATTCGGAAGCCGACGTGCAGCGTGCGGCGGCTAAGCCGCCGGC
>DASVYN010000182.1:0-1764 GCA_036392155.1 Sphingomicrobium sp.
CGAGGAAGCCGAAACAAGGGTGGCCTCCGCATCGCGGGCGCTGGTCAGGATCGAGTTCGCGGTGCTGCTGCCGACGGCGGTGAGCGCGCGCTCGATCTCCGCCGAGGTCAGCTTCAGCTGGGCGCCGACGTCGGAGGAAACCGTCAGCAGCGACTGCTGTGCTGCGCGTGCGCCGGTCTGGATCGTCTCGCTGGTATTGACGACAAGGTTGGTCAGCGAGCGCTCCGCATCCTCGACATGGGATTTGATCCCGAGCGACAATTCCTCGGCACGCGCCATGAGGCCTTCGCTGGCTTGCCGCCCGCTGCTCTCGATGCGGCCCGCCACGGCTTCGACGCGCGAACCCAGGAGGTCTTCGAACTGCGCGACGCGCGTGTCGATATCGGAGGCCACCGCGCCGACGCGGGTCTCGATCCCCTGATGGATTTCCTGGAACCGCGCCGTGATGGTTTCGGTCAGATGGGCGCTGCGGCCATCGATGGTTTCGGTCACGTTGGCGATGCGTCGATCGACTGCCTCGACTGCCTGAGCGGCGCCTTCCGTCAGCGACGACGTAAGCAAGGTAAGGCGCGAGTCGATCGAGTGGATCGCTTGCGCGGTGCCGTCGGTCAGTGAGGACGCCAGCGAGCCGAGCCGGCTGTCGATGGTTTCGGTGACCGATTTCGCCCGCGAATCGAAGGTCTGTTCGAGCGATTTGAGGCGGCCGTCTATCGATTCATCGAAGGATTTGATCTTGGTGTCGAGCGAAGTATCGAGATTGGCGACGCGCGTTCCGAGCGTCGTCTCGAATTGCAGCAGGCGCTGATCGAGCGAGGCGGTGATCTCGCCGCCGTTCGAAGTCAAGCGCGTGTCGAACGAGTCGACATAGGTCTTCAGGGTTTCCGTGATGTCCTGCGTGCGCTGACCCATCCGCTCGACGATTTCGCCGCCGAAGGTTTTGACCGTGCGGTCGAATTCGGAAATGTGGCGGGTGATCAGGGCGCCGAGGGTGCCGCTGTCGCGGGCGAATTTTTCCGCGAGTTCTCCGCCCTGATTCTTCATCAACTCATCGAAGGCGCTCATCTGCAGGCTGAGCGTGTCGTGCGCATTCTCCGTCTGGCTGACGACTTTCGCCACCAGCGAGTTCACCGTCACGTCAAGCGCTTCGCTCGCCTTGTCGCCGGAAGTGAGGATTGTCGACGCCAGGCGGTTGCCGGCTTCGTCGATCTTGTTCACCAGGTCGCCGCTACGCAGTTCCAGTTCCAGAAGCAGGGAGTCGCTGGAGTTCTTCAGCGAGTCGTGAACCTGTTCGGTGCGTTCGGAAATGCCGTCCACGATGGTGGAGGAGCGTTGCTCGAATTCGCCGGTGATGCGGTCGATCCGCTCGTTTAGCATCTCGTGCACGCGGTCGGCCAGTTCAACGAATTCGTCGTGTACGTGGCCGGTCTTGAAATTGAGGCTGGTGGTCAGCCGCTCGCTGGCGTCGAGCACGGCGCGCGTTGTTTCTGCGCTGGCTTCCTCGAGCCGGTCTAGCAGGTCGCCGCCGCGCTCGCCGAGCGCCAGGATCATGTTGTCGCCGGCGTTGCTGAGCGCGCTGGTGATGTGGGCGCCGCGTTCTTCCAGTGCGCCGGTGATGCTCTTGGCAACCTCGTCAACCCGGGAGGCGATGGCGTCGGAAATCAGTGCAATGTCGTGGCGCAAGTCGATCTGCACACCGGAAATCGCGCTGCGGACCTGTTCGGCCTGTCCGACCAAATTGTCGCGCTGGTGGGCGATATCCTGCAG
>DASVYN010000183.1:0-8603 GCA_036392155.1 Sphingomicrobium sp.
TGTTCGGCCGCTTGCGAAAAGTTCGGAGCGGCCGGACAAGCTCGACGCTTGCGACCCCGCCGTCTTCGAGGAGTTTCGCACGGCCAACGCGAAGAAATTCCGCGGATTCGAGGCGCCGCTCAAGAATATCGAGGCGGTGAAGGTCGCCTGCGAGAAGCCGTACAGCGAAGGCGTCATCGAAGAGCGCAAATTGTTCATGGAGCTGATGAGCGGAACGCAGGCGAGGGCGCAGCAATATTTCTTCTTCGCCGAGCGCAAGGCCGCAAAGATCGAGGGACTGCCCCAAAACTGCGAACCGCGTCCGGTCCGCAAGGTAGGCGTGATTGGCGCCGGAACCATGGGCGGCGGAATTTCGATGAACTTCCTGTCGGCGGGCATTCCGGTGACGATCGTCGAGATGAGCCAGGAGGCGCTCGACCGCGGCACCGGGGTGATGCTGCGCAACTATGAAGCGAGCGCTGCCAAGGGAAAGCTGACTGCCGAGCAGGTCGGGAAAGCGATGGGGCTGCTGGAACCGGCGCTCGACTTCAATCAACTGGCCGACTGCGACCTGATCATCGAGGCGGTCTACGAGAATATGGATGTCAAAAGGCAAGTGTTCGGCCGTCTCGACAAGATCGCCAAGCCCGGCGCCATCCTCGCCTCGAACACCTCCTACCTCGATATCAACGAGATCGCTGCGAGCATTTCGCGGCCCGGCGACGTGGTGGGCCTGCATTTCTTCTCGCCGGCCAATGTGATGAAGTTGCTCGAGGTCGTGCGCGGCGACAAGACCGCGCCCGACGTGCTGCTGACGGCGATGACGATCGGCAAGAAGATCCGCAAAGTGCCGGTGGTTGCCGGCGTGTGCCACGGCTTCATCGGCAACCGCATGCTGATGCCGCGGCAGATCGAGGCGACCAAGCTGCTGGTCGAAGGCGCGACCCCGGAGCAAGTGGACCGCGTCCATGTCGACTTCGGTATGCCGATGGGGCCGTTCCAGATGGCCGATTTGGCAGGAGTCGACATCGGCTGGCACCGCGACCCGAACCGCATCGAGAATATCCGAGACGCGCTCTGCGCGATCGACCGCTGGGGACAGAAAAAGGGCGCCGGCTTCTACGATTATGACGAGAAAAGACGGCCAAGCCCGTCGCCCGTCGTGCAGCGGATCATCGAAGACTTTGCGACGAAGCTGGGCGTCGAGCGGCGCCAGATCAGCGACCAGGAGATTATCGAGCGCACGCTTTACACGATGGTCAACGAGGGCGCGAAAATCCTCGAGGAAGGCATCGCCCAGCGCGCCTCGGACGTGGACGTGGTTTGGGTCTATGGCTACGGCTGGCCGGTCTATCGCGGCGGGCCGATGTTCTGGGCGGACACCGAGGGTCTCGACAAGATCGTCGAGGGCCTGAAGCGCCAGGAAGAACGGATGAAGCCAGATTTCAGCTTCTCCAGGCTGTTGCTCGATAAGGCGGCAAAGGGGGAGAAATTCACCCGCTAAGACGTTGCGCCTCCGAAAACAGGAGGGGTTGCGCAGATGGCGAGCGTTCCTGAGGCTGTCCCTCAGAATCCGATTCGACGCTATTCGAACATCGCTGTGACCTTCCACTGGCTGATCGCCGCGCTGGTGCTGACCCAGGTCGCGATCGGCTTCACATTCGCCGAACTGCTCCCGCGCGGGCCGGAACAGGCTGCGTTATTCACCTGGCACAAGACGCTCGGTGCGCTGATCCTGCTATTGACGCTCGCCCGGCTCGCGTACCGGCTCAAGAACCCGCCGCCGCCATTCCCGCCGGAGCTTCCGCGCTGGCGACGGATCATTGCCGTTTGGAACCACCGTCTGTTCTATTTGATGCTGATCCTGCTTCCGCTGACCGGCCTGATCGCCGTGTCCGGCGGCGCGAGGCGCTGGTTCACGCCGCTTGCGGGCGGCATCCCGCTGCCGCTGATCCCTGGAATCTCGAACGAGACCGGCGACAGTTCCGGCGACGTGCACGTCATTCTCGTCTTCACGACCATCGCTCTTCTGCTGCTCCATGTCGGCGCTGCGGTCTACCAGCAGTTTTTCGAGCATGACCGAACGGCGGCGCGGATGCCGCCGTTCCAGGCCCCGGGCGGAGAGGAAGCGGTGATCGGGCAAGGCGGGCTTGCGCATCCGCTCGAGGGCTGATCAGGCCAGAAATTCACTGCTAGGCAGCCGATGCATTTTGGGGAATAGTCAGACAAATGACTCATTCCCGCCGGACCTTTCTCACTCGCTCCGCCTGCGCGTGCGCAGCTTCCGCTCTGCCGCTTCCGGTCAATGCCGCAGAACAGGTGGGTCATGGACCGGCAATCTTTGAATTCGAGCGCAAGGACGTGAAGCTGCTCGATGGCCCGCTGCTCGATCAGTTCGAGCATCAGCGTGCCCTTTATATGAGCCTCGATACCGACGCGCTGATGAAGCCGTTCCGCGTTCGTGCAGGATTGCCGGCGCCGGGCGCCGACATGGGCGGATGGTACGACAACGCCCCCGAGGACTTCCACGTCGGGCCGCCTGACTGGGCCCATTCCAATTTTCATGGTTTCATCCCCGGCCACTCCTTCGGCCAGTATGTTTCGGGCCTTTCACGCGGCTATGCGATGACCCGCGACCCCGCAGTGAAGGCGAGGGTCAAAGAGCTCGTCGACGCCTATGAGCCGACGATCTCGCCTCGCTTCTTCGACGATTACAACCTTCCGGCCTACACCTTCGACAAGCTTCTCGTCGGCCTGATGGACGCCTGGCATTTCGCCGGCATTGGCCAGGCCAAACGGGTCGCTGCGAAGATGACGCAAGCGGCGCTGCCCTATCTCCCACCCAGGCTGATCAGTCGGCATGTGTCGGAAGGAATGCCGCACAAGCGAGCCGCCCAGGGGTGGGACGAAAGCTATACGCTGGCGGAAAATCTGTTCCTCGCCTGGCAGCGCGGAATGGGCGAGCAATATGGCGCGCTCGCTTCGCGCTATCTGGATTATCCCGATTATCTGACGCCGCTCTCGAACGGGATTAACGCGCTCAAGGGGCAGCACGCGTACAGTCACGTCAATGCGTTGAGCTCAGCCGTACAGGCCTATCTGACCCTCGGCGATGAGGCGCACCTGCGCGCGGCGCTGAACGGCTTCCGCTTCCTCGAGCAGGAGAGTTACGCGACCGGCGGCTGGGGTCCCAACGAAACCCTGATCGGCATCGGCGGCCCAGAACCGCTGTACGAAAGTTTGACCGCGACGCACGCGAGTTTCGAGACTCCGTGCGGGACCTATGGCCATTTCAAGATCGCCCGCTATCTCATGCGGATCACCGGCGACGCGCGCTACGGCGACAGCATGGAACGGCTGCTTTACAACGCCATGCTGGGCGCGCTGCCGACGCAGCAGGACGGTCGAACCTTCTATTATTCCGACTACAATATGGCGGCCGAAAAGGGCTTCCACCACGACAAATGGCCATGTTGTTCGGGCACCTTCATTCAGCTTACGTCCGACTATGGGATCAGCACCTATCTGCGCGATTCCGGCACGATCTACGTCAATCTCTACGTTCCTTCGCAGGTGATTGCGGCGTTCGGCGGAGAGGCCGTCAGGATCAGCCAAAGGCCGCTCTATCCCTTGGCCGGAACCAGCAGCGACTTTGTTATTTCAAGCCGGCGACCGGCCCATTTCGCGATGCGGTTCCGGATCCCGCAATGGGCGGGTCCGGCAACGTCTCTGGCGGTCAACGGACAGCGGGTCGACGCAGCCGTCGTTCCAGGCAAATTCGCCGAGATCGCGCGACGCTGGAGCGACGGCGATCGGGTCAGGATCAACTTTGACATGGCGCTGCGGCTGGAGCCGCTCAACCGCGCGCATCCGGAAATGGCGGCTTTGATGAGCGGACCGCTCGTGCTCTTTCCGGTCGGCGACGATGCCGGTCAGCTCAGCCGCAGCGAATTGCTTTCGGCCGAGCGCGAAGGGGACGGTTGGACGATCGCGGCTTCAGACCGCAAGGTCCGGCTGAAGAGCTTCGCAGCGATCGGCGACGAGCACTATCGACTCTATACCCGGCTGCGCGCCTAGGGGTTACGCCGGTCGCCGCTGCTGTTCGAGGAGACTGAGCATCGCGAGCGCGACCGCTGCCACTGCGGCGCTTGTGAGGAAGGTCGCCGACGCGCCGCTGCGGTCCCAAAGCCAGCCGGCGCCCAGGCTCGCCAGAAGGCTCGCAATCCCGGTCACGAACCAGAAGGCGCCGAAGCTTGTTGCGCGTAGGTGCTCGGGCGCGCTGTCGGCGATCATCCGCGCGAAAATGCCTTGCGTCAGCGCCATATGCGCGCCCCACAAAGAGGTTCCGACAATGAGACCGGCAAAGCTGCTCGTCTCGGCGAGCACCAGGTTGCCGGCGATCAGCACGCCCATTCCGACGAGGAGGATCGAGCGCGGGCTCATGCGGTCGCTGAGCGCGCCGGCCGGATAGGCGAGGGCGACATATGCGAGGTTGAAGATCGCCAGCGTCAGCGGCGACATGGCTTCGTCGAGGCCGATGTCGATGCCCTTGAGGATCAGGAAACCTTCGGAAAAGCGCGCGAGGGTGAAAAGGAAGCCGACCTGGAGCAGGCGCTTGGTTTCCTTGTCGAGCTGCTTGAATCCGCTGAACAACGGCGATTTCTTGAGCGGCGCGAGATGCTGCTCGGGCTCACGAAGGGCAAGCCATGCGAGCAGGAATGAGATGCATGCCGGCGCAACCGCGATCCAGAAGACCGCGCGGATATTGCTGGCGAGCCAAGCCATCAGTCCGATCGCAACGAGCGGCGCAAGCAAGGCGCCGAGGGTGTCCAGTGCCTGCCTCAGGCCGAAGGCGCGGCCGCGGATCTCCGGCGGCGTCTCGTCGGCGACCATTGCGTCGCGCGGGCTCCCGCGGATGCCCTTGCCGATGCGGTCGGCGAAACGGGCGACCATGACCGCGGGTGCGTTTGCAGCGAGCGGGAAGAGGGGTTTCGACAAGGCCGCGAGGCCGTAGCCCATCATCACCCACGGCTTACGCTTGAGGCTTCGGTCGGAAAGTCGTCCCGAGAAGAGTTTGGCGAAATTGGCAGTCGCTTCGGCAACTCCATCGATTGCCCCGAGTGCGGTCGCCGGCAGGCCCAGCACGAGCGTGATGAAGGCCGGAAGGAGCGCGTGATAGATCTCGCTCGAAAGGTCCATGAACAGGCTGACGAAGCCGAGAACCCAGACATTGCGTGGAAGCTTTGCGCGCGGTTCGCTGGCTCGATTCATGCCCCTTCATCGCGGTTGGGTTAAGCCGAGGCAAGCGTTGGTGAACTGTTGCTTTTAATCAAACTTGCGCCGTCACAAATCTTTGCTAGCGTGCAAATATGTCCACGATCTGGGGAAGTTCGTCGCCGACCGCTCTTGCCGGCCGTTTCGCGCGCCTTGTCGAACAGCTGGGCGGCGATACTGCTGCGGCCAAGGCGCAGGGTCAGCAGCGCGCGCTGCTTGCAGCGGTCGCGAAGAAGGAGCCGGCAACGCTCAACCAGGTCGCCGCGCAGGTCAGGCGGGGCGCACCGGCGGTGAGCCGGGCGGTTGATGTTCTGGTCCGCGGCGGGCTGATCGAGCGCACCCAGGATCCGGACAATCGCCGCCGCCTCGCGCTGAGGTTGACCGAGGCCGGGCAGAAAAGATTGAATAGTCCGCCGATGGCGGATGCGTCGCTCGAAGGGCGCATGGCCAAGCTTGCACATAGCGAGCTTCGCGCCCTGGAGCGCGGAATCGAGATTCTGGAGCGCTTGCCGCGCTGACGAACGGCCTTTCCATGCTGCGTTGCAACATCGGCCGATTTTGACTATGTAAGCGCCTGACAATTCTTTCCGGAAAATTCGAAATGAACCTGCGCAACGTGGCGATCATCGCCCACGTCGATCACGGCAAGACGACCCTTGTCGATCAGCTTTTCCGCCAGTCGGGTACGTTCCGCGACAATCAGCGCGTCGAGGAGCGGGCGATGGACTCCAGCGATCTCGAGAAGGAGCGCGGGATCACCATCCTTGCCAAATGCACTTCGGTCGAGTGGAACGGAACGCACATCAACATCGTCGACACGCCGGGTCACGCCGATTTCGGCGCCGAGGTCGAGCGAATTCTGTCGATGGTCGATGGCGTGATCCTGCTCGTCGACGCTGCCGAAGGGCCAATGCCGCAAACCAAGTTCGTGACCGGCAAGGCGCTTGCGCTCGGGCTTCGCCCGATCGTGGTCGTCAACAAGATCGACAGGCCCGACGCGCGGCCGGCGGAGGTGCTCGACGAGATATTCGAACTGTTCCTCAACCTGGATGCCAATGACGACCAGCTCGACTTTCCTACGCTCTACGCGAGCGGACGCGCGGGTTATGCCGCGCTTGAGGACAGCGTTCGCGAAGGCGATCTGACGCCTTTGTTCGAAACGATCGTCGGCCATGTGCCCGCGCCGGGTCTCGATCCGGACGGCGAGTTCAAGATGCTTGCCACCCTGCTCGATCGCGACCCATTCCTGGGCCGCATCCTGACAGGTCGCGTGGAACGCGGGTCGATCAGCGTCAACGAACCGATACGCGCGATGGACGTCAATGGTCAGCTGGTCGAGGACGGCCGTGCGACCAAGCTGTTCGCGTTCCGCGGTCTCGAGCGGGTTCCGGTCGAACAGGCCGAAGCGGGCGACATCATCGCAATCGCCGGGCTCATCAAGGCGACCGTGTCGAATACCATCGGAACGCCGACCATCGCCGAGCCGCTCCACGCGCGCGAGATCGACCCGCCGACGCTCAGCATGACCTTCGCAGTCAACGACAGCCCCTTTGCCGGCAAGGATGGCGACAAGGTCCAAAGCCGCGTGATCCGCGACCGCCTGGTGCGCGAGGCCGAGGGCAATGTCGCGATCAAAGTCACCGAAACAATCGGCGGCGAGGCCTATGAGGTTGCCGGCCGCGGCGAGCTCCAGCTCGGCGTACTGATCGAGACGCTGCGTCGGGAAGGATTCGAGCTCGGCATCAGCCGCCCGCGCGTCCTGTTCCGCGATGGACCGGGTGGACGCGAGGAGCCGTACGAGACGGTCGTCGTCGACGTCGATGACGAATTCTCCGGAACGGTGATCGACAAGATGGCGCTGAGGAAGGCGGAGATGACCGACATGCGCCCCTCGGGCGGCGGGAAGACGCGTTTGACCTTCTCGGCGCCGTCACGCGGCCTCATCGGCTATCATGGCGAATTCCTGTCCGACACGCGCGGCACCGGCATCATGAATCGGCTGTTCGAGCGCTACGGCCCCTACAAAGGTCCAATCGCCGGCCGCCAAAATGGCGTCCTCATCTCCATGGAGCAGGGCCCGGCGGTGGCCTATGCGCTCAATGCGCTTGAGGAGCGGGGCGTGCTGTTCGTCTCGCCCGGCGAGATGCTCTACGAGGGCATGGTCATCGGCGAGAATGCGAAGCCGCAGGACCTCGAGGTTAATCCATTAAAGTCCAAGCAGCTCACGAACTTCCGTGCGTCCGGCAAGGACGAAGGCATCCGCCTGACGCCGCCCAAGCGCATGAGTCTCGAGCAGGCGATCGCCTATATCCAGGACGATGAGCTGGTCGAGGTCACCCCCAAGGCCATCCGAATCCGCAAACGCTACCTCGACCCGCACGAACGCAAGCGGCAGGCGAGGAAGCTGGAAGCGGCCTGAGACTCCTTACCGGGCCAGGCGGCCTCACCAGGGCCAGGGGTCGCCGTAGGAATAATAAGGCATGTACCCGTAGCTCGGATAGGAATAGCTGTAGACCGGATAGCTGTAAGCATAGCTCGGATAGGCGTAGCTGTAGGTCCGGTACCGATATCGCGGGTAATAGGCCCGATACGCGTACCGATATGGCGAGTAGCGCGAATAAGCATAAGCGTGGCCGCGATAATGATGGTGCCGATGGTGGCGCGCAGCAGCCGGAGTGGCAATCAGGGTCGCTGCGGCGGCGGCAAGGATCAATGTCTTGGACATATGAACATACCTCGATGAGCTCGGTCGCCTGTTCAACGATTTCGACGGCCTGTCGTTTCCCGCCTCGTGCGATGCGGAGCAGATAAGGTTCCTCGCGGCGGTACGAGCGCCGCCTGCGCGTCAGCGGGTGCGATTTGCTCGGTTCAGCTCCGCAAGGAGGCTTGTGCCATCGCTCGAAACAATGTCCGCCACCCGCCAACCATGGCGCCCGAGCACAAGTTTCAGCCTGAGCTCCTTGGTCTCCCCGGTGCCGAAATCCACGTGCATGGTCGCGATTGCGCTGGTCCTGGTCGGCAGGTTCAGCGCGCGGATCCGCGCCGTGAGCTTCCCATGATCCTGGCAGTCGCAGAGCGGATCGCCGTCGAGATATCCGACCTCACCTTTGGCGAGACGCTCGTCCGTGCGGATCGCAGCCCCCAGATCGGGCGAGAAGATCAGGTCGATATGACGCAGGGAATCGTAATTCTTGCGCGCATATCCTGCGTAGATGCGGTGGATGAAGGCCTGCGGCGCTTCCGAAATCCGCGTCGCTGCGAGCGCCGCCAGATAGGCGAGGATCACTTCCCGCCGGCCATTTCAAGGATCTTTCGCCACTCCTCCTCGCGTACCGGTGCGACCGACAGGC
>DASVYN010000184.1:0-4655 GCA_036392155.1 Sphingomicrobium sp.
CCGACGCTCAGGCCGCAACGCACGGCGCGATGCTGCGCGAGGAAGTTACCGATCAGGATATCGCCGGCGTCGTCAGCCGCTGGACCGGAATTCCGGTCGAGCGGATGATGGAGGGCGAGCGCGAGAAGCTCCTCCAGATGGAAGCAGCGATCGGAGCGCGCGTGATCGGGCAGGAGGATGCGGTAAAGGCCGTGTCCGCCGCGGTGCGCCGCGCCCGGGCGGGGCTCCAGGACCCGAACCGGCCCCTGGGATCATTTCTATTTCTCGGGCCGACGGGCGTTGGAAAGACCGAGCTCACCAAGGCTCTCGCCGAATTCCTGTTCGATGATGCCTCGGCGATGGTGCGCATCGACATGAGCGAGTTCATGGAGAAGCATGCGGTCGCGCGGCTGATCGGGGCTCCTCCCGGCTATGTCGGCTATGAAGAAGGTGGCGTGCTGACCGAAGCCGTCCGCCGCCGGCCTTATCAGGTCGTGCTGTTCGACGAGGTCGAGAAAGCGCATGGCGACGTGTTCAACGTGCTCCTCCAGGTACTCGACGATGGCCGGCTCACGGACGGCCAGGGACACACGGTCGACTTCACCAATACGATCATCATCTTGACCTCGAACCTCGGCTCGCAATATCTCGCATCGCTTGGCGAAGACGAGGCGGTCGAAAAGGTCGAAGGCCAAGTGATGGAGGTCGTCCGCGGCCATTTCCGACCCGAGTTCCTCAACCGGCTCGACGAGATCATCCTGTTCCATCGCCTGAGCGCTGGGCACATGGGCCCGATCGTCGATATCCAGGTCGCGCGACTGCAAAAGCTGCTCGACGACCGCAAGATCCGGCTCGAGCTGACTGATGCCGCTCGCGCCTGGCTCGGCCGTGTCGGCTATGATCCGGTATATGGAGCACGACCGCTGAAGCGAGCAGTGCAGAAATATCTTCAGGATCCGCTGGCCGACAAAATTCTCGCCGGCGAAATTCCCGATGGTTCCACGGTCCGCGTCGACGAAGGAGACGGCCAGCTGGTGCTTACCCCGGCTCGCGAGCAAATGCGCGAAGCCGCAGAGTAAGGTTCAGGCGCCCTTCACAGCGTCGGAGACTGCAAACAGGCGGCGGATCATCGCGCGTTCGTGTTCGCTAAGGTGCGGGTTCCAGCAGTCGAGGATCAGCACTGCGCGATCAGAATCGCTTCGGTTCCACGCCTCATGTTCGATTGTATCGTCGAAGGCGAACGCCTCGCCTTCGCGCCACTCGCGCGTCTCTCCGCCGACCCGAAAGGCGCAGCCCTCCGGGACGATCAGCGGCAGGTGGATGATCGTTCGACTGTTCGTCACCCCAGTGTGCGGAGGAATGTGCTTCCCGGCCTGAAGAATTGAGAAGAAGACGTTCGGCGCGCGACCGGGAATGCCGGCCAGCGGCAGATTTTCGATGAGTTGGGCGGTTTTCGGAAGCCGGGCACAGGCCGCCTCAATCCGCTTTCCATCCTGCCATAAGTGCAATGCGCTCCAGGCGGGATTGTTGTTGAGCTCGCTCCACTGGTTTCGCGGCGTACCCGGCTCCATGGCGATGTAGGGCGAGAGACCCGCATCGTCGGACGCCAGCAATTGTTTCAACTCCGCGCGGATGACGTCGGTCGCGGCCTCGAGCTCGGCAAGCCAGGGGAAATGCTCGCGGTCGAAGAATTCGTCGGCCGGGAGGAACGGATAGTGCATTCCGAAGCAATGGTTCGCGTAGACCTGCCGCCGGCCGAGCATGACGTCCATCGCAGCGCTCGCCCTGCGCCGGTCGCGGGGCGAGGCGGCGTCGAGCTCGTCCTTGAGGCCGGCGGCAAGCGCATCGGCGAGCTCCTGCGCGCGCCGCGTCACAAACGCGCGCGCATGATCGAAGATCGCGCGCAGCTCAGGATTGGGAGCGATATGTTCGCTCGATAAAGCCGCGACCGCTGCCCAACGACTTGCCGCCTGCCCCATTTCGCACCGCCGTTCGTGGAGCTGCGCGAGCCTGACCAAAGCGCTCAAGTTGCGCTGGTCGATCGCAAGCGCCGCATTGATCGCTTCGCGCTCGGCCGCGTCATCGCAAGCAAGCTGATGGACTCTTGCGAGGTTGAGCCACAGCACGATTGTCCTGGGATCGGCCCTAGTCGCAGCCTCGAAGTGGGCCCGAGCCGATGCGAGATCATTGCGCGTCAGCGCCTCGGCGCCGAGGATGTTGTGCGCGATTGCGTCATCGGGCTTGAGCTGGAGCGCGGCCTCGGCCTCGCCAACCGCCTCGGACCAGCGCCCCTGCTGCTGTGCCTGAGTTGCGCGCGTCAGATGTTCCTGGATTGTCGCCATGTTCTATCCGCGCTCGTGCGGCCCGATCGGCGGCCGGAAATTCGCTTGCCGCCAGAGTGCGTTCGGCGGTTCCTCGGCATTAGGAATCGCGAAACTGAGATAGCCGAAGAAGGTCGCGATCTGTCGTTCGCGGGCGTCGAGAATCGCGGTCCGACCATGCATGAACCGGCTATTGTCGAGCATCAACACGTCGCCGGTTTGCCATTGAACTTCGGCGCTCGACCGGTCGGCCACAGCCTTGATTGCGTGCAGCCAGGATTCGGGAATGGGCCGTTCGTCATCGAGCAGGGGGTAGCCTCGCCGGTTGCGAGTGAAACGAGCGAAAAGCACGAAATTGGCAAAAGCCGGCTCGTCGATGAACATTGGCCGCTGAAGCGCCGGGCGCGAGAAATATGCGATCACCTGATTATCCAATCGCCGAAACCGATAGGGGCATTCCGGGGGTGGATTGGCGAGAATCTCGTCGCTTGGCTCGGAATTGCCGAGCCAGAAGTGCAGTAGCTCGGGCCAGGTCGGCTTGAGATGCAAGAAACGTCGCCCGGCGAGTCCCCTTCGCACCTCCTCAGGCATCGCCCGCACCAGCTCGACGCCGTCGCAGACCGTAGTGGCGCCGCCGCGGGTGGGCGCTGACAGACAGGCGAAAAAAGCGGCATCCGGAGACCATGGTTCGCGCGAGAGTTCCGAATGGAGCGCGAATGCCCCCGTGCCCGGATCCACGGAGCGAATATTGTGTTCCGGATCGATGGTCAGCCGACCGGCGCTGTTGTTGACGACGTCGGTCGGGCAGAAGCCGCCAGCGAATTTCGCGAACTCGGGCACGTCCGCGTCGAACCCTCTGAACAGCAAAGCGCCGTGGATCTTGTACAGGCCGACAATTGGCCCCAGGTCGAGATCCGATAGGCGCTTCTCGCCAGCAGGTTCGACGAGCACGTAGGGCCGACCGAGCTGAGGCAGGTGAATGTTCGCCATCGGAAGCCATCGGATAGCGGATGCTCTCGCTCCGAGCTACAGCGCCCAGATGTCAATCGCGTCGGACGAGCTCTACGCATCCCCCAGTCACTATCTGCACTCTTTTGAGGGCAATAGGGCCGTCTTCGTGCCGATGAACCGTGCGGCCTATCATCGCTCGATCTTCCTCGACCGGCGAATCTCACCCGCCGCCGGCGCGCCCGCGCGGGTCGCGGTCAGCGCGCTGGCTGAAGGCGCGAAAAGCCCCGCGCCGACATCGTGGATATTTCACGTGGCGCATTGCGGATCGACACTGCTCGCCCGCGCCCTCGACAAAATGGATGGGAATCTCGTCCTGCGCGAACCGCTGGGGCTGCGACAGCTGGCACTCGCTCCCGATGACGCGCGGCTCGCGATAATGATGGCGATGGCATCGAAGCGTTATCGTGCCGACCTGCCGACGGTCGTGAAGGCAAATGTGCCGGTAAATTTCCTGCTACCGAGACTCGTCGATTTCGACATTAGGGCGCGCGCGATATTCTTGTACCTCGGCCTTCGCGACTACCTTTTCACGATCTTATCAAACGAAAGCCATCGCCAATGGCTAAGACGCGTCACGGTTCAACTCGCTCGCCACTTGGGCGATCTTTCAGACCTTTCCGACGCCGAGCGCTGCGCGGCATTGTGGGTGGCGCAAATGGAGGCATTCGCGAGCGCAATTATGCGCCTCCCAAATGCGCGCAGCCTTGATGCCGAAGCCTTCCTTGCCGGACCGGGACCTATCCTTGGGCTTGTCGCCAGGCATCTGAGCGTACCGCTGAGTGACCAGGAGAAGGAAACGTTGGTGAAGGGACCTCTATTCAATACCTATTCGAAGTATCCGCAGCTGCCATTCAATAATGAGATGCGTATCGCTCAGCGATCGGAGCTCGAACAGGCGCTCGCTGCAGACCTTGAGCAGGCGCAGCTCTGGGTGGAAAAGCGCGGCGGCGAACGGAGAGCGGTTGCTCTCGTCGCTTCCGTAGCTCTATCTGCAAAGAACGTCTGACGGACACGTATCGGACGACAGCGAGCCGCCATCCGACCTCAGCAAAGCGGTAGCTCAGCAGCGGTCACCACAAGGCCGCTGGGTCTGGATCTTTTCGATGTCCTGGCGATTCAGGCGCCGCTGTTCGGCCCATTGCGAGCGAGTCATGCAGACCTGGTGCGAGGAAAGGCGGCTGCCCGTCTCTTCCTGTTTCTCACAAACCACTTCGTTCGGGTCTTTGGCGGGCTTGGCAGCTTGCTGCTGGGCAGGCGCAGTCTGCGCGAATGCGGGTACCGAGCCGATGATTAGCGTTCCAGCAATGGTGAAGAAGAGCTTGTGCATTTCGTTCCTCTCGAACC
>DASVYN010000185.1:0-14240 GCA_036392155.1 Sphingomicrobium sp.
CGGATCCCATCGAAGGCGTGACGATCCTGCAGATGGACTTCATGGACGAATATGCACCTGACCGGCTGAAGCAGGCGATCGGCGGTCCGGCCGATCTCATCCTTTCCGATATGGCGGCGAACACCGTCGGGCATCAGCAGACCGACCATCTTCGGACCATGGCTTTGGTCGAGGCTGGTCTCGAATTCGCCCGCGAAGTGCTGAGGCCCGGCGGGACATATGTCGCAAAGGTGCTGGCCGGCGGCGCCGACAATCAGCTGGTTGCGGAACTCAAACGAAGCTTCGCGACCGTCAAGCACGCCAAGCCGCCGGCCAGCCGCAAGGATTCTTCCGAATGGTACGTCGTCGCCCAGGGGCTCAAGGGCCGCGAGTGACCGATCGGCCGGGTCGGGGGATCAAAGCGCTGCGGGCATGGCGGCTGCAACCGCGTTTTTTTTTCGCTTCCTTGTTCGCACGCTGCGCAAACAGGAACGGTCATCCTCAGTGCTCCCTTTGCTTTCAACGACTTGACCTAAGTGAGTGGGTTAACGGCCCGACTGATGATATATCCGAAAGCCGGTTCAGCGACTCGCATTGCTGCGTTTCGTTCAGCCCTGCCATCGGGGGGTGGCGGCTATGGAAGCTGACCTGGTTTATTACCGGCGTCGATCGGCTGAGGAGAGGACCGCGGCCGCGGCCGCGCGCGACCAGAGGGTGCGCGGGGTCCATCTCGACCTCGCAATGCGCTATGACGAGCGGATCGTCGCGCTTACTGCCAAGCAGAGGCGCTCCGAGATCCACCTCGTCACTGCTGCCTAAGCCCCATCTCAATCTGCATTCTTTTCGAAAATGGCGCGTTTTTCGCTAGGGATATTGAACGGTCACGTCGAAGGTTCCCACATACAATCCTTCAACCTGACCGGCCGCGACGTTGAGTGTCCCGCCGACGCGAAAGGTGAAGCTTTGGGCCCGCGCAAGCGCGCGCTTGCTTTGGCCTTGAAGGGTAAAGTTCGAGACTGTCATTGTCTCTGTCCCGCCAACCCGCGTGAGCGTTACGGAGCCGTTGGGGATCTTGATGTTCACCACTGAGTTGCTTTGAGCGGCACCCACGAACTCGGCGCAGGTTGGTGAACCGCCGATGCTCGCGACTCCGCCAGTCGTTGTGAGGCTGTTGGCATTGGGTTCGAGAACTGCGGTTCCGGCAACCCCCACCGACAGTTCACCAAAATCCATGTCCTGGATTTTGGTGACCGTCAGTGGATGGATGATAGTTGCGCCTGCGGTGGCCTGCTGCTGCGGGGTTACCGCAGCAGCAGCTTCGCTCATTGCGCACAATGCGAGCGCCGCCGACAGGCGTGCAGACACTGCTCCGGACATTTTCCGCCGCCGTCGAGCGCGCGCGTTGATCGATTACTGATAATTGGCAGTGACGTTGAACGTCCCCGAGTAGACGCCGTCGGGAGTCGTCGAGGCGAGTGTGATCGATCCGCCGATATCGAAGACGACGCCGGTCGTCGCGCCCGATGCGCCGAGGTTCACCGTCGCCGGAGCGTTCGGCGTGAAGGCGAGGGTGCCCGGACCGGTCAGATTGAACCCGGGCGAGCTGATGGTCACGATCGCATTATTGGTCCCGACCAGCTTATATTGGGCGGCCTGGGGCGTGCCCGAGCAGGTGAGATTGGTGCCGCCGCCGCAGGTGACCGCACCGGCCTGGCTCATGCTTACGACTTCGCCCGACCAGGCGCCCGCGCCCGAAAGCACGATGGTCCCGAAGTCGAGGTTCTGGACCAATGAAATTGTGAGCGGACGATAAATCTTGGCCGTAGCCGTAGCTTGCGCGGCCGGCGAAACTGCGTATGCCGGCGCACTGATCAATGCCAGCGCGGCAACCGCGCAGGCGTTTGCAAGAATCTTCTTCATCTCATTTCCCCACTAAAAGTGTCGCCACGCACTGGAGCGCTGCCCGGGGACGTGGCCGCCCGCTGTTAACTGCCGAGGTGCTTCGATTTTGCTCATCTACATGGTTAAGGAGCACGAAATCATGGGGCTCGCCGCAAGTCGTCCGCCGCGCTCCCGGCAGGCCGCGCACGAGCTCCGCCGACTGCTGATGAAGAAGGTATATTTTCAGGCAACCACAAGCCTTCAATCGATGTGAAGGCGGCACGGGGCATTGGGGACGTCTCGAACTTTGAATGTGGGGAACCAAGACATGCGTTATACTCTTCTCGTCGCGGCAGCCGCCGCGATTGTTGCCACACCGGCGTTTGCGCAACAGGCTCCGACTGCTTCGGACACGACTTCGGCTATTGCGAAGGGCGTCGTGCTTCAGTCTCATCAGCTGGTAAAGAACACTGACCTCGATTTCGGCGTGGTCACCGTCGATCCGCTCAACGCCGGTACCGTTTCGATCTCGGCCGACTCGTCGGGTTCGCGTACGGCTACCGGTGGCGTCACTCCGCTTCCAAGCAGTTATCAGGCCGCGAATTTTGATGGTCTGGCGGCCCCTGGTGAGACCGTCGCACTGACGCTCACGCCGCCGACCGGCAACGTGCTGATCAGCTCGAGCAACGTCAACGACAAGATCACCGTGAACAGCCTCAACCTCGATGCCGCCGGCGCTTCGCGCGTTGCCGGTTCGACCGGTGCGTTCACCGTCTATGTCGGCGGCACGTTCGGTCTCATCGCCAACCAGCCATCGGGTGTTTACAGCGCACAGTTCCAGCTGACCGCCAATTATCAATAAGCCGCGTTCTTAGCGCAGTCGTTTGGGCGGTCGGATGCGCTTTGGCGCATCCAACCGCCCTTATTTTTGAAGCATTTGCCTGCGGTTCACCTCGCGGCGACGATCGGAGGCAGGGCTGCGATGAGTACAGGGCCGAGCGCCTGCGGCGGTTCGTTTTAGACTCGAGGACTCCCTTCAAAGGAGGAACGAGTCATGCTTATGATCAAGAAACTCTTCGTTGCCGGCGCGGGCCTTGCCGCTATCGCGGGCCCGGCAAGCGCACAATATTATGGCTACGGCTACAATTATGGCGGCGTGAACAGCAATATTGCTGCGCAGCAGTGCACCGCCGCAGTTCAGAACCGATTGTATAACCGCAGCAGCATTGGCGGCATTCTCGGCGCAGTGCTGGGCACCAACACCACGGGTCAGGTCCTGTCGGTGACTCGGATCAGTCCGCGTAGCGACGGACTCTTCACAGTCCGTGGCCTCGCGAGCAGCGGCCGCTATGCCTACAACGGTTACGGCCCCTATGGCGTCGGCGCCTATGGCGCGCTCGGCTACGGCTACAGTAACGCGGCTGATCTGAGCTTCCGCTGCGTGGTTGCGCCGAACGGCGCAGTCTATAATGTGAGCATCAATCGCCGCTACTAAGCGATTGAAAAGCGACGCAGGAAGGAGCGCCGGTTCACGCTGGCGCTCTTTTCTCGTGCGGTTCAGGCAAGGGTCAGCGCTTGACCTGATAAACCCTTGCGGGATTCGTGCGTTCAGCGCGCTTGGCGCCATTTGGGCGTGAACCGTAGAAGGACAGCAATGGGCAAATATTTTCATCGCGGCTTGCCGCTGAACAAGGTTGTTGCAGCGGGGATCGCCGTGGGAGCGCTGACGCTTGCAGCTCCACTTCCATTACCGACGGCCGCCCAGGCCGCGACCGCCGCGCCAGCTTCGATCGAAGCCGAGATTGCCGACTTCTATCGTTCGCGTGCCGGCGCTCCCTTGTGGTTCGCTCCCAATGCCGGTGCTGCAGCTCAACAGCTTGTCCAGCTGCTCGCAACTGCGCAGGCCGACCATTTGAATCCCCGCAGATATAATGTTCGCGGGCTCGAGCGGGCCGTCGCCGATGCGCGGACCGGCAGCCCGGCCGCGATCCAGCGCGCCGAAGTCATGCTTAGCGCTGCCTTCATCGCTTATGCCGCCGACATGAAGCACGATCCAGGCGTCGGAATCGTTTATGTGGACGAGGAGCTGAAGCCCGCTCCACCTTCGCCGATGGAACTGCTGACCGCGGCCGCCCGAGCGCCGTCGCTCAGCGACTATGTCTCGCAAATGGGCTGGATGAACCCGATCTACGCCAAGCTGCGGCAGGCGCTCGCCAGTCGCATCTACCGCAACCGTGCCGAATATCAGCTCCTGTCGCTCAATCTGGAGCGTGCGCGGGCGCTTCCGTCCGGCAACGGGCGCTACGTGATCGTCAACCCGCCCGCCGCGCGGCTGTACATGTACGAGAATGGGCAGGTGGTCGATTCAATGCGTGTCGTTGCCGGTCGCACTGACCCGGTCGCGCAGACCCCGATGATGAACGCCTTCATCCGCTACATCGCGCTCAATCCCTATTGGAACTCGCCGCCCGACATCACCGCAAGAAAGCTCGCTCCGACCATCCTCAAGGAGGGGCGCGCCTATTTCACAAAGAGAGGCTACGACGTCGTCGACCGTTTCGGCCCCGACGCTCGTGTCCTCGACCCGATGTCGGTCGACTGGCATGCGGTCGCCGCCGGCCGCGTGCAGGTCAACCTGCGGCAGCGCCCGGGGCCCGCCAATTCGATGGGCAAAATGAAGTTCATGTTCCCCAACAAACAGGGGATATGGCTGCATGATACCCCCGAGAAGGAGAAGATCGAGGACGCTGCGCGGTTGGAAAGCAACGGCTGCGTCCGGCTTGAGGATGCGGCGCGATTCGCGCGCTGGCTTTTCAACGGCCGTCCACCGAGCCCGAAGGGCGCGCGGCCGGAGCAGAAGGTCGACCTTCCCGTCCCAGTGCCGATCTACCTCACCTATCTGACGGCGGTGCCGAGCGGCAGCTCGATCGTCTATTTCGACGATTTCTACGGCAAGGACCGCGCCGAGGCGCGTCAGTTCGCCGGACTTTAGGCATTCCGCCGGTCGAGATAGCTCGGCCGGAGCATGGTCACCTCTTCGCGCCTCTCCTTCTTCGGTGCGAGGCGGGCGAGGTCGAACAGCCCTTCGAACTGGACTCCGAACTTGCCCGCCTGGGCCCAGCGCACAAGCCCCCGGACCGGGCCGACGCCGATGATATTGATCGACAGTTCGGTTCCCGGCGCGACCGACAAGGGACAGTCGACAAGCGCACCCATCGAGCTGATGTTGCGCAGCTTCACTTCGACCGTCTGGCCGTTGATCGCAGTGATCGCGCGACGCATCAGCCGGTGTCGCGGCTCGCGGACACATGCAAAGCCCGCCGCTTCCAGAGTCTCGCTGTTGGCGATCTCGCGCGCCTTTGCGGCGGGCGAGGGCTGGCCGAAAATATAGCCCTGGACCATGCTGACCCCAAGTTCGCGGATCAGCTGCAGATCGTCGTGGGTCTCGACGCCTTCCGCGCAAGTGTCCATTCCGAGCGTCTCGGCGAGCGTGACGATTGCTCGGATGATCGCCGCATTGCGGTTGGTCGCGCTGGAGGAGGCTGCGCCGCGGACGAAGCTTTGGTCGATCTTGATCTTGTCGAACGGAGCCTTCTTCAAATAGCCCAATGAGCTGTAGCCGGTGCCGAAATCGTCGAGCGCGAAGCGGACGCCCAGTTTCTTGAGCTTTGCAAACGTGTCATCGGCCGAATCTCCCTCGGCGAGGAACACTCCTTCGGTAATCTCCAGCTCCAGCCGGTCGGCGCGCACCCCAGTGTCGAGGAGATGCCTTCTGACCATATCGACCACGCCCGGGTCGTTGAACTGCAGCGGCGACAGATTGACCGCCACGCGGACATGGTCGGGCCAATGCACCGCTTCTTCGAGCGCAGTTCGAAGAACCCACTCGCCGATCTTCCCGATCAGACCCGCTTCCTCGGCAAGCGGCACAAATTTGGTGGGCGAGATTGCGCCGCGTGTCGGATGCTCCCAGCGGACCAGCGATTCAAAGCCGGAAATTTCCTCCTCTGCGGTACGGACGATCGGCTGATAATGAACCGAAAGCTCACCCCGATCGATCGCCTGACGGAGGTCATTTTCGAGCAGCTGGCGCTCGGTCGCCTCGCTGTGCATTGCTGGCTGATAGAGACAATGCTTGCCGCGGCCGGCGGCTTTCGCCGCATACAGCGCGAGGTCGGCGTTGCGGACCAGAGCGTCGGCGCTCGCCCGGCCCGGGTCGCCGATCGCAATTCCGACCGATGCGCCGATCGTCACCTTATAGCTCTCGATCATATAGGGTCGCGACACCTGATCGATCAGCGTTCGTGCGAGCGATTCGAGGAGGCCGATGTCGACCGCTCCGGGCAGCACCGCCTGAAACTCGTCGCCGCCTAGGCGGCCGACCTGGCCATGATTGCCCATCACCGATTTCAAGCGCTCGGCAACTTCGCGAAGCAGCGCGTCGCCGATCGGATGGCCGAGCGTGTCGTTGACGTTCTTGAAGCGATCGAGATCGATCATGAACAGCGCACAGCCCTTTTGACGATGGGTAGCGTTGCGCAAGGCTTCGTCGATCGTCTGACGCATCATTCCGCGGTTGGGCAGGCCGGTTAGCGAATCGAAGCGGGCGAGCCTGGAAATCTCGCGCTCCGATTTGCGCTGTTCGGTGAGATCGGTACCGATGCCGCGGAAGCCGAGGAAGCGGCCGCGTTCGTCGAAGATCGGATTGCCCGACAGCGACCAGTGCACATCGGCTTCGCTTGCCGGGCTGACGACTACGTCGGAGAAGGGGAAACGCGCCGAAAGGTGGAAGCCGAGAGTCTTGCGCTCCTCGGCTGAATTCGGCCCCTGGTCGACGGACAGCAGGTCGGTGAATTGCCGGCCCAGCAGAGCTTCCGGCTCGCACTGGAAATCCTCGGCGAGCTGGCGCGACACATAGGAAAGGGTGCCGATCGAGTCGGTCTCCCAAAACCAGCCGCGGCCGGTATTTTCGAACTCGTCGACGAAGTTGAGGGCCTTCTTGGCCTGCCACTCGAGCGCCAGCCTGCGGCGGCCGCTGCCGACCGCCGCCCGCGTAACCGCGACGCTGTAAACCACCATGGTCACTGCAAGAGTGTTGATCGTGAACGTCGCCAGCGGGTTTCTTGAGAAGAGCAAAGTTGCAAGGGCCGCAACCAGAGCGTTGACGATCGCCAGCGGGGGAGCAGCGACCGCCGCGATGGATCTGACGAAGAAGCCTGATGCCATTGCGAGCGACACAAAGCTCGGGTCGGACAGCTTGAGCGAGCCTGTAGCGGCGCTTGCAAAGGTCCACAGGACGCCGGTCGTCCCAATGTAGGCGCACATCAGACGAGCCATGATGTGGGGAGCGATACGCAGCCGCCGCCGGTAGACGAGTACGGTCCCGGCTAGAAAGTCGAGCGCGACCGATAATCCGAGCGGCACGATCACGCTTGCAAGGGTGCCCCAGCTCGCCCGCGGCCGATCTTCCAGTAGCAAGCCGGCGGCCAGGATGAGGTGACCGGCAAGGAGCAGCCATGGGGCTAGCGCCCAGCTCCCGACCCGTCGTTCGATCAGCGATTCGTCGGCGCTCGACTCATGTTCCCGGACATCGAAGGTCAGTGCCTCGCTCGCGGAGATGCGAGCGGGCGTCAGCCGTTCAATTTCCGGCGATTTGCCGAATGGGCTTCTACGCATTGCGACTCCCGCGCAAGCTCCCGTGCGGGCGCTACGCGGGAATCTCTTACTCCAGGCCGGTTAACAGGCCGTCAAACGAAAAGAGTTAACGACTGCTCAAACCTGCTCCGGAAGGAAGTCCGGAACCGACAGGTAGCGCTCTCCAGTATCGTAATTGAAACCGAGGACCCGGGGGCGTTCTCCGAGTTCGGGAAGCTTCTGCGCGATCGCCGCAAGCGTCGCTCCCGACGACAAGCCAACCAGCATTCCTTCCTCGCGCGCTGCACGACGCGCCATTTCCTTGGCGTCATTGGGCTCGACCTGGACCACACCGTCGAGAAGGCTCGTATCCATGATCGCCGGGACAAAACCCGCACCGATGCCCTGAATCGGATGCGGGCCCGGCTGACCGCCGGACAGCACCGGCGAGAGCGTCGGCTCGACCGCGAAGATCCTGAGATTCGGCCACCGGGGCTTGAGCACTTCGGCGCAGGCGGTGATGTGCCCGCCGGTGCCGACCCCGGTGATGATCGCGTCCGGTGGACTGTCGCTGAAGTCGTGCAGGATTTCCTCGGCAGTAGCGCGACGATGAGCGTCGACATTGGCCGGATTTTCGAACTGCTGCGGCATCCATGCACCATCTGTCGCCGCGACGATTTCCTGAGCCCGAGCAATCGAAGCCTTCATTCCGCCTTCCTTGGGCGTGAGGTCGAATTGCGCTCCATATGCGAGCATCAGGCGGCGCCGCTCGATGCTCATGCTCTCGGGCATGACCAGGACCAGCTTATACCCCTTGACCGCAGCGACCATGGCGAGGCCGATGCCGGTATTGCCCGAGGTCGGCTCCACGATCACCCCGCCGGGCTTGAGCTTTCCCGAGCGCTCGGCATCCTCGACCATCGCCAGAGCGATACGGTCCTTGATCGAGCCGCCTGGATTTGAACGCTCCTGTTTGATCCAGACTTCAGCGCGGTCGCCGAACAGTCGGTTGATTCGGATGTGGGGGGTATTGCCGATGGTTCCGAGAATATTGGGGGCCTTCATACAGTCTCCGTTGCGGGTTGGGGGACAATTTCGAAGCTTCTCGCGCGGCGCAGTTCGGGGAACAGCCACGTCCAGGCAAGGACGACGGCAATGGCTGCAAAGCCGCCGGTGACCACCTGCGCTACCGGACCAATCAGCGCCGCGACGAAGCCGCTTTCGGCCTCGCCGAGCTGGTTGGATGCTGAAATGAACAATGATGAGACCGACCCGACGCGGCCGCGCATCTCGTCGGGCGTGTAGAGCTGGATCAACGATTGGCGGACGTAGACCGAGAGCATGTCCGCCGCGCCGAGGATTGCGAGACAGAGCAGCGACAGCGGCATCGAGCGTGACCAACCGAAGACGATTGTAGCGGCTCCGAACACGGCGACTGCAATCAGCATCTTCACGCCTACCTCATGCTTGAGTGGACGGAACGAGAACCAGGCGGCGGCGAGCGTTGCTCCGACAGCCGGCGCCGCGCGGAGATGTCCCAGGCCCGCGGGACCGGAATGGAGAATGTCTCGCGCGTAGACCGGCAGCATCGCGGTCGCTCCGCCGAGCAGCACAGCGAACAGATCGAGGGATATGGCGCCCAGGACGAGACGGTTCTTTCGCACATAATGCAAGCCGTCGACCATCTGCTTCCATGGGTGGCGGTTGCGATCGACGCCGCTTTGCGGCGTGGGTCCGATGGTGAACAGACACAGGACCGAGAAAGCGAACAGTCCGGCCGCCACGGTATAGGTCATGTGGGGCGCGAGCGCGTAGAGATAGCCGCCCACCGCCGGCCCGACGATCGCCCCTACCTGCCAGGAGATGGAGCTGAGCGCGATTGCGCGGGGAAGGATCTTCCGGGGAACGAGGTTGGGCGCGAGCGCCTGCATTGCGGGCATCGCAAAGGCGCTTGCGACTCCAAGCAAGGCAGCGACCAAAAACAGCCAAGGCAGAGTGATTGCATTTCGCCAGGTGAGCCAAGCGAGCAATGCAGCGCAGAGCGCTTCGAGGCCCACGGCGGCGCGACCGATATACCGCCGGTCCAGCCGGTCGGCGACCCATCCGGCCGGAAGCGTCAACACGAATAAAGGGATGAATTGGACGAGGCCAATGAGGCCAAGCTGGAACGATGCGGCCTTGATGCCCATCGTCTCGCGGGCGATTCCATAAACCTGCCAGCCGATGACGATAACCATCGCGATCTGCGCGACCGTGGTGGTGAGCCGCGCGAGCCAATAGGCCCTGAACGCGGCGATTCGGAACGGTTCGGGGACGAGGCTCACGCGCGGCTAGCTAGGGATGAGCTGCACGCGCGGCAACTGCTGCTTCTTGAGCCGGCTTCCGCCCGAGCTCGAGCCGCTTGATCAGCAGCGGCATGGTCAGCCCCTGTACCAGGATCGAGAAAGCAACCACGACGAAGGCAGTAAGGATGATCGGATTCCTCTCTGCCACCGTCATTGGGACGGCGAGCGCGAGTGCGAGCGCCAGTGCCCCGCGCAGGCCGCCCCAGAATAGAGTGTGCTGGAGCGAGGCCTTGATCCGCCAACGCGACCAGTGGAACAGCGCCGCCAGCGGATAGATCGAAAGTCCGCGGCCCGCGAGCACGAGCAGGATCGCGATTGCTGCAGCCGAAGATCCCAGCCGGTGCAACGGCTGGCTGGCGACGCTCATTCCGATCAGGATGAAGACGAAGCTGTTGGCGAGAAATGCGAAATATTCCCAAGCCCAATGGACGCGGTCGCGTCCCACGCGCGAGAGGAAGCGCGTTCCAACACTTCCGATCAGCAACCCCGCCGACATTGCGCTGATGATTCCCGAGGCGTGGAAATGCTCCGCCAGCAGGAAGGAGCCGTAGGCGGCGATGGTCGTGAGCGTGATCTCGACCAGCGGGTCGTCGGTGCGGCCGACGATCATGAGGATCGCGGCGCTGACAGCAACGCCGATCAATATCCCGCCACCGAGCGTCCAAACGAAGGCCGTAACGACATTTGTCGCTCCTGGAGAAGCGCCGATGGCGATTGCCGAAAGGAGTGCAAAGCCGACTGCGGCGACGCCGTCGTTCAGCAGGCTCTCCGCCTCGACTACCATCGACACCCGCGGCTGGCACCCCATTTCACGGAACGACGCAATGACCGAGACCGGATCTGTCGCTGCAATCAACACGCCGAACAGAGCCGCCCCGATCCAGCTCCAGCCGATGACCCAGTGCATTCCACCGGCGACGATAGTGGCGGCGATTCCGACGCCCAGGAAGGCGAGGGTCAAGGTCAGCGGAAGCTCGGCGCGGAATCTCCGCCACTCCAATTGGAGCGCGGCTTCGAACACCAGCGGCGGGAGCAGGACGTTGAATATCAGCGCGCGCGACAGTGGCAGATCCGGGCTGTTCGGCAAAAGCGCGATCAGGAAGCCGGCGACGACCAGACCTACGATATAGGGAAGACCAAGCCGCCGCGTCAGCATCGCGATTACGCATGCGACCATGAGCAAGATGCCGATCGGAGCTAGGGATACGCCGGTCATGGCCGCTCGCATATCAGGCGATTTCGCCGAGGTCTGCACTGCCGCTGCCGGATGTTGGCAATTGCGCTCCGCTCCTCTTCGAATCCCCGCTTTCGCGGGAGCATTGTTCGTGTATTGTTCTTCATATGGCGAAGGTGAAATCGCGTTATGTCTGTCAGGCCTGCGGATCGGTGTCGCATCGGTGGCAGGGGCAGTGTCCGGATTGCGCCGAATGGAACACGCTGGTTCAGGAAAGCGCCGAGGTATCGAACATCTTCGCTGCCAAGCACAATTTGCAAGGTGGCGGGCGGCTCATTCCGCTGGTCGGGCTCGAGACGCCCGCAGCGCTCCCCGAGCGGCTGCCGAGCGGGCTTGCCGAGTTCGACCGTGCGATCGGCGGCGGAATCGTCGCCGGCTCGGCAATGCTGGTCGGCGGCGATCCGGGGATCGGCAAGTCAACCTTGCTGCTTCAGGTCGCGGCGCTGCTGGCGGGCGAGGGCGCCAAGGTCGTCTATGTTTCAGGCGAGGAATCGGCCGAGCAGGTGCGGCTGCGCGCCGTGCGGCTGGGGCTCGGCGGAGCGCCGGTGCGGCTCGCCGCGGCGACGTCGGTACGCGATATTCTGACGACCGTCGGTAGCGGCGAGCCGCCGGCGCTCCTGGTCATCGATTCCATCCAGACCATGCACAGCGATCTGATCGAAGGCGCACCGGGGACGGTGAGCCAGGTCCGCGCTTCGGCGCAGGAGCTGGTGCGCTTCGCCAAGGATCGCGGCACTGCGCTGGTGCTGGTCGGCCACGTCACCAAGGACGGCACCATCGCCGGCCCGCGCGTGCTCGAGCACATGGTCGACACGGTGCTGAGCTTCGAGGGAGAGCGCAGTCACCAGTATCGGATACTCCGCGCAATGAAGAATCGCTTCGGCGGCACCGATGAGATCGGTGTATTCGCGATGGAAGGGGCGGGGCTGACCGAAGTGCCCAACCCCTCGGCCTTGTTCCTGACGCACCGTAACGAGCCGGTCAGCGGCACCAGCGTGTTCGCAGCGATCGAGGGCTCGCGGCCGGTACTGGTCGAAATCCAGGCGCTGACGGTGCGGCTGGCGACTGGCGCGACCCCGCGACGCGCTGCGGTCGGCTGGGACAACGGGCGGCTGGCGATGATCCTTGCCGTACTGGAGGCGCGCTGCGGCCTCAGCTTCGCGACGTCCGAGGTCTATCTGAATGTCGCCGGCGGCTACCGACTGAGTGACCCGGCGGCCGACCTCGCCGTTGCGGCGGCTTTGGTCTCGGCGCTGTCGGAGCGACCCGTACCGTCGGAGGCTGTGGTGCTCGGCGAAGTCGCCTTGTCGGGCGAGATAAGGCCGGTCGCGCATGCAGGATTGCGCTTGAAGGAATCGGCCAAGCTCGGATTCGAGAGTGGGTGGGTCCCGCGAGGCGTCAAGGGCGGCGAGGGTATCCGGCTGGCTGAGTTCGCCAATCTGCTGCAGTTGGTTGAGCAGGTGCTGGGGCGGTGAGCGAAGCGTGCGCGTGAGGACCTCATCGCGCTGGCCTTCGTGGCGCGACTGTTCAGTAATTCAGAGGAATCGCCAAAGGAAAAGGCGGCGGGCCGCGTGAGGCGCCGCCGCCAAACCCGAACTCGGCCAGAGTGAATAATGCGAGCCGAGCAAATTAGACGAGCGAGTTCGAAACGTTGTTGAACGTCGTGTTCAGCTTGTTGCCGACGCCCTGCAGGGCACCAATCGCGGCAACCGCGATGAGAGCGGCAATCAGGCCATACTCGATGGCCGTCGCGCCCTTCTGGTTCTTAATCAGCTTCAGAAACTTTGCCATTTCCACTCTCCCTGCCCTTGCGGCGGATCTTCGCCGCAATCGCATCAGCGCTTTGCCACCTACCTTTCGTTAGCTCATCGGCAGTGTTTGCACTGTCCCAATGAGAGACGCGGGCGACGGCCAGGCCTTTGGCACTCAGATGCTCCGAGCGGGAGCTATCCACTTCATCTGCAACTGAGCGCAACGTGGTGGGCATCATTGACAGCGCCAGCAAGGCGAAGCGCTGCTTCAAGCGGTGAGCATTTCCTTTAAACGCGGGCGCTTCAGCCGATCGCGTCCAGCAGGCCCGAGAACATGCGCGAACTCGTCGTTATCGGCAGACCGAGATGCTCGCCTATATTGTGCTTCACGACCGCGTGAAGCTGCTTCGCCTGCTCCATGGGACGGGGGAGTGGCCCAAAGCGATGCCCGACATTTAGGTGGTGGCCGGCGGACCCAGGTGAAATTCACTCGCCGGGCGCCGCTTGGTCTGCCAAAGCCTTGACCAGTTCATGAATCTTCAATCGGAACTTCGAGCTTCCGAGCAGGCGCAGGACGGCCTGCCGATCCCACGCCGCTATTGGTCGGCGGCGGCGATCTGGCTGGCGGTTTCGATGGCAGTGCTGGACGGTGCGATCGCCAATGTCGCGCTGCCGACGATTGCCGCCGATCTTGGTGCTTCACCGGCAACATCCGTATGGATCGTCAACGCCTATCAGCTGACGATCACGATCCTGCTCATGCCCTTCGCAGCGCTCGGTGACCGGCTCGGCTATCGCCGCATCTACATTCCGGGGCTTGCGTTATTCACCATCGGATCACTCGGTTGCGCGCTTGCGCACAGCCTCGCAGGGCTGATCTGCGCGCGCGTTTTTCAGGGCGTCGGCGCGTCTTGCATCATGAGCATGAACACGGCGCTGGTCCGCGCCACCTATCCCGCAAAGATGCTCGGACGCGGCATCGGCTACAACGCCCTCGTCCTGTCGATATCCGCAGCTGCCGGCCCGACACTCGCTGCGCTGATCCTGAGCGTCGGCCAATGGTCCTGGCTGTTCCTTATCAACCTTCCGGTCGGCATCGCTGCGGTCCTTGTCGGTATCAAAGCCTTGCCGCACAGCCGCGGGCATGGCCGTCCGTTCGACTGGGTCGCCGCCGTGCTCAGCGGCGCAATGATGGGATGCACGGTTTTCGGAGCGGAAACCTTGGCGAGGGAAAGCGCACCGATCGGCACAGCCTTGATCGTCACTGGGATCGGCGCGGGCATATTGCTGGTTAGGCGCGAGTGGGGCGACCCCGCGCCATTGTTCCCTCTCGACCTTCTCAGGATCCGCATCTTCAGAATGTCGATCGCGACATCGACGGTTTCGTTCGCCGCCCAGATGCTGGCGTACGTCACC
>DASVYN010000186.1:0-6621 GCA_036392155.1 Sphingomicrobium sp.
CGATCGCCATGAGCGCGAGATGCTCTACGGCCCAACCAATGAAGAGATGATCACCATGCTCTTCCGCGATGAGGCAAAGAGCTACCGGGATCTTCCGCGCATGCTCTACCACATCCAGTGGAAGTTTCGCGACGAGGTGCGGCCGCGCTTCGGAGTGATGCGTGGACGCGAGTTCCTGATGAAGGACGCCTACAGCTTTGATTTCGACGAAGCCGGCGCCCGGCACAGCTATTACACACAGATGCTGGCGTATCTTCGGACCTTCCAGCGCATGGGCATCCAAGCGGTGCCGATGAAGGCCGATCCTGGTCCGATCGGCGGCGATCTCAGCCACGAGTTCATCGTACTTGCGCCGACCGGTGAAAGCGAGGTCTTCTACGATTCTGCGTTCGAAGAAATCGACTGGCACCGCGAAGACCTGCGCTACGACGATGCAGCAGGGCTGCAGTCGCTGTTCGATCAGGTGAGTTCAACCTACGCTGCGACCGACGAGACCCACGATGAGGCGAAATGGGCTCTCGTTCCCGAAGCGAAGCGGCGGACGGGCCGAGGGATTGAAGTCGGCCACATCTTCTATTTCGGCGACAAATATTCGAGGCCGATGGGATTGCGCGTGTCCGGCCCAGACGGCCGGCCGGTCACTCCGATGATGGGTAGCTACGGCGTCGGGGTTTCGCGGCTGGTCGGCGCGATCATCGAGGCCAGCAATGACGATTCCGGCATTGTCTGGCCCGAACCGGTGGCGCCGTGGAAGCTGGGATTGGTGACCATGAGGGCCGACGATGAGAAAAGCGTCGCCGCCGCCGACTCGCTGCACGAGCAGCTCGTCGAAGCCGGGGTCGAGACGCTGTACGACGATCGAGACGAGCGGGGAGGTGCCAAGCTCGCGTCGATGGACCTGATCGGATTGCCCTGGCAGGTGATCGTCGGTCCGCGCGGTGTCGCGTCCGGCACGGTCGAATTAAAGCGCCGTTCAACGGGAGAGCGCCACGAACTGAGCGTGGAAAGCGCTCTTGCGAGACTGACCGGATGATTCTCAACCGCGCCGAGCGCATGCTCGCACGTCGCTATCTGCTCCCCGGCAAAGGCGAGGGCTTCATTTTTCTCGTCGCCAGCATCAGTCTGATCGCGGTCGCGCTGGGCGTTGCGGCGCTGATCATCGTCATGAGCGTCATGAACGGCTTTCGGGCGGAGCTGTTCGACAAGATTGTCGGCCTCAACGGTCATGCCGTGGTACAGGGCTACGACGGGCGGCTCGGCGACTGGCAGCGGATCACCGAAGCAGCGCGCCGGACGCCCGGGGTCACCTCGGCGATTCCGATTATCGAAACCAAGCTGATGGCGACGACCAACGGGCGTTTCGACGGGGTGCTGGTGCGCGGCATGCGTGTCGAGGACATACGCGCGAACAGGACCATCATGAGCAATGTGATCGCCGGCGACATGCGCTCCGTCACGCCCGGGAGCGGCAAGGTCGCGATCGGCTCAGGACTTGCCGATACGCTCGGTGCCTATCCCGGAAGCCAGATCACCTTGTGGAATCCGGAAGGGCGATCGACGGTCGTCGGGACGGTGCCGAGGGAGGTCACCTACACGGTCGGCGCGGTATTCCAGATCGGCGTATATGACTATGACAAAGCCTATGTAGTGCTGCCGATGCAGGATGCGCAGGAGCTGCTGCTGATGGGCGATCAAGTCGGCATGGTCGAGATCCAGACCAGCAACCCCGATCGGGTTCAGGAAATCCTCGCCCCGTTGCGACGCCTGATTCAGGGCAGGGGCGCCGTCATCGATTGGCGGCAGATGAACTCGGCGCTCTTTCAGGCGCTCGAGGTCGAGCGCGTTGCGATGTTTGTAGTCCTCTCGCTGATCGTGCTGGTGGCGGTGTTCAACATCCTCTCGTCGTTGATCATGCTGGTCCGCGCCAAGACCCGCGACATCGCGATCCTCAGGACCATGGGTGCGAGCAGGCGCGGGATGATGAGGGTGTTCGTGACCGTCGGAGTGACGATCGGATCGCTCGGAATCGTGCTCGGCATAATTCTCGGCGCGATTTTTCTCTATTATCGCCAGAGTGTCGTGAACGCGATTCAGGCGGTGACAGGACAAAATCTGTGGGACCCCTCGGTCCGGTTCCTGACCGATCTCCCAGCGAAGCCGAACCCGATCGAGATCATCGCAATCATCCTTACCGCGCTGGTCCTATCGTTCCTGGCCACGCTGTACCCGGCCTACAAAGCCGCGAGCACCGATCCGGTGCAGGTGCTGCGCTATGAGTGAACCGGTCCTCGCCACGAAGGGCCTGAAACGAAGCTTCGTTCAAGGGCATGTGACGATCGAGGTGTTGCGAGGAGTCGACCTTGCGGTCCAGCCGGGCGAGATCGTCGCACTTCTCGGCCCCTCGGGCTCGGGCAAGTCGACCCTGCTCCAGGCGGTCGGGCTGCTCGAAGGCGGATTTTACGGATCCATTCGCCTCGCCGGCGAAGAGGCATCACGGTTGGACGATGATGGTCGAACCAGGGTGCGGCGGAATCTGCTCGGCTTTGTCTACCAGTTCCACCACCTGTTGCCCGAGTTCAATGCGGTCGAGAATGTGGTCCTGCCGCAGCTGGTGCGAGGCGCCGATGCGAAGGCAGCAAAAGCGCGCGCAGAGCAGTTGCTAGGCCGCCTCGGCCTGTCCGAGCGGCTCGATCATCGCCCCGCCAAGCTCTCTGGCGGCGAGCAGCAGCGGGTGGCCGTCGCCCGCGCACTTGCGAACAAACCGCCGCTCGTGCTCGCCGATGAACCGACCGGCAATCTCGACGAGCAAACGGCCGACGCCGTACTCGTCGAGTTCCTCAATCTCGTCCGCGGCGAAGGAAGCGCGGCGCTGGTCGCCACCCATAACGAGCGACTGGCGGCAAAGATGGATCGGGTTGTGCGGCTGCACGAGGGACGTCTCGAATGAAGGAGCAGCGACGGCCCGAGGACGTTCGTGAGCCGATGCGCAAGCCCAACTGGACTGTCATTGCGCTCATCGCCGGACTGTTGCTGCTGGTGTTTCTCGTTGCCTATTTCGCGACCAGCCGGAACCCGGATCAGGACAAGCTCACCAATCTCGCAGTAAGCACATCAACGACGCCCGCACCCGGTCGCGAGAAATTGTGCGCAAGCAATTCCACCTACGATTCCATCAAGCACGAATTATTCCGTCGCGCGGCGCAGTCCCGAGGCAGCGACCAGGCGGCCTATGACAGGCTTGCGGCGGTCGCCGTTGTTCGCATGGAAAATCCTGTGATGGAGACCGAAGATCAAGCGAGCGGTGCGGTCAATTGCTCCGGATCGCTGTCGCTCGACCTGCCGCCGGGAGTGGAGGTAGCGGGTGGGCGTCATAGCCTGATGTCGAATGTCGATTATACGGTGGATGCAAACGGCAACGTCGAGCTGAGAAACGCAGACGCGATCATTGCGCCTTTGGCCACGCTGTCGCAGGTCGCCGGACCTCCGCAAGCCCCCACCGGGGGCAATGAGGTCGAGAGCGAGGAAAATACGGCTGCGCCGCAATCGGCAACCGTCCGGCCGGGGGCACAGACTCCTCCCGGACGTCCCAGCTTCGACTGTTCGACGGCGCATAGCCGGGGTGAGATCGCGGTTTGCTCCGACGCCGGACTATCGGCGCTCGATCTGAGCATGGCGACGCAATATGGCCGCGCCGCTGCCGTCGCGTCACCCGAACAGCGCGACATGCTTCGTGACACTGCACGGCGCTTTTACGCTTATCGGGATCGCTGTCCCGACCGCCAGTGCATCGCCGATGCCTATATGGGCCGAATCCGGGAGATTCGCGAGATTATCGAGGGTCGTTGGCAGGCACCGCGATAGTCGTGGATAAGTTCAGCTGCGTTCCTTGTCGGCCAAGCGCTAACCATCACATAAGAAGGCGGTGACTGAGCCGTTCGTACCGCTTCGCGTTTTCTCCTCCTTCACGATGCTGGAAGGAGCGATGGAGCCCAAGACGATCGCCGAGCGCGCGGCGAAGCTCGGTTTCCCCGCAGTGGCACTGACGGACCGTAATGGGCTCTACGGTGCGATGCCGTTCGGCGAGGCCTGCTTTTCCAAGGGCGTGCAGCCGATCATCGGCGCTGCGCTGGCGCTCGCCCGACCAGCCGAGATTGGGGGCGAACGCAGAATCGACTGGCTGGCTCTGCTCGCCAAGGACGAGCGGGGCTATGCAAATCTGTGCAAGCTGGTCTCATCGGCGCATCTCGATCGGCCGGTCGATGAGGAGCCCCATGTCCAATTCTCGAAGCTCGACGGCCTCAGCGATGGCCTGATTGCTCTAACCGCGGGAGCCGAAGGAGCGCTTGCGCGGCTGGTTGCCGAGGGGCAGCTGCTCAAGGCCGATGCCTATCTTGATCAGCTGCAAGCCTTGTTCCCCGGCCGCCTCTACATCGAGCTGTCGCGCCGCAACGATGCGATCGAGGAAGCGGCCGAGAAGGCGCTCATCGATTTTGCTTACGCCCGCGACCTGCCGCTGGTTGCCACGAACCCGGCGGCCTATGCCGATCCGGGATTCCACGCCGCGCATGACGCAATGCTTTGCATCGCCAATTCGGCCTATGTGGAGAGTGCCGAACGGGTGAGTTCGTCCCCCGATGCCTGGCTGAAGGACGGGGCGGCCATGGCCGGGCTGTTCGCGGATCTGCCCGAAGCACTTGCCAATAGTGCGGTGATCGCTCAGCGCTGCGCGGTCGCCGCGCCGAAGCGCAGGCCGATCCTGCCTCGCCTCAGCAATGACGAGGACGAACAGCTCCGCCGCGATGCTTATTCAGGTCTTGAGACCCGCCTGAGCGGCCGGGGCCAAGACGAGCGCAAGGCCTATGTCGATCGGCTCGAATATGAGCTCGAGATCATCACCGGCATGGGCTTTGCCGGCTATTTCCTGATCGTCGCGGACTTCATTAAATGGGCCAAGGCAAACGATATTCCGGTGGGGCCTGGCCGCGGTTCGGGTGCGGGCTCAGTGGTTGCCTGGGCACTCACCATCACCGATCTCGATCCAATAGCGCTCAACCTGCTGTTCGAGCGCTTTCTCAACCCGGAGCGCGTGTCGATGCCCGACTTCGACATCGACTTCTGCGAAACGCACCGCGACAAGGTCATTTCCTATGTCCAGCAAAAATATGGCCGCGACAAAGTAGCGCAGATCATCACCTTCGGAAGATTGAAGGCCAGGGCGGTGCTGAAGGACACCGGCCGAGTGCTGCAGATGAGCTACGGTCAGGTCGATCGGCTTGCCAAGCTCATCCCCAATCATCCGACCGATCCGTGGACCCTCGAGCGGTCGCTGAACGGCGTCCCGGAGGTAGCAGCCGAATATAAGGACCCCGACGTCAAGCGACTGTTCGACTTGGCGATGAAGCTCGAAGGGCTACCGCGCCACGCCTCGACCCACGCCGCGGGCGTGGTGATCGGCGACCGCCCCCTCGATGAGCTGGTACCGCTCTATCGAGACCCCCGCTCGGACATGCCGGTCACCCAGTTCGACATGAAATATGTCGAGGCGGCGGGACTTGTGAAATTCGATTTCCTCGGCCTCAAGACCCTCTCCGTCCTGAAAGAGGGCCAGCGCCTTCTCAAAGAGCAAGGGGTGGAGGTCGATTTCGGGGCGCTGCCGTGGGACGATCCTGCAGTCTATGATCTCCTGCAGCGCGGCGACGCGGTCGGCGTTTTCCAGCTCGAATCCGAAGGCATGCGCAGGACGCTATCTGCAGTGCGTCCGACCAGTTTCGGCGACATCATCGCGCTCGTGGCGCTCTATCGGCCGGGGCCGATGGACAATATTCCATTGTTCGGAGACCGCAAGAACGGCCGGGTCGCGATCGAGTACCCCCATCCTCTGCTCGAGGGCATTCTCGCCGAAACTTATGGCATCTTCGTCTATCAGGAGCAGGTGATGCAGGCGGCGCAGCTGCTTGGCGGCTATTCGCTCGGACAGGCAGACCTGCTGCGTCGCGCGATGGGCAAGAAGATCAAGTCGGAGATGGACGCGCAGCGCGCGACCTTCGTCGAGGGTTGCGCCACTCACAACAATATCCCGACGGCGAAGGCCAACGAGCTGTTCGATTTGATCGATAAGTTCGCAGGCTATGGCTTCAACAAGAGCCACGCTGCGGCATACGCGCTGGTCGCCTACCAGACGGCCTGGCTCAAGGCGCACCACCGCGCCGAATTCTACGCTGCGTCGATGAGCTTCGACATGGCGCTGACGGACAAGCTGGCGGTGTTCGTCGAGGACATGCGTCGGGGGAGCGTGGAATGCCTGCCTCCCGACATCAATGCGAGCCACGGCTTCTTCACGGTCGAGAAGGGCGCGGTCCGCTATGCGCTCGGCGCACTCAAGGGCGTCGGTGAGAAGGCGATGGAGGCCCTTGTCGAGGAGCGCGAGCTCAGAGGTCCGTTCGCCAGCTTGGAGGATTTCGCTGCGCGAATCGACCCGAGACTTCTCAATCGCCGGCAGCTCGAAGGTCTGGCGGGCGCCGGCGCCTTCGACAGGATCAAGCCGGACCGCGCTGCGGTGTTCGCAGCCGCGGAAACGATTCTCGCCCATGCCGCCAGCGCGCAGGAGCAGCGCGAGACCGG
>DASVYN010000187.1:0-1526 GCA_036392155.1 Sphingomicrobium sp.
GCGCAGCTCGACCAGCGTGCTGCCGAAGAAATTGCCCGGAGCCGAAACCCAGGGGCGGCCTTGGCGTCCCCTGCCTGCCTCCTGCTCGAGCGCAATCAGCCAGCGACCCTCAACGGCATTCGGATCGGCGAGCAGGTCGACGTTGGTCGAACCGGTGCGCTCGACGATATTGATACGGCTCAGAACAGGCTTCCCGCTGCTTTGTCGGTCAAGGCGCTGAGCGGGCCGATCAGCAAATATCCCACTGGCGAAATCAGGATCGCCGCCAACAAGATCAGCGCGCCCTGAATCGGCTCACGAACGCGAGCGTAAGGCTCGGCAGGGTCGTCCATGAACATGATCTTCACGATCTTCAGATAATAATAGGCGCCGACGACGGTTCCCAGAATGCCGGCGACCGCAAGCGCAACATAGCCGCTCGCGATCGCAGCCCTGAACACCACCAGCTTGGGCCAGAAGCCAAACAAAGGCGGAATTCCCGCAAGACTGAACATGAAGAACGCCAAGCCCATGGCATATGCGAATCGGGTCTGCACCAAACCCGAAAGGCTGGCGATGTCCTCAATCGGTCGACCTTCTTCATCGCGCATCCACAGGACGCAGAGGAAGGCGCCGAGCGTCATCACCACATAGACGGCCATGTAGAAAAGCACTGACGAGGCGCCGCGCTGGCCGCCCGCCGCGAGACCGATCAGCGCGAAACCGACATTGTTGATCGACGAATAAGCGAGCAGTCGCTTGATATACGTCTGGCCGAACGCCGCGATGGCACCGAGGAAGATCGACGCCAGCGCTGCAAAGATGACAATCTGCCGCCATGCGTCGGTTGCCGGACCGAGGCCTTCGATGCAAAGCCGCGTCGCGAGCAGCACCGCGGCTGCCTTGGGAGCGGAGGCGAAGAAGGCAGTGACCGGCGTCGGTGCGCCCTCGTAGACGTCGGGCGTCCACATGTGGAACGGCACGGCGCTCACCTTGAAGGCGAGACCGGCGAGGACGAACACGAGACCGAAGAGCAGGCCGAGTGTCGGCGCCCCGCGACCGAAGGCTGCTGCGAGACCGGCGAAGCTCATTGTTCCGGTGAATCCGTAGAGCAGTGAGATTCCATAGAGCAGGATGCCGCTCGCCAGGGCGCCCAGGACGAAATATTTGAGGCCGGCTTCGGCGGAGCGTTCGTCGGTGCGGCGATAGGCCGCGAGTACGTATGAAGCGAGACTGTTGAGCTCGAGGCCGACATAGAGGGCCACGAGGCTCGTCGCCGAGACCATGACGCTCATGCCGACGGCGGCGAAGACAATCAGGACGGCATATTCAGCTGCGTGCTCGGTTTCGCGCTCGAACCAGCCATGCGCGGCGATGATTGCAACTGCGGCCGCGGGGAAGATGATCGCTTTGCCGAAACTAGCGAACAGGTCAGCGCCGACGAAGCCGTCGAAGATCGGGCCCGCGTGCGACGGCGCGCCGATCAGAGCCGCTGTGGCGACCAGGAGCAGAGCGACCGCCAGCCAGCTGGTGGCACTTGAACCCCG
>DASVYN010000188.1:0-2620 GCA_036392155.1 Sphingomicrobium sp.
CGCTCGGGTTGGGCAAGGCGTGCAAGCTCGAAGCTCCCTTTGAGGAACTGGTCCGCCGCGGGCGCCGAAAGCGCAAATGCGCCGGCATTCCAACGCTCGAGCTGCGACAGACGCCCCCGCGTTCCGATCTCGGTCTGGAGCACGCGCATGTCACGCTGGGCGAGCACGATCTTCGTTTCGACATCCTCGAGCTGAGCACGCTCGGACGCGACCCGGAGCGACACCAGATAGCAGCCGAGCGCGGCGACGGCGCAGCTGGCAACCATGAAGACTGAGCGGAAGCTGCGGTTACTCATTGCAGACGTCCCTTGCGGACTGGAGCTGAAGTGCGGATCGCCGAGCGAAGCCGGGCTGATCGAGCGCGAGGGTTGGCGGCCAGCTCGGGCTCCGATGGGGAAACGGGTTTGGCGACTTGTTCGAACGTTGGCCGGTCGGGGTCGATTACTGCCGGACGGTGACGCGATCCGGCCGGCGCTGTGCCACTGCGCTCGCGGAAGAAGCGCTTCACGATCCGGTCCTCGAGGCTGTGGAAGGTGACCACGGCGAGCCGGCCGCCCGGCTTTAGCGAACGCTCCGCAGCTTCGAGACCCTGCTCGAGCTCATCGAGCTCGGCATTGAGATGGATCCGGATCGCCTGAAAGGTGCGGGTCGCGGGGTCGCTCTTCTGGCCCTTGCGGAACCCGGCGGCACGGCGGACGATCGCAGCCAGCTCAGCGGTACGCTCGACCGGTCGTGCAGCGACAATCGCGCGGGCAATCGCCCGGGCGCGCGGCTCCTCCCCATAGTCGCGCAGGACCCGGGCGATCTCGGCCTCTTCGGCCGAATTCAGAAATTCTGCGGCGGTCATACCCGAGCGGCTCATCCGCATGTCGAGTGGACCGTCTGCCTGAAACGAAAAGCCGCGCTCGGCGCGGTCGAGCTGCATCGAGCTGACGCCGATATCGAGCGCGATTGCGTCGACGAGACCGATGCCGCGCTCGGCGAGCAGGCGGTCCATTTGGCTGAAGCGCTCTTCGATGAGCGTCAGACGGGGGTCCGGGACGAGCGACCTTCCCGCCTCGATCGCGTCGGGGTCGCGATCGAAGCCGATCACCCGTCCCGCCCCCGCCGAGAGCATGGCGCGCGTGTAGCCGCCCGCTCCGAATGTGCCGTCGACGATGGTCTCGCCGCCCTCGAGGCGGAGCGCAGCGACCACCTCGCTGACCAGCACCGGCACATGTGGGGCCGTGTTTGCACCGGTGCTGGTCATGAAGCGCCTCGCTCTTCGAGGCGAAAACGAGCGATATCCTTGAGATCCTCAGGGATTCGAGCGTCCTTGAGGAGCAGTTCGGGGTTCCAGATTTGGAAAGTCTCGCCGGTGCCGAGGAACAGTGCGAGGTCGCCGATCTGACCCTTGCGGCGCATCATCGGCGGGAACAGAATTCGGCCGGAGCTATCGTAGGGAACTTCCTCGGTCGCGGCGAAGGCCATGAGATTGCGCTGCTGATATTCGAGCTGCGCGTCGGGGCTGGTCTCCTCTTTCTCGAGCAGCCGCTCCAGCTTGGCGTGCTTCAGCGCGGCGTAAGCGGGGTCATAGGCGCTGAGGCAGGGGAAGGCCTCGTGCTTGGCAAGGACGATAGTGCGGGCATCTCCCCGACGCTCGATCACTCCGCGCAGGAAGGCAGGGATGGAAACGCGGCCCTTTGCGTCGACCGCGTTCAAAGCGCTGCCCTGAAACAGATGCTCTAGCGCCACGCCCAAACCACTCCCAGTTCGAGCGCGCGGGACGTCGTTCGCGGATGCGCACCGTCGTGCGCGCCGCGTTCAAGTTCGAATCAAAGGGTTAGCCCCCGCGCTCCAGACATGTTGGTAACTCAACGGGGCGCGGGACACAATGGGTTTTCGTGGGATTGAGCGGGATTTCATGGTCAAACGCGGATTTCTGCGGCTTTTTGCGATCGCGTTAAACTTTCGTTCTCTCCTCGTTCTCTCCGCTTGGGCTGTGGATAAGTCTGTGACTGACGCGAATCACTTTTGCTCGATCCTGGCAAGCTCTTGAAGCAACCCATCGAGATTGTGGCTGGCTTTGGGTCCGAGTTGATCGACATTCAGAATATCGGCATCGGCGACGATTGTCGCTTCGCCCCTGCCTATTCGGCAGCGCGCGACGAGCGCGTCGGAGCTGATTTCGCAGCCGCCGACCAGTCGCCCGGGCGAGACTGCTGCAATTTCATAATCCCCGAGCCTGCGGCGGACCAGACCGCGTTTGTCGGGTGCATCCAGCCGGAGCCCCCAATGCGCGAGCAAGCCGGTGTCCATGAACATCGGCGGAGGCCGAAGCGGATCGCCGAGCGGCAGCCTGCTTGGCCATTCGAGCATCGGGTCGGCAAGCAGCAAAAGGTGACCGCCGCCGCGTACCCAGTCATCGAGCGCAACAAGATTCTCGGCAGTCTGAGGAAGCGGATGCGCCATCAGCAGCAATCGGCCCTTGGCGAGCTCGGCGGAGTCGGTGACGCTGATCGGAGTGACTCGGTAACGCGTTTCAAGCCGCTTAAGCGCCGGTGAGCCAGCACCCTGGAGCGAGAAGTCTTCGCCGAACAGCAACGGCAGGCTGGTGACGAGCAGCAAGGTCGGCCGCTCG
>DASVYN010000189.1:0-9404 GCA_036392155.1 Sphingomicrobium sp.
GAAGCCGCCGAGATCAGCGCGATCGGTCTTGGAGCACTGCTTGTGCCAATGTTCCATTTCTACCACTCGGACGGCTCAACCGACATCGCCTTCGGACTGCTCGCGGTCGGTCTGTCGCTCGCCGTCGGAGCCTGTGCGGCAGTCGCCCGGACCAACCGCGATCGCTCCAAGAATAGGAGCTTCGCCCTGCTTGGCGTTGTAACCGCCGTGCTGCTCTCAGGCGCGGCGTTGCTGATCCTGCCGATATGGGCGGCCGGTGTCGGGATCGCTCTGATCGGGCTCATGCTCCTGCATGTGGGGCAGCTCTCGGAAGACCGTCGGCTGGCGTCGATCGCGTGGATTTTCGGCGCCGCCGGAGTCCTCGCCTGTCCCTATTCGCAGATCGTCGATGGGACGAATCTTCCCAACACAATAGACGCTCTGCACTGGGCCGCGCAGGCGGCGATCGCTGCCGCCTTCGCCTGGCGTGAGCGCACCGCCGGTCGGGACATCGCCCAGTTCCTGACGCCCGCCTTCCTGTACCTGGCGCTGAGTCCCTTGGTGTCGGACCAAGTCGAGCCGCTAACAGCGCCCGTGCTGCTGGTCGGAGTCGCGGCAATCACGAGGTTCAAGGACTTGCGCTTGGCGCCCGCCATGGCTTCCTGCTTCATGATCATCATCGCCTGGGCACTGTCGCCTCTGCTCACATGGAGCATGGCAGCAGCAGCCTCGCTTGTCGGCTCGCCCGTGCTGGTGAGCGACGTTCCAGGACTTGCCGACGCCATCGCCAAGCTACTCGTCCCGGCAGCCCTTGGCGGGGCCGCTGTCCTTATCGCCGCTGATCGTCTGCATTCACACGAGCGTATCGCCGGTTGTGCCCTTTCGGCGCTGCCGGGACTGATCGGAGCGCACAGCCTTTACAAGCAGCTCTTCGCGATATCGACGCCTCAGGCGTTCGTTGACCTCGGCCTAGTTGAACGGACTCTGTGGGAGTTGGCTTTTGCCTCGCTTGCCTTCCTCGCTGTTCGGCTGCGACGACCCGTGCCCGGATTGATCCTGGCCGCCGCTGCTGCAGCGCATGAGCTGCTCTACACCCTGCTGCTCCATAATCCCCTCTGGTCGGCCCAAGCGGTCGGCGGCTGGCCGGTCCTCAATATGCTCCTGCCGGTCTATGTGCTTGCGCTCGGCCTGGCCGTGGCCGCGAGACGAGCCGTGCGGCCGATTTCCGAAGAAGGCACGCGCGCGGCCGACTTCATTCAGATGATTCTGATTGTGCTGTTCGCTTTCTCCGAGTTGCGGCAGCTGTTCCACGGCGCGTTGCTGACGACGCCTGGTTTGACAGGTGCCGAGGACATTCTCCGCTCCATCCTGGCGATCGCGCTCGCCGTCGGCTTCCTGATTTGGGGTATCACGAGGCAGCACCGCGATTGGCGCATCGCTTCGCTGGTCCTGATGCTCGCGGCGGTCGGCAAGGTGTTCCTGTTCGACGCGTCGGGTCTCGAAGGGGTTACCCGTATCGCCTCATTCGTGGCATTGGGATTAAGCCTGATCGGGATCGGCTGGCTCTACGCCCGGCATCTTGGAGCCGACCGTGCGGCCGAGCCCGCCTAAGTCGCGAAGCTCGGGTCGAGACGATAGGCTTTGCGCTTGAGCGCTGGCCAGGCGAGCAGGTTGGCGGCGAGCGCCACCCCGACCTGCCCCTGTCGGGCCGTAATCTCGGGCGAGCCCTGCGGCGGGTTGTTGATTGAATCACCCGCCGAAAGCGCCATGATCTGCGCCTGGCACGCGCGTTCCAGAAAGTAGAGCCGTACGAAGCATTCGCCGATATTCTTGCCGACGGCGAGCGTCCCGTGGTTCCTGAGTATCATTGCATTCTTGGTTCCGAGGTCGGCGACCAGCCGCTCGCGCTCCTCGAGGTCGACTGCGACACCTTCATAATCGTGAAAGGCCACGTCGCCGCGCACCAGCATTGCCGTCTGGGTCAGCGGCAGTAGCCCTTCGCTGTGCGCCGACACCGCCTGCCCGGCCGGCGTATGCAGATGCATCACTGCATGCGCATCCTCGCGCGCCATGTGGATCGCCGAATGAATGGTGAAGCCCGCCGGATTGGTGATGAACGGCGTCGGCTCGACCGGGTTGCCATTGACGTCGACCTTTACCAGGGACGAGGCGGTAACCTCCTCGAACATCAGATTGTACGGGTTGAGGAGGAAATGGTGTTCAGGGCCCGGGATCCGCGCCGAAAGATGGGTGAAGATGAGGTCGTCCCAACCATAATAAGCGACCATTCGGTAGGCGGCGGCTAGATCGACGCGGATCGCCCATTCCTCGTCGCTGACCTTGTCCTTCATCGGCGGGATATCGACCGATTCGAGCGGTTTGAGTGTATGCATGCCGCGGTTGATGCTTTCGACTCGGTTCATGCAGGTACCTGTTGGCGATCGGGATGGGCGGCTGTGAACGGTTCGAGTTCGCGGGCATTCTCATCGGCGCGCAGCAAAGTCGGATAGTCGTCGAGCGGGCAGTTGAACCGGCGCGCGTTGAACAGCTGCGGCACCAGGCAGATGTCGGCGATCGTCGGATCGTCGCCGAACAGGAACCTGCCGGCCCCAGCCTTTGCAATAGCCTCGAGCGCCGTTAGCCCCTCGGCGATCCAGTGCGCATACCATCGGTCGACCTCATCCTGCGAATGGCCCAGCTCGTTCTTCAAATATTTGAGCACGCGGAGATTGTTGAGCGGGTGAATGTCGCAGGCGATCGCGAGGGCCATAGCCCGCACGTGGGCTCCGTCGGCCGGATCGCGCGGAACCAGCGGCGGATCGGGGAAGCTTTGGTCCAGATAGACGATGATCGCGAGGCTCTGTGTCAACCGATGGCCGTCGATGTCGAGCATCGGCACCAGCCCCTGCGGATTGAGCTCGCGATATTCGTCCGATCTCTGCTCGCCCTCGATCAGGTTTATCGGGCGGCTCTCATAGTCGATGCCCTTGAGGTTGAGTGCGATGCGTGCGCGATAGGCGGCGGACGAACGCGGCGCTTCGTAGAGGACGGGGCGGCTCATCGGCCGCTGCTTACTCCGCTGTAAGGAACGGCGCTACTACCTCTGACGGAACCCGGATTGGGCGCCCGAGCACCTTATCGATGATCGCCCAGTCGGTGCGCGAGCGAACGCAGATTCTTCCATCGGCGCCGGTGAACTCGACATAGCGATCGAATCTCGCTCCTTTGGGCGCTTCGCCGACCCAGGTGCGCGCGCTGATCACATCGCCCACGAAAGCGGCGCGCAAATAATCGATCTCGTGGCGCACCACGACCCAGAAATAGTCCTCCTGATGCGTCTTCGTCGCGACGCTCCGCCAATGCGCGACTGCGACCTGCTCCATCCACTGCACCCATACCGCATTATTGACGTGGCCGAGCTCGTCGATGTGGCCGGGCAATGCAGTGAGGCTGAGTTCGAAGACGGGTCTGGTGTTCATTGCACCTGCGTCAGGATGAACGCGTAGGTCTCGGCAACCTCGTGGAGCCGCTCCCACCGCCCTGATTTGCCGCCGTGGCCGGCGCCCATGTTGATCTTCAGCAACAGCGGATTGCGGTCGGTCTTCGTCGCCCGCAGCTTCGCCGCCCATTTGGCAGGCTCCCAATAGGTCACGCGCGGATCGGTGAGGCCGCCGGTGATCAGCAGCGGCGGATAATCTTGCGCCTTCACATTGTCATAGGGCGAGTAGCTTCGAATATAGTCGAACGCGTCCTTGTCGGTGATCGGATTGCCCCACTCGGGCCATTCGCCGGGAGTCAGCGGAAGCGTGTCGTCGAGCATGGTGTTGAGCACGTCGACGAACGGCACGTCGGCCACGGCCGCGCCCCAGAGCCCGGGATCGGAATTGACCACCGCGCCCATCAGTTCGCCGCCCGCGGAGCCGCCGTTGATCGCGATCCGGCCGGGCTTCGTGAATTTTGCAGCGACGAGCCCCTTTGCGACATCGACAAAGTCGTTGAAGCTGTTGGTCCGCTTGGTGAGCTTTCCGTCGAGGAACCATTTGTAGCCGAGATCGTCGCCGCCGCGGATGTGGGCAATCGCGCAGGCCCAGCCGCGGTCGAGCAAGCTGATTCGGTTGGTGTTGAAGGTTGGCGGGATCGCCATCCCGTAAGCGCCGTAAGCGTAGAGAAACAGCTTGCCCTCGCCGTTCTTGTCAAAGCCTTTGCGGTAGACGAGCGAGACCGGCACCTTCACTCCGTCACGCGCTTCGATCATCAGCCGCTCGGTCACATATTGCTGGCCATCATAGCCCGAGGGGATCTCCTGCACCTTGAGCATCTCTAGCTGTCCGGTTCCCGGGTGATAGTCGTAGACCGTGGTCGGCGTGACCATCGACGAATAGCCGAGACGATAGGCTGCCGGCGCGAACTCGGGATTGCCGGCGAAGAATGCGCTATAGCTCGCTTCCTCGAAGGGGATGCGAGTCTCGTCGCCTTGGTAGGTGCGCAGGATCAGCTGATCCAGGCCATCGACGCGGCTGCTGATCGCAAGATGGTCGCGATAGGCGGTCACGCCGGTCAAATAGACGCGGTCTGATCCGGCAATCACCGTCTCCCACACCTCCGGCCTTGCCGGATCGGCCACCGCAAGACGGAAGTTCACATGATCATCATTGGTGTGGATCCAGAGTTTCCCGTGCGCCGCGTCCACATGATATTCGCGGTTGGGCTTGCGCCGAGACATCAGGATCAGCGGCTGCGAGGGATCCTCGGCCGAGACGAACCGCACTTCGCTTGTCGCATTGTCGCCGGTCGAAACGAAGATGATGCTGCGATCCTGCGAGCGGCCGATACCGACCGAGAAGCCGAGCTCCTCGGTTTCCTCATAAAGCGTCATGTCCTCGTCCACCGGACAGCCCAAACGGTGGTATCGCGCACGGTAGCTGCGCCAATTGTCGTTGACCTCGGTGAAGACGATCCCTGCGCTGTCGCTGGTCCAAACTGGATGGCCGATGCCGACCTTGGTGACGGTCTCAATATCCTTGCCCGTCGCGAGGTCGCGGATTCTCAGCTCGAACCGCTCCGACCCGTCGTAATCGGCCAGCGTCGCGAGGAGCTTGCCGTCGGGACTGACCTCGATCGCGCCGAGCCGGAAATATTCCTTGCCCTCCGCCTCGACCGGCTCGTCGAAGATCGTCTGATCGTCGCCGCCGCGTAACGGCTTGCGGTACCAGGTCCGATACTGCGCGCCGGGCTTGAACGCCCACCAGTAGAAGAAATCGCCGTCGCGGACCGGAACCGAGCTTTCGTCCTCCTTGATGCGGCCCTTCATCTCTTCGAACAAACGGTCGATGAGCTCCTGATGCTGCTTCTTCCAGCCCTCGAAATGGTCGTTCTCGGCATGAAGATACGTCAGGACGTCCGGGTCGCTGACGTTGGGATAATTGGCGTCGCGCAGCCAATGCCACGGGTCCTCGATGGTGATCCCATGGCGTTCGTAGCTGTAAGAGCGCTGTTCTGCGGCGGGGGGCGAGGGACTCGAGGCTGGCTTGTCCATGACCCTTCCGAAAGCAGGATTGGAGCCTGTCCGTCTAGCCCTGGCAGCAGGTCACTCTTGAAAAATGCTTTGGAATGAATGCCGCGCGCGACTGGATCAGGGTTAGTGCCTCAGTTCGACCCAAGCGAGCAAAGGATCGCCGGCCACTTTTGCCGGGGCTGCGGGTTCGGGAGGAGCAGCCCTTTTGGGCAGGCTCTGCGCCTCGACCGGCCATGGCCTGATCGCCAAGGCGATTGACGACCCCCAAATGGAGCAAGCCGGGTGATCGATCCGAACGAGCCCGTTGGGACAGCCCTTTAACAATGAGGCTCCTGCGATTAGCTGGAGGGCGAGGGAGTTAGCCGATGTCCAGTTACGCCGATCGCCTCGCCGCACTTCGCGAGCAGCTGAAAGCAGAGAAGCTCGACGGCTTCGTCGTCCCGCTCACCGACGAGCATATGAGCGAATATGTCGGCAGCTATGCCCAGCGGCTCGCCTGGTTGACCGGGTTCGAAGGATCCGCGGGTTCCGCTGTGGTTCTGCCCGAAGAAGCCGCGATCTTCGTGGACGGCCGCTACACCCTGCAGGTTCGCCAGCAGGTCTCGCCGACCGAATGGAGCTACCAGTCGGTGCCCGAAACGAGCACCACGCAGTGGCTCGAGGAGCATGCGCCCAAGGGTGCGCGCATCGGTTACGATCCGTGGCTTCACACGCGCGATTGGGTGAACAAAGCGAAGGAGGCATTGGCTACGCGTGGCGCCGAGCTGGTGCCGGTCGGCAAAAATCCGATCGACGAAATCTGGAACGATCGGCCCGAGGCCTCCAAGGCGCACCTCGTCGTCCAGCCCGATCAATATGCCGGAAAGTCCTCAGCCGAAAAGCGCACCGAGATCGCCGACTGGCTGTCGAAGGAACATGCAGATGCAGCGGTTCTGTCGGCGCTCGATTCGATCGCCTGGGCATTCAACATTCGCGGCGCAGACGTCAGCCGGACGCCGGTCGCGCTCGCTTATGCCCTGGTCAATGCCGACGGCACCGCCGACCTGTTCGTCGCATCGGAAAAGATTGGGCCCGAAGTGCGTCAGCATCTCGGCAATGGCGTGCGAATCCACGAACGTTACGAGTTCGAGCCGACGCTTCGCGGATTGAAAGGTCGGACCGTCGCCGTGGATCCCGAACGCTCGGTTGCGGCAATTTTTGACGCGCTTCGGGACGCCGGCGCGACGGTGATCGCGAAGCGTGATCCGACCATCCTTCCCAAGGCGATCAAGAACCCGGTGGAGATTGCCGGTCAGAAAGCGTCGCAGGAGCGCGACGGAGCGGCGATCGTCAGGTTCCTGAAGTGGCTCGAGGATGAGGCGCCGAAGGGCGCGCTCGACGAAATCAAGGCCGCCGACAAATTGCAGCAGCTGCGCCAGGAAGCGCCCGAGCTTCGCGACCTTTCCTTCGACACCATTTCGGCGGCCGGTCCGAACGCCGCGGCGCCCCATTACAAGGTCACCCAGGAAAGCAATCTCCCGATCGGGATGAACCAGATCTATCTGGTCGATTCGGGCGGCCAATATGTAGACGGCACTACCGACATCACCCGTACTGTGATCGTCGGCGAGCCGACCGCTGAAATGCGCGACCGTTTCACCCGCGTCCTCAAGGGTCATATCGCGATCGCGACTGCAGTTTTTCCCAAGGGCACGCGCGGAAGCCAGCTCGACAGCTTTGCCCGCCGCCCGCTGTGGGAAGCCGGCCTCGATTATGCCCACGGCACGGGCCACGGCGTTGGTAGCTTTCTTTCGGTCCACGAAGGCCCGCAGCGCATCTCGCCGGTCGGAAGCAGCCAGAGCGGCGGCGACGAGCCGCTCAAGATTGGAATGATTCTCTCGAACGAGCCCGGCTATTACAAGGCTGGGGAATATGGCATCCGGATCGAGAATCTGGTGCTCGTCGTCGAACGTGCGATCGAGGGCGCCGAGAAGGAGATGCTCGGCTTCGAGACTCTGACCTTCGCGCCGATCGACCGCCGCTTGATCGACGTCGAGATGCTGGAGCCCGAGGAGCTGGTCTGGCTCAACTGCTACCACGCCCATGTGCTCGCGCGGATCGGTCCCAGGCTGTCGGGCGCTGACCTAGCCTGGCTGCAGCAGGCGTGCGCGCCGGTCGGCGATTGATCGCACGAATTTGTTCCCTTAATGTTCCTACCTCGATTCGGCAGGAGGACAAGATGATCGGCTATGTAACGCTCGGCACCAACGACCGTGAGAAGTCCGCTAGATTCTACGACGCGCTCTGTGGAGAGCTGGGTGCGGGACGAATGATGGAAAATGAGCAGTTCATCGCCTGGGGAAAGGCGGACGGGGGCGCCGGCATCGGCCTTACCAAGCCGTTCGACGGCAATGCGGCGACCGTCGGCAACGGCGTGATGGTCGCGCTCGAAGCAAAGGACGAAGCGCAGGTTCAGCGCCTCTACGATATCGCGCTTGCCAACGGCGGCACTTGCGAAGGCCCTCCGGGAGACCGGGGCGGCGGTTTCTATGCCGGCTACTTTCGCGATCCCGATGGCAACAAGCTCAACGCTTTCATCATGAAGGCTGAATGAAGCGGGAGAACCGCCATGAAGGGAAAGTCACTGTTCGACTATCCGATCCATTTGGGGCAGGGCGCCCGCGCAGTCGCGGAGCCGCAGTTCACAGGGTTTGAGTGGTACGAAGCCTATGGCGAGCGCCACGCCGACGATCTCGAGGATGGGCGGCTGGTCAGCCTGTTCCGGTTCGAAGAGAGCTGGACCAGCTGGGAAATGCATCCGCTGGGTGAAGAGGTGGTCTGTGTCGTCCAGGGTCATATGACCCTCCACCAGGAGCTGCCGGACGGAAGCAAGCAATCCTGGGAACTCGGGCCCGGCGATTATGCGATCAACCCGCGTGGTGTCTGGCATACAGGCGACGCCGACGGGCCCGTGGTCGCTTTGTTCATCACTCCGGGCAAAGGGACGACCAACCGACCGCGTTAGGCGCGCAGTCCCGTTATGCGACAGATGACGAGCTATTAATTGGAAATTTAACGCCTTGCCGTTAAAGGGAAATCACGGAGTCGCTCGTGATCAACGCCCTTCAGCTCGCCATAGCCGTCATCCTCCTGGGTGCGGTCATCTGGACCGGCGACGCGATCGCGGGCGGTATCGAAAGCGCCCTCGGCGAAAAGAAGATGCGCGACCGCGACGTCTGACGTGTCTGCCGGGGTTACAGAATGCATTTCCAAGCACGACCATCCGCCGGATCCGTCTGCACGTAATCGCCTGCTTCGGATGCACCCCTGACATCCTTCAGCATTCGCCTGCTCTCGCCAGTCCCCAGACCAGCTGTTCGCGTACGGAGTAGATGACGGGGCCGGGCGCTATGCGAGAGTGGGATCAATTCCGTATAATCCTGCCTTTACGGAATATCCGTAATCCCCTATGTATGTCTCCAGCACAAGGAGGTGCAGATGACGGTGGATGTTCTCGAGAGGGCGTCGTCAAGCGACGTGGCCAAGCGGTTCGGACACTTCTACGATGAAGCCATGATCCATCCCCTCGCTATCGAGCGGAATGGAACCGCACGAGTGGTAATGTTGCCCGCCGCCGAATACGAGAGGCTTGCGCGGCTCGACCATGTGGCGCTGTTACCCAGCGAGCTGGACCAGACCGACCTGAGGGCCATTCGGGATGCGATGATCCCCGAAAGTGCGCATGAGCTGAACCATCTCTTGGACTAAGCCTCAGCCAACCGACGTCATACTCTACAGTTATCTTTGGCGGCACGAGGCCGCAAAGAGAGAGGAGTCGGGGCGCAAGGATCGACTTTGCGTGGTGCTAGCGGCCACCGAAAGTCCTGTAGGCCTGAAGGTGATTACCGCTCCAATCACGAGCAAGGATTAC
>DASVYN010000190.1:0-2321 GCA_036392155.1 Sphingomicrobium sp.
GCGGAACGGAGCTTCTCATTCTCTTCGGGCGAGAGCTTCTTCCCGTCGGCACGGGTCAGATAAAAGACATCGACAGCCCGTTCGCCGTAGGTTGCGATATGCGCCGAATGGATCGCATGGCCCTGGTTGTGGACCGCAGCAGCAAGTCCTGCGAGTAGCGCCGGTCGGTCGCGCGCATTGACCTCGACCACCGTCGTGCGGGTTGAGGCGCGGTCGGCGATTGCGACCGAGGGTGCGACCGCGAACGCCGAACTTCGCCGCCGGGGCTCGGATGTTGGAAGCTGCGGCGGAGTTGGACCGCTGAGTGCGGTCTCGACCGATTTGGCCAAGCGGCTGCGCAACCGGCGATCGGTGTAAGGCTGCTCGCGGGCATCGAGAACAAGCAGGTTGTCGAGCGCCATTCCGTCGCGCGTCGTGTGGATCCGGGCGTCGATGATGCTTGCGCCGGCCGCTGCAAGGCCTGCGCAAATGCGATAGAACAGCGCCTCGCGATCGGGCGTGAACACGCTGACGCGCGTGGCGCCGCTTTCGGGATCATCCTCGACAACGACGTTCGGAGCGGCTTCGCCGATATGCGCCTCGGCTGCGGCGACTTGCCGTGCATTGGCCAGCTGCCAGGCCGGGGGCTCGGCCAGCCAATAGCTGTCGGGAAGGCGCTTCATGTGGGCCCGCGCGACGCTCGCCTTCCATCCGAGCTCGGCGGCAAGCGCTTGCTGCCGCTCCTCGACGATCTCGGCGCGGCCATGATGTTTGAAGCCGAGCCGGAGGCGTTCTTCGGCGGCCTCGAAGAGGGTGCTGAGGAGGCTTCGCTTCCATTCGTTCCAAACGCCCGGCCCGACGGCGCGAATGTCGACAACGGTGAGGATCAGAAGCAGCCTAAGCCGCTCGGGACTTTGCACCTGATGAACGAAATCTTCGATTGTCTTGGGATCGGCGAGGTCGCGCTTGAACGCCGTCGCGGACATCAGCAGGTGATGGCGGACCAGCCACGACACCGTCTCAGTCTCGGCTTCGTCAAGGCCAAAGCGCGGGCAGAGTTTCAGGGCGATCTCGGCGCCCATCACACTGTGGTCGCCGCCACGCCCCTTGGCGATGTCGTGCAGCAGAACCGCGGCATAAAGGACTCGGCGCGACGCGATCTGCTTCTGGAGGATTGCGGTCGAGAGCGGGTGGTCGCCCCTGAGCTCGCCGCGTTCAATCGATGCGAGCAGGCCGATCGCACGGATCGAATGTTCGTCAACCGTATAATGATGGTACATGTCGAACTGCATCTGCGCGACGACGCGTCCAAAGTCGGGAACGAAGCGGCCGAACACGCCCGCTTCGTTCATCCAGCGAAGCACCAGCTCTGGGTGGTGGATTGAGGTGAGGACCTCCATGAAGAGCGCGTTGGCACGAGGATCGGCGCGGACTTCCCGGTCGATCAGCACTGCGTCCCGGCTCGCTGCCCGCATCGCTGCGGGGTGGATTTCGAGCTGCTCGCGCACCGCGAGCGCGAACAGTTCGAGGAGGCGCACCGGGTCGCTTCGGAAGAAATCATCGGCCGGGATCGAGATTCGTCCGCGAACCAGCGTGAATCCTCCGAGGCGCTTGGGCCGGCGGCGGATCGTCGGAAGCGCGAAGCGGATACCTTTCTTGCCGAGCTGCTCATCAAGCTGCGCGAGAAAAACGCCAGTCAGGTCACCGACCGTTTTCGCATTCAGAAAATAGAATTGCATGAAACGTTCGACGGCCGATTTCCCCGGCCGGTCGGCATAATTCATGATTTCGGCGATGCGCGGCTGATACTCGAAATTGAGCCGCTCCTCGGCGCGATCGGCGAGCAGGTGAAGATGGCAACGTACCGCCCAGAAGAACCGCTCCGCGCGATCGAAGCGGCGGAATTCGGCGGCTGTCAGCAGCCCTGCGCGGACGAGGTCGGCGGGCCGCTCGACGCCATGAATATATTTGCCGATCCAGTAGAGCGTGTGGAGGTCGCGAAGCCCGCCTTTGCCATCCTTGACGTTCGGCTCGACGACGTAGCGGCTGTCTCCCATCTTGATGTGCCGCTCGTCACGTTCGCCGAGCTTCGCAGCGACATATTCAGCGGCGCTGCCAGCGACGATCTGCTTGCGAAAGCGGGCGGATGCGAAATCGAACACCTCTTCGTCGCCCCACAGCCAGCGCGCCTCGAGGAAGGCCGTGCGGATGGTCATGTCCTTTTTCGCGAGTGCAAGCAGCTGCGGGACCGAGCGGACGGAATGCCCGACCTTGAGCTTCAGATCCCACAGGAGATGGAGCATCGCCTCGGCCGCGCGCTCCTGCTCATCGGATGCGGTTTT
>DASVYN010000191.1:0-1915 GCA_036392155.1 Sphingomicrobium sp.
CAAGGGGCTTGGGCTCGAGGCTGCAGGAGTCGAAGTCGGCGACAAAGGCCAGATCAAGGTCGATGCTGACAATCGCTCGAATGTTCCGTCAGTCTTCGCTGTCGGCGATGTCACCGACCGAATTCAGCTTACGCCGGTCGCGATTCGCGAAGCCCAGGCATTCGCCGACAGCTTCTTCGGCAACAAGCCGCATCAGGTCGATTACAATTGCATACCCTCGGCGGTATTCAGCCATCCGCCGCTCGCCGGCGTCGGAATGACTGGGGGCGAAGCGCGCAACCGGCTCGGTCAGGTGAAGACCTACACTTCAGACTTTCGCGCCATGAAGAACGTGCTCGCGGGCCGCGACGAGCGCTCGCTCTACAAGCTGGTGGTCGACGGATCGACCGACCGGATCGTCGGGGTCCACATGATCGGCCCGGACGCTCCGGAGATCCTCCAGGCCGCTGCGATTGCGGTCAGGGGCAAGCTCAAGAAGGCCGATTTCGATGCGACCGTCGCGCTCCATCCGACAATGGCCGAAGAACTGGTGTTGATGCGTTGAATCTTCCCCCGCTATGGCGGGCGGCAGGATGCACGACGCGATCATCATCGGCGCCGGCCACAACGGCCTGACCTGCGCCCACTATCTGGCGAAGAAGGGGCTCAGGGTTGCAGTCCTGGAATCCGCCGGCAATGTCGGCGGCGCTGCAGTGACCGACGAGTTTCTTCCCGGCTTTCGCAATTCAGCAGCGAGCTACACCGTGAGCCTGCTCCAGCCCAAGGTCATCCGCGACATGCAGCTGGAACGCCATGGCCTGAAGGTGGTGTTGCGCAAGACCGACAATTTTCTGCCGGGAGAAGGCGATTATCTCCTCGCCGGTCGCGCCGGCCTGACCCGCAAGGAGATTGGCCGGCATCACAAGCAGGACGCCGAGGCGTACGACCGTTACCATCACGAGCTGGAGACCGTAGTCCGGCTCCTCAAGAAATGGCTGCTGAGAGCGCCGCCTAATGTCGGCCGCAAGGTCAGTGCAATCCCGAAGCTCCTGAGCCTCGGGCGAGACATGGCCGGGCTGTCGCTCGCCGAGACCCGCATCGTCCACGATTTTGCGGTGCGCAGCGCAGCCGAAATTCTCGATCGGCATTTCAAAGGAGACCTGACCAAGGCCTTGTTCGGTTTTGACGGCGTCGTTGGCAACTTCGCGTCGCCGCAGTCGCCCGGTACCGCTTATGTCCTGCTTCACCATCTGTTCGGAGAAGCCGCCGGAGTGCCCGGCGCCTGGGGTCATGCGATTGGCGGCATGGGCTCGATTACTCAGGCGATGGCGAGCGCCTGCCGAGAGGCCGGCGTCGATATCGTCCTCAACACTCCGGTCGAGGAAGTCATCGTCAAGGCTCATCGCGCCAATGGCGTCGTTGCGGGCGGCAAAGCGTGGCCTGCGTCGGCAATTGTCGCAGGCGTAAATCCGAAGCTCTTGTTCGATTCTCTGGTTCCGCGAGGGGCCGTGGATGCCGACGTCGGCAGCAGAATGCACCGCTGGAAGTGCGAAAGCGCGACCTTCCGGATGAATGTCGCGTTGTCCGAGCTTCCGAAGTTCACGGTGCTTCCGAAGAAGGGCAACCATCTGACTGCCGGGATCATCATTGCGCCCAGTCTCGATTATATGCACCGGGCCTATCTCGATGCGGCGGTCGATGGCTGGGCCGAGCAACCGATCATCGAGATGCTGATCCCATCCACTCTGGATTCGACGCTTGCGCCAAAGGGCCGCCATGTCGCGAGCCTGTTCTGCCAGCATTTCCGTTACGACCTCGGTCCCGGCCGAAGCTGGGACGAGGAGCGCGAGAAGGCCGCCGACCTGATCGTCGCGACGGTCGACGCGCATGCTCCGGGGTTCGCAAAGTCGATCATCGGCCGGCAGATTCACTCACC
>DASVYN010000192.1:0-3540 GCA_036392155.1 Sphingomicrobium sp.
TTGGCCCCGGAGTGCTGGTTCCGCGCCCGGATTCTGAAGTGCTCATTGCCTCGGCGATCGAGCATTTCGAGGGCGGGGGCCGTCCAACGCGAATCCTGGACCTTGGCACCGGGCCCGGAACATTGATTCTCGCTGCGCTCGACATTTGGGGGGAGGCAACCGGGCTCGGCATAGACCTCTCGCGCCATGCCTTGTCCTATGCCGCGGCCAACGCGCGGCGGCTGGGCTTCGAAGCACGGGTGAAATTCATGCTCGGCAATTGGGCGGAGGGTCTGAATGAGCGCTTCGATCTCATCCTTTGCAATCCTCCCTACATTGCCGAAGGCGCAAGTCTTGGTGCGGGCGTGCGCGAATATGAGCCGGACGAAGCGCTGTTTGCCGGCGAAAAAGGCTTGAATGCCTATCGCGCGCTGGCGCCTCAGCTTCCCCGCTTGTTGAAGGAGGGCGGTATTGCAGTCGTCGAAATCGGCCACGATCAGGCGGTCGCAGTCACTGCCCTGCTTGCCCGCGACGGCCTCGAGGCGCGGGTCGCCAAAGACCTTGGTGACAGGCCGCGTGCAGTGTTGCTTACGTGGAATTAACCTGCCTTTGATCGAAATCGCTTGGCATCCGGCGTCGGTGACACTACATCGGGTGCCTGGGCCGGGCCCGCTCCACGACGAACGCTTGAGAGCGCATCCTGTCCCAACCCCGACACTATCGGCCGTTCACTTCGCGCAAGTCGCGTGAGACCGGAACGAGAAGGTCAGAGCTGCGCCGCGTGAGCGCCGCCCTGCCCGCCTGAGGCGAAGGGGCTACGAATACTTCTGCGTAAGGACGTAGGCATTTGATCAACAATCGTCAGGGCGGCCGCCGACGCGGCCGCGGTGGACAGCGGGGCCAGAACCTCGGCGGACAGCCGGGCAACCGCCAGGACAATCGTCAGCGCGGCAATGCCGCCCAGCTGCTTGAAAAATACAAGAGCATGGCGCGCGACGCCCAGCTCGCGGGCGACCGTGTCCAGACCGAATATTTCCTTCAATATGCCGACCATTATTTCCGCGTGCTGAGCGAGAATCGAGCGCGGTTCGAGGATCAGAATCAGCGTCGACACCGCGACGAAGAGTTCGACGGCGACGAGACCGAAGAAGAGATGGTCGAAGCGGGCGAGGAGGCTTCCATCGACGAGCGGCCGGAGCGCGCCGAGCGCCACGACCGTGGCGAGCGGCAGGAGCGCGGTGAGCGCTTCAACCGTCGCGGTCGTCCGCGCCGCGATGATCGCGGCGAGCGCGAGAGCTCCGAAGGCGACGGTGCCGTTGCCAACGGCGGTGGCGAGACCATCCCGTTCGATGCGCTTCCGCCGGCGATTGGCCGCGATGACAAGGACAGCAGCGAAGCGGCCGAGGAAGAGCCGCGCCGACCGCGGCGCCGCTCGCGTGCGGCCCGTCCGGCCGAGGGTGAGGAAGAAATCGCGCCGGCCGCTTGAACTGCGGCGCTTGTTCTCCCTTAGAGCAAGGGAAGATTAGGCCCCGTCCACTGGCCGGGGACGGTGATTCGCATCGAGTGCGACGAAGCTGAACATGCCTTCGGTGACCTTGACCTCGGTTGCGCCGAGATCACGATGGGCGACGACTTCGATTTTCACCGCCATTGACGTCCGTCCAACCCGTTCGACATTGGCATAGACCGAGATCAGGTCGCGCAGGTGAATTGGAGCGATGAACTTCATGGCCTCGATCGCCACCGTCGCTACCGGCCCCTTGGCGCGCCGCGAAGCGACGATGCCCGCTGCAATGTCCATTTGAGAGAGGACCCAACCGCCGAAGATGTGCCCGTTGGCATTAATGTCCGCAGGGCCAGGCATGACGCGCAGGATCGGCGTGTGTTCGGGATCGGTCATTCTCTATCATCCTCCTCGTGAACATGGGGCGCCGCAGCCTCGTCGTGGCCGCTTTCGGCGCTGAGGAAGACCAGGGTCATCAGCGAGGTACCGAGGAGGACCGTAAGTCCGACGCCGAGTGCGGTCGCGACGAGCAAATGGATGCTGACCGTTCCTTCGCCCCGCGTGACCAGGATCACTGCAATCGCCGCGACGACGATCGAGAGCAGCACCAACAACCGGAAAATCCTCAAAAAACGTCGCTTGGTCGAGAAGCGCTCAGTCGGAACCGAATCTGGTCGAGGCATGGAGCTTCCCTTTGGCCGCGCGAAGTGGGACTATCAAGGCGGACAAGCGGCGAGTCTTGGGAGGTCACATGACCATCGCATCGGTGCTTCGCGATAAGGGCAGCACGGTGGAAACGATCGCTGGAGAGGCCACGGTCTCCGACGCCGTCAGGCGCCTGGGCGAGAAGCGAATCGGCGCACTGCCGGTGCTCGAAGGCGGCCGGATCGCGGGAATCATGTCCGAGCGCGACGTGATCTACTGCCTGCGCGAGCATGGCCCGGAAGTTCTCGACTGGCCGGTCTCGCGTGTGATGAGCTCGCCGGCGATCACGGCCGATTCTCAAACCGAGGTCCTCGCTGCCTTAGCTCTCATGACTCAGCGCCGAATCCGGCATTTGCCGGTCGTCGAAAACGGCGAAATTCGCGGAATAGTGTCGATTGGCGATCTGGTGAAGCACCGGATGGAGCGGATCGAGGCTGAGGCTGAGGCAATGCGCGCCTATATTCAAAGCGCTTGAACGATCCGGCGATAAGCCCCTTTAATACAGCAGCTTGCGGCACTTGACGAAGCTCAGGGCGCGCTTATCACAGTCACTGTGAAGCGGCCCCCGGGCGGCTACTAGAGCCGGCTGAACGGCAAACTGCAACAAAGTTGCAAAATACCCGGTTGACGGCTGTGGAGGCGCCACATATATGCGCCTCCAGCAAGCGGACGCGGCCTCGCTACGGGGTCTCGCGTTCGTTTCGTGCCTCTTCTTAGTCGGTACAACCGATGCCCGGAACCAATCGAACCGGGGGAGGATGCGCGTCGGCTCTTTGACATTGTTGGTTTAGATGAAGGGACATGTGGGCGGCGGCCCGGTCACCGATAACCTCTGGGTATCGGACGATCGGCAAATTTTAAGCCGTTCCAGATGTCTCGAAACGCAAACACACCAGTTTGTGATTTTGTGCAGGAACGGCTCCCGGAGATGCCGGTCTTGCTCTCGCTTATTCCGCGGGGGTTTGATCGTACATCAACTTGAGAGTTTGATTCTGGCTCAGAACGAACGCTGGCGGCATGCCTAACACATGCAAGTCGAACGAAGGCTTCGGCCTTAGTGGCGCACGGGTGCGTAACGCGTGGGAATCTGCCCTCTGGTACGGAATAACTCAGGGAAACTTGAGCTAATACCGTATAATGACTTCGGTCCAAAGATTTATCGCCTGAGGATGAGCCCGCGTCGGATTAGCTAGTTGGTGAGGTAAAAGCTCACCAAGGCGACGATCCGTAGCTGGTCTGAGAGGATGATCAGCCACACTGGGACTGAGACACGGCCCAGACTCCTACGGGAGGCAGCAGTGGGGAATATTGGACAATGGGCGAAAGCCTGATCCAGCAATGCCGCGTGAGTG
>DASVYN010000193.1:0-1690 GCA_036392155.1 Sphingomicrobium sp.
GCTTGGCGGTTCACCCACTCCTGCGGTCGGCTGGGCGGCGGGAATCGAGCGCCTGGCGATGATGATCAGTGCTCCGCATGCGGAAAAGCCGACCGCGATCCTCATACCTTTGGGTGAGCGCGCCCAAGAGGCCGCGCAGCGCTTGCTGGCTGAACTTCGGCGCGCGCACGTCGCGGCGGACATGGCCTATCGCGGCAGCATGAAGAAGCGCCTCGGGCGCGCAAATGACGCCGGAGCCGCATTTGCGCTGATCATTGGTGACGACGAGCTCGACCGAGCGGAAGTGCAGCTCAAGAATCTGGCAACCGGCGAACAGCGAAATGTTGCGCTCGACCAGGTCACGAAGGTGTTCGGCTCGTGACCCACATCTCGTCCGAACGCATAGCCTCGATCGAGGCCCGCAAGTATGAGCTTCAGCGGGCGATGTCGGCTCCGAACCTTTCGCCCGACGAGTTCGTGCGCCTGTCGAAGGACTATGCTGCAATCGAGCCCGTCGCCGCCGCAGCGCGAGAGGTTCGGCGCCTGCGCGCAGAACTCGACGTACTGAACGGAATGGTCGCCGATCCGAGTGCCGAGGTCGAGCTTAAGGAAATGGCTGCGGCCGAAGCCGACGAGATTCGGCACAAGCTCCCGGGAGCCGAGCGGGCACTCGCGGTCAAGCTTCTTCCGACAGACGCTGCGGATGACCGCGCAGCAATGCTCGAAGTTCGTGCCGGGACGGGCGGCGACGAGGCTGCCTTATTCGCCGGCAATCTCCTTCGCATGTATCAGCGCTTCGCCGAGGCTCGGGGCTGGCGGTTCGAGTTGATCAGCGCAAGCCCATCGGAGCTTGGCGGCTACAAGGAGGCCATTGCTTCGATCAGCGGACCCGGCGTTTTCGCCAAGCTGAAGTTCGAAAGCGGGGTTCATCGCGTTCAACGCGTGCCGGTTACCGAAAGCGGCGGGCGGATCCATACCTCGGCGGCGACGGTCGCGGTACTGCCCGAGGCGGAGGACGTCGACGTTCAGATTGACGACAAGGACCTGCGCATCGACGTCTACCGCTCGTCGGGACCGGGGGGCCAGTCGGTCAACACCACCGACAGCGCGGTCAGGATCACTCACCTGCCGACCGGTCTCGTCGTCATCCAGCAGGACGAGAAGTCCCAACACAAGAACAAGGCCAAAGCGATGAAGGTGCTGCGGACGCGCTTGTTCGAATTGGAGCGCGAGCGGCTCGCCAGCGAACGCGCGGGCGCCCGCAAATCGATGGTCGGCTCGGGCGATCGTTCGGAGCGGATCCGCACCTACAATTTTCCGCAGGGGCGCGTCACTGATCATCGGATCAATTTGACCAAGCACAATCTCGACGAGGTGCTCGAAGGCCCAGGACTAACCGAGATCATTGACGCGCTGGTGGCGGAGGACGAAGCAGAGCGCTTGGCAGGCCTGGAGGAGGCGTGAAGCCGATTGCCCGCGCGCTTGCAGATGCGGCGCGCAAATTGTCCAAGACCAGCGATACGTCACGTCTCGATGCCGAGCTGCTGATGGCCGAAGCGCTGCACATCGACCGCGACAAATTGATCCTTGCGCCGCCGGATCGTGCTGTACCCAGGCGCTTCTGGAGCCTCGTCGAGCGTCGGTCGAGCGGCGAGCCGATTGCCTATATCACCGGCCGGCGCGCCTTCTGGAACATCGATCTCCATGTTGG
>DASVYN010000194.1:0-10567 GCA_036392155.1 Sphingomicrobium sp.
GGCCAGCGCACGCACACCAATGCGCGCACCCGCAAGGGCAAAGCCAAGCCGATCGCCGGCAAGAAGAAGTAAGCCCGGCACAGCCGCAACTCACGCCCTTCGCATTGCTCAGGGCGAACCGAATTAGAGGATTGTAGGACCAAATGGCTCAGGCACCGCAGCGCATCCGCAGGAGGGAGCGCAAGAATATTTCCGCCGGCGTCGCCCATGTGAACGCCAGCTTCAACAATACGATGATCACCATCACCGATGCTCAAGGCAATGCGATTGCCTGGTCGAGCGCTGGAATGATGGGCTTCAAGGGCAGCCGCAAGTCGACGCCTTACGCGGCGCAGGTCGCTGCGGAAGATGCAGGCCGGAAGGCAGCGGAACATGGCGTCCGTACCCTCGAGGTCGAAGTCAAGGGTCCCGGCTCGGGCCGCGAAAGCGCGCTTCGGGCCTTGCAGGCGGTGGGCTTTACCATCACCTCGATCCGCGACGTGACCCCGATTCCGCACAACGGGGTGCGGCCGAGCAAGCGCCGCAGAGTCTAAGCATTTCGCTGGGTTCCCGCATCGCGCGGGAATGATGTGAGAAGAAGTTTGAAATCAGGGGTTTAGGCCCCCAACTGCCAAGGGATGAAAATGGCCGTCAACGCAAAGAACTGGCAGGAACTGAAGAAGCCCAACGCCCTCGAGAAGAAGCCGGGCGGCGACGCCCGTCGTCGCGGTGTGTTCGTCGCCGAGCCGCTGGAGCGCGGTTTCGGAATGACTCTCGGCAACTCGCTGCGCCGGGTGCTCCTCTCCTCGCTCCAGGGTGCCGCCGTCACGTCGATCAAGATCGACGGCGTGCTTCATGAATTCTCGTCGCTTGCCGGCGTCCGCGAGGACGTCACCGACATCGTCCTGAACGTGAAGCAGGTCGCCTTGAAGATGGAAGGAGAGGGCCCCCGTCGCCTCCATCTTTCAGCCACCGGTCCGACGGAAGTCACAGCCGGAATGATCGCGACTACCGGCGACATCGAGGTCACCAATCCCGATCTGGTGATCTGCCACCTCGACGAGGGCGCGACGCTCAATATCGAGCTCACCGCGGACATCGGAAAGGGCTATCAGCCCGCGGCCGCCAACCGGCCGGCCGATGCACCGATCGGACTGATCCCGGTCGATGCGCTCTACAGCCCCGTGCGCCAGGTCGCCTACAAGGTCGAGAACACCCGCGTCGGCCAGGAGCTCGACTACGACAAGCTGACCCTCACGATTGAGACCGACGGCACGGTGACTCCGGAGGATGCGCTCGGCTATGCCGCACGGATCCTCCAGGATCAGCTGCAGCTGTTCGTCCATTTCGACGAGAGCCAGGTTCGTATGGCCCCGTCGCCGATGATCGGCGCCGCAGTGCCGCTTGCAGAAGCCGCCCCGACCGACACCAACCAGCTCAACCGCTATCTGTTGAAGAAGGTGGATGAGCTTGAGCTGTCGGTGAGGAGCGCCAACTGCCTCAAGAACGACAATATCATCTACATCGGGGATCTCGTGCAGAAGACCGAGGCCGAGATGCTCCGTACGCCGAACTTCGGCCGCAAGAGCCTCAACGAAATCAAGGAAGTGCTCGCCTCGATGGGGCTCAGGCTCGGGATGGACATACCGGGCTGGCCGCCTGAGAATATCGAGGAGATGGCGAAGAAGCTCGAGCAGGAGATGCTGGGCTAAGCCTTCCCCGCCTTTTCGACGATCGGAAGGAAGGGCCGCTCCGCTGGGGCGGCCCTTTGCTTGAGGAAAGGCCCGCATCCCGGCCCAGACGCCGGCTGACGGCCGGGGGTTCGGATGGAGGGTCAATCAAAGCGCGATTTCGGCCGCTGGCGGCGCAACTCTGGCGATGTTCTTCGGGGCCTTCATATTGCCGGTCAGTTCGTTAGGACTGGTCCCGATCGCTACCGAAAGCGATCATCATGCTGCTTTTGAAGGTCCTGCGCAAAGAAACGTGAGACTGTTTGATTCCATTCCGGACGCTGCCGCTCCCGCCTACAACCGCGGGATGGCATCGTTTCGGCGGATTTTCCGGTCGAGCGAAGCCGCCCTCATCCTGCTCGCGGTGGGCGTTGGAATTGTCGCCGGGCTGCTGATGATTGCGCAACACGGGATCGCGCATGGCTTGCAGTCGCTCATCTATGGATTGAGCGGAGCGAGCCTGAGTGCGGCCCAATCGATCGATACAATCCGACTTTTCGCTTTGCCGATATTCGGGATCCTGCTGGGTTTCGGCTCCAGGGCGGCGCTTCGCCGCTGGCGCACTCCGGTTGACGTCGTTGAAGCCAATGCGCTGCACGGCGGTACAATTCCAATGCGCGATTCGCTGATCGTCTGTGCCCAGACCATAGTGTCGAACGGCGCAGGAGCTTCGGTCGGCCTTGAAGCCGCCTATGCGCAGGCGGGCGGCGGCCTTGCGTCGGTCCTTGGCAAGTGGGTTCGGTTGAGACGCGCCGACATGCGGATCCTGGTCGGCGCGGGAGCAGGCGCCGCCGTCGGCGCAGCATTCGGAGCGCCGCTCGCGGGCGCGTTCTACGCGTTCGAGATCGTTATCGGCGCCTACACCCCGGCAGCGATTGCGCCGGTTGCCGCGGCCTGTCTTTCGGCAGTGCTGCTCGTTCGCTTCGTCGGCATTGAGGCCTATGTCGTTGCGTTGCCCGGTGCCAAGGCAATCACGACGGTCGACTATCTGCTCTATTCAGCACTGGGCCTCGTCTGCGCGTTCATCGGAATCGCGATCATGCGCGGCGTGACCTTCCTCGAATCGCATATCCGTCGCTCCTTCATTTCCGAGGCATGGAGGCCAGCGGTCGGCGGTCTCCTGCTGGTCCCGCTCGCGATGATCACGCCGCAGGTGCTCTCCGCAGGGCATGGCGCGCTTCACATCGATCTTGGCGCAGAGGTCGCGCTCCGCTTCATCCTGCTCGTGCTTGCGGTGAAGGTCGTCGCATCCACGATTTCGCTCGGCTTCGGATTCCGCGGCGGCCTGTTCTTCGCTTCACTGTTCATGGGCTCGCTCGTCGGACAGCTGTTCGCGGGCGTCGTCGCACGCATTTCGATCCTTCCGGCCGTCGATCCCTCCGATGCGGCGCTGATCGGCATGGCCGCCATGGCGGTGGCGATTGTCGGCGGCCCGATGACGATGTCGATGCTAGTGCTCGAGGTCACCCACGATTTCGCGCTGACCAGCGTCGCAATTACCGCCGCGCTGTGTGCCAGCACCTACGTGCGCGAGACTTTCGGCTTCTCCTTCTCGACCTGGCGGCTGCACACCAGGGGTGAGAATATTCGAAGCGCGCGGGACGTCGGATGGGTGCGGGCGCTGACCGTCGGCAAGATGATGCAACGCGCGGCTGACCTCGCGCCTGCGACGACCGGTATTGCCGAGTTCCGTCGTCGCTTCCCACTGGGTTCGACGAGCAAGGTCGTGCTCGTGGATGGGGCGGGCCGGTATTATGGTATTGTCGAGACGCCCAAGGCATTCGACGTGGCGACTGAGTCCGACGCGGAGGTGGGAAGCCTCGCGACGCTCCAGGCCGTCGCGTTGCGGCCGGAGCAGGATGTCCGCTCGGCGATCCGCACCTTCGACCTGAACGAGGCCGATTACCTGGCGGTCGTCGATCATCAACGGGTCGTGCTCGGGACCCTTTCCGAACGGTTCGTGCACCGGCGCTACGCTGACGAAGTGGAAAAAGCACAGCGCGAGATGTTCGGTGAATAGCGAGGGGACTCCGCCGCCGGCACGCACCTTTCACGGAGTGATACTCGGAGCCGCACTGCTCATCGCCGCTCTTGGCGGTGCATTCGTAATGGGTTTCCTATCGCCCGCACAGCGCGTCCCGCGAACCCGGCAGGGGCGGCCGATCGTGCAGATTGTCCGGCAGCAACCCGGCCTTCCCGATATTGCCGATCTCATTGATCGGCTTTGTCCCTCGGTCGCGGTGATCCTGCCCAAGGGTTCGGATGTAGCGGCTGGTCTCTCCGACCCGTCGAGAGTGCCTGCTTTTGCATTCTCGGCTGACGGCTGGCTGGTTACGTCAGCCACTCACCTCCAGCAGCTACCGCTCGATGCGGTGTTCGGTGACGGCCGCAGAGCAGAGCTGACCGACATCAGGAGGGATCCGGTTTCGGGACTGGCGATTGTGAAGATCGCCAGTGCCGCCACCCCGGCCCTGCAGCTCAGCGATCAGGCCTTCCCGCGAGTGGGACAATTCGGCTTCGCACTCACCACACCGACCGGCGCCGGTTGCAGCGCCGGTGCAGCAATGATCGGCAGCGACTTTCTCGCCGACGGCGGCGGTCCGGCCGGGTACGTGCGCCTGGAACCGACGCCGCAGCGCTGGAGTGCCGGCATGCCGCTCTTGGGGATGGATGGACGCGTGCTCGGGGTCGGATCGGACGATCCTGCGGGAGCGGCTATACCGGGGCCGATCGCCAGTGTCATTCTCGACGAGCTCATTCGGAACAGCTTGTCCGCGTCGACGAGCTTCGGCTTTCGGGCGATCGATTATTCGGCCTCCTTCTCCGCCCGGCTGGGCGAGGTCCGCTCCGGCGCGGGCGTAGCGATTGTCCAGTCGGGATCTTCGGCCGATCAAGCCGGATTGAGAGCCGGCGACATCATTACGGCGGTCAACGATGATCCGGTTTCCAGTGCGTCCGAACTAAGTCGAGCGCTCGATGCGCTTTCGAGCAAGGCCGCGCTCACCGTGCAACGCCGCACGCAACAGCTGAGGTTCACAATCAAGCGGAAAGCCAGTTCGTAGTCGCCACTTCGCGTTCGGCTTTCGCTCCGAAGATGCGCTGAGCAACCCCGGACGAAAGCCGGCACCTGCTGCACCCGCGGTACAGGGAGCATCACATAAGCGAGCAGTTCGCGGAACCGGTAACCGTTGCGGCAGGACGATTCAGGAAAGGGACGGGCTGTTCCGCCGGGGCGGTCCTTTTCGATTCACGGCAGGCCGAGCAACAACGGTAACGACTGAACGGCCATTTCCGCCGATGAGCCGAACTGGATTTACCATGAAAACCGCAGCATCGTCAGACCCTTAGGAATCGAACGCGGGATCGCGGGGGGTGTTATGGTCAGCTCGGTGCGCTCGCGGCCGAACCATTATGAGGTGCTGGGCCTCGTGCCGACGGCGAACGATGCCGAAATCGGTCGGGCGTTCGCGAAGAAGGCGGGCCTGGTGTCGGCGCAGCCGCTGGGCAAGTTGGCTGAGATCCTGCTCGCCTATGAAACGCTTCGTGATCCGGCAAAACGGCGCAACTATGATCGTTCGCTTGCTGCTCCACTGAAGCTAAGGCCGCATCAATGGACCGCAGCCGCGCAGCCTCGCTGGACGCCGTTCATGGCTGCGGCTGCGGCCAGCGCCGGAGCGCATGCCCGCAGCGCCACCGGACAGGCTCCCGAGCCGCACGTGACAGCAGAGCCGAAGCGGGATGGGCCCGCCGAGCCGGGTCCGACCACATCCATCGGCATGTCTTTGCGCGAGCTTGCAAAACCGGAGCCGCTCGAAGCCTCCAGCCTGGCGACGAAGCCGAAACAAGGGTGGCAGGACGAACAAGGAGCGGACGCCCGGCTCGAGCAGGTCGTCGAGCACATATTGGCAGTCGGACGGGCGGAGAAGGAGAGATCGAGCAATCTCAAATTTGGGATGCTTGATTGGAGGCGCCCAGCCCTGGCCTTGGGAGGGTTAGTTCTGGGCGCGGGACTTTTCGGGGCGCTGCTCGGACTGTCCGTGAGGGAAAATGCAAGTTCGGCGCAGGCAAAATCCGCCTCGGCTGCTCCTCTTGGCCAAGCGCTGCGGCATGGCGCGGCTCCGCTTGCGGCGCCGGCCCATATTTATGTCGAAACGCAGATGGAGCGGCCGGATCGTGCCGGCCTGTCCGGCGCCAGGCACCGTTTTCCTCGCGAGCGGCCCGTTGGCTCGGCCGTGCCGGTCGAGCAAGGCGCGCCGGTGGAGAGCGGGCCCGGGGAAAGCGAGACTATGGCGAGTGCCGACAGTCCAGCGGTCGAGCGGCCGCTCGCTGCGGATCTGCCGCTTTCGAACAGGCTGGTCGCCCATACGCTCGCACGGATCGGCTATGCATGCGGGCAAGTTGCCGCCACCGCGCCCGCCGAAGGCGAGGCTCAGGGCGCGTACAACATCACTTGCTCGTCAGGACAGAGCTATCAGGCGAGGCCGGTACGCGGACGCTATCGCTTCAGGCGCCTCGACCGTTAAGGCGCGCGCTCGGCGTTTGCTTTCATGCTATGAGCTCCCCCAGAAGGGGGAGGGCGATGAGCGAACGGTTCGAGCGGCATCGGCAGCCGTGGCGGCAGGATGAGATTCAGAAGCTGCACACGCTCGCCGGCAAGGGCATGGCGCTGAAGGCGATCGCCAAGGCGCTGACGCGGAGCGAGGAATCGGTCAAGGACCGGGCGAAGCTCGACCGGATCAGGATTGTGAAACTGCGTTAGGCCAAAGCGCATGAGCGCCCGGAGAGTCCGGTTGCGCGGTTGCCTGTGCGTCACCACATGCACCAGCGAGCTCGGGCGGCGACGGCCAAGCCCCAACTCTTCTAAAGGGAGACGCGCATGAACACCGAGGAAGCCCTGATCATCCGCACCGCAACGCTCGGCACGCCGACCGACCTTTCTGCCGACGCGGTGCGCGACATCTCCGCTGCGCTCAATGCTCTCCTTGCCGACATGTTCGCGCTTTACCTCAAGACGAAGAATTTCCATTGGCACGTATCGGGGCCGCACTTTCGTGATTATCATCTGTTGCTCGACGAGCAGGCCGACCAGATTTTTGCGACCATCGACCCGATCGCCGAGCGGGTGCGCAAGATCGGCGGCCGAACGATTCATTCGATCGCGCAGATCGCACGACTTCAGCGCTTGCTCGATAATGACGCCGATTATGTCACTCCGCTCGACATGCTGGCCGAGCTTCGGGAGGACAACAAGCAACTGACCAACGAAATGCGGCGCACGCACGCGCTGTGCGACGAGCATAATGACGTCGCCACCGCGAGCCTCATTGAAGTGTGGATCGACGAGGCCGAGCGGCGCACCTGGTTTCTGTTCGAGGCGAGCCGAACGACCCAGGGTTGAAGCCGAAGCGGCTTGCCGTCAGGCTCGCGCCGCCGCTCGCATCGCCTCGGCGCGCTTTTGAAAATCTTCAGCGAGCGCGAGATGACGCTCGCGTGCAGCGTCGGTCAGAGCGCGGCTCGCGGCGAGCTTTTCGCGCGCCGCCTGGCGGTTCAGGTAATGGACGCTCGGGTACAACTGCCACCCTCCCCCAATATGGCCCTACCGCACTGTTCCATAATGAAACGCGCCGCCATGCAAGCTTTATTGTCCGTTGAGTCCGCCGCGTCGAATCGCAGGTAAATCAGAAGCTTATTCCTCGGTCCGGATCAGGACCGTTTCGCCGATGAGCAGGAACAGGAGGAAGGGCGCCCAGGCGGCGACGAGCGGCGGGTAAGTGCCGGCATTACCCATCGCCAGGCTGAAATTGTCGACCATGAAATAAGCGAAGCCGAGCGCCATGCCGGTGACTGCGCGGAGCAGCACCTGACCTGAGCGGGCGAGGCCGAACGCCGCAACGGCGGCGAGCAGCGGCATCAACAGGGTCGACAATGGCCCCGAAATCTTGTGGGCGAGGCCGGCCCTGGCCTCGTCTACCGGGCGACCGGCGGCTTCCAGTTCGCCGATCCGCTTCTTCAAGGTCCAGTAATCGAGCTCAGTCGGATCGACCTTTGCCAGCGTCAGCTGGGTCGGTGTGACGCCGTGCATTGCGACCAGGCTGGGGACCCGGCGAACGACATTCATGTTGGCATCGTAGATTCGCACATTCTGGAGAAGCCAGTCGCCGGTTGCCGGATTTGGAATTGCCCGGGCGGCGTCGATCTGGCGCTGCACGACACCGCCGCTTCGGTCGTAGATCGTCACCCGTTGGGCGGTGAACGGCCGACCGCCGACCGTGCCGGCCTTGATCAGATCCTCGCCTGAAAGGACCCAGACGTTGCCGAGGATTCCGCTCGAGGGCGGAACGGGCTTGTAGTCATTGTCGCTCCAGGCGGTGACTCGGCGGGTCGAATTGACGACCACGCCTTCATTGAAGGTGAACAGTAACGCAGCGATTCCGATGCTTGCAACGACGAGCGGCGCCAGGATCTGGTGCGCCGACAGGCCCGCTGCCTTCATTGCGACGACCTCGCTGTTCTGGTTGAGGCCGACAAAGGCAATCAAAGTACCGAGCAGGACCGAGAAGGGAAGGAAGCGCGAGATCAGCATCGGGATTCGCAAGCTGACGTAGAGCCAGAGGTCGGCATCGCTGTTGCCGGGAACGGCGAGAATCTTCCCCGACTCGCCGAGCAGATCGAGAGTCATGAGGATGAGAACCAGAGCGACCAGCACGGCGAGGCTGCGCGTCACGAACAGCCGGACCATGTACCAGGCCAGGTGGCGCGAGGGAAAAAAGCCCAGGTTGATCATGCTTCCGCAGCTGCTTGCGCGCGCTCGTCGCGTGATTTCGGAATCATTTCGCGAATGCGCCGGGCGATTCGGGCGAAGAACCATTCGAGCGCGCCGATCGGCTGGCCGCCGGGCTTATGCGCGAGAATATGGTACATCCAGAAGATCAGCGCGCACAGCAGCGCGAACGGGATCCACAGGCCGAGCGTCGGATCCAGCCGGCCATGCGAGGCAGCCTGATCGGCATATTGGTTGATCTTGTGATAGGCGACGACCATCAGGATCGAGACGAAGATTCCAAGGCTCGACGAGCTGCGCTTGGGCGGGATCGCCAATGCGACTGCGAGCAGCGGCAGCATGAACATCATCGCGATTTCGACCATTCGGAAGTTGAAATGAGCTTCAGCGGCCATGCGATCGGCCTCGCTCGAGGCCCGGCCGCCATAGCCGAGGCTCCACAGTTCATGGAGGTAGAGCTCATCGCTTTCGCCGATCGCGCGCCCGCGGAACTGACCGATGACCGGCAGGCTGACCGGCAGGTCATAGGTATCGAAGGCGAGCGTCCTGGGCGTCGAGAATCTGGGGCTGTCCTGGACGAGCCGGCCCTTGGTCAGACGAAACAGGATCTTGTCCGGATCGTCGGTCGCAAGGAACCGGCCGTGCTCGGCCGTCGCTGCGACCGTCATTCCCTTCCCGTCTTCGCTTTGCACGAAAATGCCGTGAAGCTGCGTGCCCTCCCTTTCGCTGCGGTCGATGCGAAGCGTCAGATGCTTGCCGAGCTCGTTGAATTCGCCGACCTTGATCGCTGCGCCCAGCGCTCCCGATTTGAGATCGAACTGCAAACCCTTGTAGCGATAATGGGTATAGGGCTCGAGATAGCCGACGATGAGCAGGTTGATGATCGCGAGCGGAATTGCGTAAGCGTAGGGCACGCGGAGCAAACGGCCATAGCCGATACCGATTCCGCGCATCGCATCGAGCTCCGACGACAGTGCCAGCTTGCGGAACGCGAGCAGGATTCCGAGCATCAGGCCGATCGGGATTCCCAGAGACAGATATTCGGGCAGCAGATTGGCAAGCATTCGCCAGACGACACTGACGGGGCCGCCGGCATCGACCACATACTGAAAGAGGCGCAGCATCTTGTCGAGGACGAGCAGCATCGCAGCGAGGATCAGCGTGCCGACGAGCGGCGCTGCGATCGAGCGCGTCAAATAACGATCAATGAGACCAGGTCGGGTCAAATTTGGTCGTCCCAGCACCATGATTTGGCCGCAAAGGCAGCGGAGATTCCATACCGGACGGATGCATCCCGAGTTCGACGCAGCCGACCAATCTGGGTCCCTATAGCGAAACGGTGCGCGGATTCATGTCGAAAGTGGCATTATTGATAGAAGCCGCTGCTCCCGCGCCCGAGACGTGCGCCAGCCCCGCCTGCAGGGCCCGGCCCAGAATTGCGCTTCTGTCCAACCCCAAATCGACCGGCAACCTCGCCCAGCTTCCTCGCATTCGGGAATTTTGCGCGGATCACCCCGACCTCTTCCATTACGAGGTCGAGCAAGCGACGCAGATCGGCGAGGCGATGAAGTCGATCGCGCAGGTCCGACCCAGGGTGCTTGCGATCAACGGCGGCGACGGGACCGTCCAGGCGGTGCTGACCGAGCTCTGCAACGGTGGCCATTTCGGGGATATGCCTCCCCCGGTTGCGGTGCTTCCGAGTGGCAAGACCAACCTCATCGCGCTCGATCTTGGCGCTCGCGGCGATCCCATTGCGACGCTGCAGCGGCTGATCGATCTTGCGCGTGCCGACGATCTTGCGCGCTATACCGTGGCCAGGGAGCTAATCGCGCTGCGCCGGCCAGGCGGTGAGGATCGGCCGGTGATCGGAATGTTTCTGGGCGGCGCAGGCCTTGCCGACACGATGCTCTACTGCCGCGACAAAATCTATCCGCTCGGCCTTCCCAACGGAATTGCGCATGGGATCACCGCCTTTGCGCTGGTGATGAAGCTTCTGCTGCGAGTGAAGGGAAATTTTCTCCCCCCCGACCCGCAGCCGCTCAGTGTTTCGCTTCGAGACGAGGGCAATCGATTCTCG
>DASVYN010000195.1:0-2793 GCA_036392155.1 Sphingomicrobium sp.
GCGCGCGCCCGCTCATCCGCAAAACGATTCCAGGCTTCGGCTCGTTTCATGCCTGCACTCGAAGCGGGTTCCGCGTTCGCATGCGGCCGGGCTCGTGAAGCTTCGAGCCTCCCCAGGCAGCAAAAGGGCGGCTCGCGGGGCAAGAATGGCAGGGATTAAGTGCCCGATCGCTCGCCGGCACTTGGCAGATCGAGCTGCATGTACAGGCTGTCCAGCCAGCGATCGAACTTGAATCCCACCGCCTTGAGGCGCCCTACCTCGCGAAAGCCGCAGCTCGCATGGACTGCAATCGAAGCGGGCTCAGCGCCGCCAATCACCGCGATGATAGTCCGGAAGCCATATGCCGACGACTGGTCAATCAGCGCTCTGAGAAGCGCCTTTCCCACGCCCCGGCCGGTCAGCTCCGGATGGACATAGATCGAATCCTCCGCCGTGAAGCGATAGGCGGCGCGGTCGCGGAATTGCGTGGCATATGCATAACCGCCGACCCGGCCCTCAACTTCCGCAACAATGAACGGCCAGCTCTTGCCGGTCACATTCCGGATCTTGGCGAGGGTTTCATCGATCGACGGCGGGTCGACATCGTAGGTCGCAGTGCCGTTCACAACATGATGGGAGTAGATCGCTGCGATCGCCCCGGCGTCGGAAGCCTCAACCTTTCGAATGGTCACGTCCACGGCTGTTCCCTCACACTGACGACCAACGTCAGGCAAGGTGAGGACTTAACGGCGCGCCAGTTCAGGCGGCCTCGCCGAGCGCCTCGCTCAACCAGGACGGGAGCGTTCGAGGCCATGGGCGTGGCGGCGGCATTCTCAGCCGTGCCCGGCAGGGTTGTCGCCCAATCCTTCCGGTGCATCGGCTCTCGGCGCAATCCAGGTAATAAGGTCCCATTCGTTGCGGATAGCCGAGAGCAGGATGGCGAGGGTCGCTGCGGCAGCTCCATCATTCGCCCAGGACCAGTTGCTCCAAAAGGCCAGCGCAACCGCGCCAAGCCCGAGATAAGTCGCGCTCGGGACTACACCGTAGAACCAGGTGTCGGTCCAATGGACTTCTGCACCGTTCAGCAGGCGTCCAATTCCGACTATCGACCAGATGCCCCGGACGAGGCCCCATAGCGCGATCGTTCCAGCCAGCGCCGCAAACTCGATGCGACCGATCCCGGGAGTCAGCGCTGCGGCGCTCAGCACCAGCACAAAGCTCACGCCCAGCACAATTGGGCCCATGTAGAGCCTGGAACCGGCGAGCACGCTCGAGCGCGAGCGGTTCTGCATCAGGCTGATAACCACGAAGATGAGGCCGATCAAAACTGCCGCAGCCGAACCGGCGAGCAAGTAAAATTCGCTCCAACCCTCGAACATCGTGCAGCTTCACTACCGGTTCAGTTGTCACTCGGCTACTGCCGAACCGACGCGACGCACCAATCCCTGAACCTTGCCAGCCTACCGCCTCCCCTCGCCCTACGCTCGGCAGCCGATTAGGCGGCGCGCGTCGAGCTTCGCCCTCGCGCTGGCGGTCAACGCCGGGCTCCTGCTGGTGCTGATGACGCTGGGGATCATTCCCGCACCCGAAGGACAAAAGGCGCTGCGCGGCATAGTCGTCGACCTCATTCCCGACAATCGCAGCGCTTCACCCAGCCGGTCGACCAAGACCGAAGCCCATCGACAACATGTCGAGACCAACCGCCCCGTGCCCAAACCGCCGCCGATCGTCTTGCCGGTCAGACCAACCATTGCTGCGCCGTCCCAACCGTCGATCAAGAAGCAGTCGTGGATCGAGATGAGCAGCGAGGACATGGCGGCCTCGGACGTCTCGAAGCTCCCGAAAGCCGGTTCCGGCAGCGGCGACGACAGCGAAGTCGTTGGACACGGTCCCAACGGCGAGACTCTCTATGCCGCCGAATGGGCGCGCGAACCGACCGACGCCGAGCTCGGCGGCTATTTGCCCCGCAACCCACCCGACGGCTGGGGAGAAATCGCTTGCAAGACCATTCCAGGAAACCGGGTCGACGACTGCATCGAAGTCGGCCAGTCCCCGCGCGGCTCTCATCTGGCGAGCGCTGTGCGCCAGGCGGCGTGGCAATTCCATGTCAGGCCTCCGCGGAAGAACGGACACCCAATGATTGGCCAGTGGATCCTGATCCACATCGATTACAGCTTCGGCCGCCGCGGCAGCGAAAGCGGCAACTGACGGCTATTGCGGCAATTTCGCCTTTTCGGCCTCGGCGAGGACCTGCTTCACGACATTCGACGGAATTGCGAAACCAATGCCCACATTGCCGGCGCTGCTCTCGCTGGAACTCGGGCTGAACAGAGCCGAGTTGATACCGATCAGCTCGCCGTGAAGATTGAGAAGCGCACCGCCCGAATTGCCGGGGTTGATCGGCGCATCGGTCTGGATGAAGCGCCGCGAATCGCCCTGACCCAGCGGACGGTTGGTCGCGCTGACGATGCCGCTCGTCACTGTCTGACCGAGGCCGAACGGATTGCCGATTGCGACGACATAGTCGCCGACTTCAAGCTTGCGGCTGTCGCCCAAAGGCAGGGTCGGCAGACCTCTTGCAGCAATCCGAAGCACTGCGAGGTCGAGGTCTGGCGCGACCCCTAGCGGTTCGGCCGGATATTTCCGGCCATCCTTCAGCGTCACCTCGATGGCATTGGCGTTGCGGACCACATGGAAGTTGGTGATGACGAAACCGCGCTCGCCGTCGACAATCACCCCCGATCCGGCGGCCATCGTCGGTTGGAGGGCCGCGTCTGGAACCCCGAAATAGCGGCGGAAGAACGGGTCCTGCAG
>DASVYN010000196.1:0-10333 GCA_036392155.1 Sphingomicrobium sp.
GCACCTCGGGCTTGGTCCGAGATCAGGGATTATCTGCAACGACCTGAACCGCTTCACCTGGGTGGGACCGGACGTGCGTGCAAGGGCGAGCGGCACCCCTTTCTTAGGACAGATCCCAGCCAAACTGTTCGAAGAGGTACGCAAGCGAGTGCTTGCCAACGCAGTCCGTCCAACCGAGCGGACCGAATGATGAGCTTAAGCCCTCGCAGAGGCAAGAGATCCGCATGCCGAACGGCAGGCTGCCAAGCCATTGAGGGTAACCCGTTGACTCGCGAGGCGGGCCGACTGGATGCCTGTCGCGACCCTCGATAGGGCCGAGGGTAACAACTTTAAATGGTGCTGCCGGTGAGGATTGAACTCACGACCTCAGCCTTACCAAGGATGCGCTCTACCACTGAGCTACGGCAGCATTTTGTCGGAGGCCGCGCGCCTATGACGGGGCGGCCCTTGCCCTGTCAACCCGGTTGCGGCTCGCACGGATGGGCGGCATGCATTTGTCATGGCTGACAAAGACAGGGAGGAGCGGCTTGCCGCGGCGCTACGCGAGAACCTGCGCCGGCGAAAGGCGCAGGCGCGCTCGCTCAGCGACGGGGCCGACCGGCGAACCTCCACGAAGGCGATCGAGGGTGAGCTCCAGGCCAGTGCGAACAGCGAAGCGCAGCTCGAGCTCGGCACCGCGCTGCTTCGCACGAGTCGCACTGCTGAAGAATTGTCTCGCGCAGTCGAGTTGATCGAATCAGCCTCTGCCGCCGGTTACGCACCTGCGAGCGAGCAGTGCGCACTGCTCGAATGCGTTGGCGTGGGGCGGCCGATCGACTGGGCGAAGGCGTTTGACCGGATGCAACAGGCGGCGGAGCAGGGATCGCTGAGCGCGGCCCGGCAGCTGCTGCTGTTCGCCGATCCGAAAGGCGACGCAAGTCCGCCCGAATCGCCGCCGCCACGCAATTGGAGCAAAGTGCGCGGCCGCATCGACGAGCGGACCATGCTCGCCTCGGTACAGGGGCTCACTGCGATCGAGCGGCCGTTCGTCGGCGTATTTCAGAAATTTGCGAGTGCCGCCGAATGCCGCTGGCTGATCGATCGGGCGCGGGAGTGCTTGGGTCCCTCTACGATCACGGATTATTCGACCGGAGTGCTGCGCCCGGATCCGAGGCGAACCAGCCGTACTGCAATGTTCACCTTCGATGAAGTCGATCTGGTGATCGAGATGATCCGTGCCCGGATCGCGGCCACGCTGAACCTGCAACTGCCGCGCTTCGAGGCATCGCAGGTCATCCACTATGCGCCGGGGCAGGAGTTCAAGCCGCACCACGATTATTTCGACCCTGCCGCCCAGGGCTTTCAGGAAGAGATCTCGACCCGCGGACAGCGCGTTGCGACCTTCCTCATCTATCTCAACGACCAGTTCAACGGCGGAGAGACTCGCTTCCCTTCGCTTGGCTTCAACTATCGCGGGGGCATTGGCGACGCGATTGCCTTTGCGAGCGTCGATCCCGACGGTCGGCCCAATCCGCTCACGCTCCACGCCGGTCTTGCGCCGGCTTCGGGCGAGAAATGGATCTTCTCGCAATGGGTGCGCGATCGCGCACCCGGCCGGCAGGCGCTTTAAGGCCCGTCCGGACTGGCGAACAGCGTTTTAGCGGCGTTTGATGCGCCTTTTCTTCCGATACGCTGTGCTTGCACACGAAGGTGCTGGAGGGGATCGCGGCTGCCCCGGCTCGATATTGCTTGTGAGGGTGATGAGCGGAGCCAGCCGGCGCGGATCACAATTGCCCGACAAAAACGGATGCAGTGACGATCCGCGCGGTCCCGTGGCGGTCGAACGCCAGCAAGGCGGCCTTATCTCCGGTGACAAGCCACTCAGCCCGTCCCGCTTCGCACAAACCGAGCAAAAAATCGTCCCGCGGGTCGGGCGAGCGCTGGATCGACGGCAGCCGCTCAGGCAGCTCTGCAATGGTCGCGATCTGGTTGATGAGGCGACCGGCCTCAGAGGGTCGGATTAGCTTCCTGAGCTTCTCGAGACGACTTACTTCCCTGAATTCGTCGAGTTGTACCGGATGGCTGATGAGCGTGAAACGATTGTTGAGCCACGCATCGATCAGCCTGGCGGGAACGCCCGCAGGCGAGATCAGGCCGCTCAACAGCAGGTTGGTGTCGAGGATGACGCGCACCGGCGATCAGGTGCGATGCTCGGTCCAAAATGAACGGTCGACAGCGCCAAGCTCGGCCTCGATAATCTTCTCGATCTCCGCTTCATCGACATCCGCATTGCGTTCGCGGACATCACGGACAGTTTCGCGAAGGACTGCACGATTCACGGCGTCCTCAACAAAGCGCGACAGGCCACCCTTGCGACCCCCGCGTGTCGCCAGCAGCGTACGAAGAGCGATATCGGTTTCGCGCGAAACCTTGAGACTCCAGCGAGCAAGCTCGTTCATGATATACCCCAGCGTAGACGCATAGACGCTTATACGCTTGACCAATCGGCAGGCAAGGATCGGGGGTTAGGCTCTTTTCGCGTCGCCATCGCCTTTAGCAGGCAGATAGATCCGTGGCGGCGGTTTCGTTTCTCCAGCCTCCAAAGCCTCGGAGCTCTTTCTTGAAATGATCCGGTCAGCGGGACTGGCGAGCACGCAATTGCTGCAGTAGCGCGCATCGGATGCGCTTCTTTTCCGACAATGCCGCGCCTGCTCATCCGAGGGTCCTGGACGCGATCGCCGCCGCCAACCAGGTAGACACCGCCTATGACGGCGATGAATGGAGCAAGCAGCTGGACGGTGCTTTCTCCGAGCTGTTCAATACGCAAGTCCGTGCCTTCTGGGTGACTACCGGGACCGCTGCGAACTGCCTCGCGCTCGCCGCGCTGTGCCCGCCTTATCGCGGCATCCTGTGCCACAAGGATTCGCATATCGAGGTCGATGAAGCCGGCGCTCCGGGCTTCTTTACAGGCGGCGCGAAGCTGATCCTGCTCGACGGGGAAGGAGCGAAAGTGACGCCCGAAACGGTCGCGGAGGCCTGCGCCGGAATCCGCGATGACGTGCACCAGGTTCAGGCGGCGGCGCTCTCGATCACCAATGCCACCGAATATGGGCTGGTCTACCGTGCCGCGGAAATTGCCGCGCTCGGGCGAGTTGCCAAAGAGCGCGGCCTTGCTTTCCACCTGGACGGCGCGCGGCTCGCCAACGCCGTGGCTGCGACCGGCGAAAGTCTCGCCGATCTGACGTGGCGGTCCGGCGTCGATGCGACGAGTTTCGGTTTCGTCAAGAACGGCGGGCTCAATGCCGAGTGCATCGTCCTGTTCAGGACCGAGCTCGCTGACGAGATCGCAGTACGGCGTAAGCGGGCAGGACACTTGCTCTCCAAAGGCCGCTATCTTGCCGCACAAATTCTGGCGATGCTCGAGGATGATTTGTGGCTTGAAAACGCGCGCGCGGCCAATGCTGCGGCGCATAAGCTCGGTCTGGCGGCGCCAGGCCGGCTGGTTTATCCGGTCGAGGCCAATGAAGTCTTCCTCAATGTGACGGTCGACGAGGCAGCGAGCCTTCGCGGCCAAGGCTTCGACTTCTACGACTGGGCTGCCGGTGAAATCCGGCTGGTCACCAGTTGGGACCAACAGCCGGAGGACGTCGAACGCCTCGCATCGGCGCTCGCTGCCTTGTGACCCCTCCAAGCGGGCTTCCGACAAGCTGCGCTTATCGGCGAAAGCCGGCCTTTGATTGGCGCCGGCACGCCGGAACGGCTAACAGCACAGACTGGAATGCCGCGTGATCTCGCCCAGGGGAAGCTGAGCAAGCAGCCTGCGTCGACCGAGCGGCTCCGCTCGGTGACGATCCCGTTCATTATCTTCACCGCCATCTGGGGCTCGACCTGGATCGTGATCCGCACCCAGCTCGGAACTGTGCCGGCGCAATGGTCGGTGACCTATCGGTTCGCCCTTGCCGCTGTCGCAATGGCCGGCCTCGCGGTCTGGAAAGGCGAGAGCCTCAAGCTCGGTCGCAATGGCCTCAAGGCTGCGATTTTTCTGGGCTTCACCCAATTCAGTATCAACTTCAATGCGGTCTATCTCGCCGAGCGGCACATCACCTCGGGCGTGGTCGCGACGGTTTTCGCGCTGCTGCTGATCCCGGCAAGCCTGCTCGGCTGGGCATTTCTCGGCCACAAGCCAAGCCGGCGCTTCGCCTGGAGCTCGCTGGTTGCAGTCAGCGGTATCGCGTTGCTGTTTCTACACGAAATTCGCGAGCATCCGGCCGACGCGACGCAGATAGCCGCCGGAATCGGCTTGTCGCTGCTCGGCATGCTCGCTGCGGCCATCGCCAATGTCGGCCAGGCGCGGCCCGAGATCCGCCGGTTCCCGCTGATTGCGATGCTTGCCTGGTCGATGGCAGCGGGCGCGCTGATCGATGCCTTGATCGCGTTCGTGATGACCGGACCGCCGGTGTTCGACATGCGACCCGCTTATTGGCTGGGCGTGCTCTATCTCGCGTTGTTCGCCTCGGTGCTGACCTTCAGCCTCTACTATCCCGTGGTGCGTCGGATCGGTCCTGCCAAGGCGGCTTATTCGAGCGTGCTGGTGCCGATCATCGCAATGACTTTCTCGACCTGGCTTGAGGATTATCGCTGGACCGGCCTGACCATTGCCGGTGCGTTGCTCGCACTCGGCGGCATGGCGACGGCCCTTCGTCGCGAGCGTTCAGGCGTTCCGGCTCCAGACGCCGCCTGAAGCGTTACGGCTTCATGCCGTCGAATGTGATCCGCCGCTTCGTTTACGACGAGACGGAAGGCAATCTTTGGGTCGAGTTCACCACCGGACGGCGCTACGTATATTCCGGAGTGCCGCAGGAAGTCGCAGACGCCTTCCGGGGAGCCTTCGCCAAAGGCATCTATTTCAACACCCGCATCCGGGACCGCTTTCCCCATCGCGAAGTTCGCCAGGCCCAGGAGCAGGCGGAAACCCAATCTTAAAGCGCAGGCGCGACAATAGCACTCATGGTCCCGATGCGCCTCAGCTCAGTCTTCAAGAGCCGTTGGATGGCGCTTATCTGGGCCGCCGGAATCATCTGGTTCGCCTATGATTTCGCAGGATCGGAGCCGCAGGACCAAGGGGGTAATAACGTGACGGCCGACCCCGCCGGCACTTCAGCCGGCGACGCGAACAAGGTTGCTGACGCGCTCGGCAATTAGGTCGCCACATTCCAGTCTATTCGTTCGATGTGCCAGCGTCGGGCCGCCTCACTCGACCCAGGCACGTCATTGACGCGGCGGAGGATTACTTCGGCCGGTCGTCGGAAATCGGCATCATTCTGGTCCTTGCCGGAAAATGTGACCGGCACTCCGATATAGATCGAGCCCGCTGCGCCTTCCTCATCGCCAGGCTCGCGCATTTCCAAGCGAACTTCATGACAATGTTTGAGCTGCAGCGCGAACTTGGAGGCGCTGTCACTGCTTACCCACAAAGCTTGTGCGTCATTCATCCGCCCCTTTGCGATGAGCGCACCATAATGCTGCACGATCTGGCCGGCGGCTTCAGGGCTTTTCGGGTCGATCACCTCCTTTGGCCCAAACGGGGTCTTCGCATCCGGACCCGTTCCAGGAGGCGGAACAGGCGGCTGCGTTCCGCTTTTGACCGGCTGACCGGCGTTCGATGTTGCTCGCATCTGCGTCGGTTTGTTGCAGGCTGAAACTGCCAACATAGCTGCAACAACAAGCCACATCGCGGCCCGCATTGGAGTCGCTCCTCGTTCGGAACCGCCCCTCAATCGGCTCGTTTCGCAACAACAACAGGCAAAGCATTGGAGAGTTTCCATGGCCGACGATCCCGATGATGGGGAACGCGAGCGCACAACAATCGTGGAAACGGGCGGCGGCGGCGGCGGCGGAATTCTCGCGGTCGTATTGCTGATCATCGTGGTGCTCGTGCTGCTCTACGTCTTTCGCGGTCAGTTCGGCCTTGGCCAAAGCACAAACATCAACGTTCCGAACAAAGTCGACATCAACATCAACCATAGCTGACCTCAAGCTCCCGGCGTCAGCGCGGGCGGGTTGCGAGTCCCCGTCCGGGCGCGGGCGCGGCTCGATTGGGCCGCGCCCGTTTGCTTGTGCGCCGCTGAACTACTAGTCGCGAAGGGCATGACCGAAGTGCTGCAATATATGACGGGTTTCGGCGGCCATTTCGAAAGCGAGGCAGTGGCCGGTGCTCTCCCCAAGGGTCGAAATTCGCCCCAGCGGCCGCCCTTCGGGCTTTATGCCGAGCAGCTGTCGGGGAGCAGCTTCACTTCGCCAAGGCACGAGAACCGCCGGTCGTGGCTGTATCGCATGCGGCCCAGCGCCGATCACCGACCATTCGCCCGCTACGCCGGCGCGGCTCTCTTTTCGACCTTAGTTCCGGACGAGCCGCTCGCACCCAATCGCCTTCGCTGGGATCCGCCGCGCGAGCCTGCTGAACATGCGGATTTCCTCGACGGTATTGCAACGATGCTCGTCAATCGGCCGCCCCAAGATCTCGAGGGCGTGGCTGTTCACCTCTATCGCGCCGACAAGTCGATGAAGCAGCGCGTCCTCATGGACGCGGACGGCGAGCTGCTGATTATCCCCCAGGCCGGTGCACTCCTGATCGCCACCGAATTGGGCAAGCTTGAGGTGGCGCCCGGCAGTGTCGCGGTCATTCCTCGGGGAGTGAAGTTCCGTGTCGAGGTGGACGGCGAGAGCCGTGGCTATGTGGCGGAAAATTACGGGCTTCCGCTGCGCCTGCCGGAACTCGGCCCCATCGGGTCCAATGGTCTTGCCAATCCGCGCGACTTCGAGACTCCGATTGCCTGGTTCGAGGATAAAAACGAGCCCACGGAGGTCGTCCAGAAAAGCCTCGGGCATCTGTGGACGACCAGGCTCGACCATTCACCCTTCGACGTGGTCGCCTGGCACGGCAATTACGCGCCCTATCGCTACGATCTGTCGCGCTTCAATGTCATCGGCACCGTCAGCTTTGATCATCCCGATCCGTCGATCTTCACCGTGCTCACATCGCCGAGCAATGTGCCGGGTCGCGCAAACGCCGATTTCGTGATCTTCCCGCCGCGCTGGATGGTCGGCGAAGACACGTTCCGTCCGCCCTGGTTTCACCGCAACGTGATGAGCGAGGCGATGGGTCTGATCCACGGCGCCTATGACGCCAAGGCTGAAGGTTTCGCGCCAGGCGGCCTCAGCCTGCACAATTTGATGAGCGGTCACGGCCCCGACGTAGACAGCTGGCGCAAGGCAAGCGAGGCGGAGCTGAGGCCCGTGAAGATCGAGGGCACGATGGCTTTCATGATCGAAACCTGCTGGCCGTTCCGCCCGACCCGATGGGCCTTGGAGCGAGCGCAATCCGATTATGATTTGGCGTGGTCGGGCTTTCCAAAGGCGAAGCTGCCGTGATCGACGAGACGAATGAGCGGTCGCTGACCGCTTGGCTCGAAAGCGCGTCGGGTAGCGACTTCCCGATCCAAAATCTGCCGCTCGGCATCTTCTCGGTGGGCGAACGTCGCCGCCGGCCGGGCATCGCCATTGGCGATTTCGTGCTCGATCTTGGCGGCATTTCCGACCTGTTGGATGAAGACTGGCACGAGGATTTGTCGCAGCCGGTGCTCAACGCCTGGCTGGCGCGCGGGCCGCAGGCGCAGCACGCGCTTCGGCTGCGCCTCCAGGAGCTATTGTCTGACGAGCGCTACCGCGACGATGTCGAGCCCCAGCTGATCGGCCAGACCGAGGTCCGCATGCACCTCCCGTGCCTGATCGGCGACTACACCGACTTTTACGTCGGCATTCACCACGCGACCAATGTCGGCAAGCTGTTCCGACCCGACAATCCGCTGTTGCCGAACTACAAATATGTGCCGATCGGCTATCATGGGCGGGCAAGTTCGGTCCGAGCGTCGGGCGAGCCGGTGATCCGCCCGAACGGCCAGCGCAAAGCGCCCGATGCCGATGTTCCGGAATATGGCGCCAGCCGCCGCCTCGATTACGAGCTGGAGCTAGGCATTTGGGTCGGCACAGGAAATGAGCTTGGCCAGCCGATCCCAATCGGCGAGGCGGCTGAGCATATTGCCGGCTATTGCCTGCTCAACGATTGGTCGGCGCGCGACCTGCAGGCGTGGGAGTATCAGCCCTTGGGGCCGTTCCTCGCCAAGAATTTCCTGACCAGCGTCAGCCCTTGGGTCGTCACCTCGCAAGCGCTGGCGCCGTTTCGCAAGCCAATGCCGGCGCGGCCGAATGGCGATCCGGACCCGCTTCCCTACCTTGATGATTCAGCCGATCGAGAGACTGGAGCACTCGCGATCCAGCTCGAAGTCACGCTGACCACCGAAAAGATGCGGATAGCCGGCGTCGCGCCGCACATCCTCTCACGCGGATCGGCAGACGCGGCAATGTATTGGAGCGCTGCGCAGATCGTCGCCCACCACAGTTCGAACGGCTGCAACCTCCAGCCCGGCGACCTCATCGGCACCGGGACGCTGTCCACCGAAAGCGCTTCGGGACTGGGATCGCTGCTGGAGATCAGTGGAGGCGGCAAGCAGCCCATTCAGCTCCCGGGCGGCGAATCGCGCAGCTTCCTTGAGGATGGCGACGAAGTGACGCTCAAAGCCTGGTGCGAAGGCGCTGGCGCCGCACGCATCGGCTTTGGTGAATGTGTTGGACGGGTGGTTGCGTCAGTATAAGCCGAGGCTCTCGGCCATCAATTTGGTCACTTCGTAAAGCCTGTCGAGCGCCGGAGTTTCGATGGCCCTTGCGCGCGCGATCTCGCGCGGAGCGCCGAGCAGGGCCTCGAGTTCGATCGGACGGCCGGCCTCGACGTCCTGGAGCATCGACGTCTTGAATGCGCCGAGCCGTTCGGTGACCCTGGTTCGGTCCTCACCGCTTTCGCTGACCGGGCAGCCGATCGCTGCGCCGATTGCGGCGAGTTCCGCCATTCCTTCGAGCATCCATGACCGGCTTTCCGGATTGGCGAGAAGACGGTCAGTCGCGGCCCGGGTTAAGGCCGACAGTGGGTTGAGGGTCGCATTGCCCCAAAGCTTGTACCAGATCGCGCGGCGGACATCGGCGGTCTGCTCGGGCCTCAGCCGGGCGCGTTCGAACAGTGCAACGAGGCGGGCCAGACGTTCGCTATTTTCGCCGTTCGGCTCACCGATGAGCAGCTTGTCGGCATGTTTGACAATGACCGCCTCGCCCGACCGGCTGCAGGAAGCGTGAACCACGCAGCCGATTAACCGCTCGACGGGCAAGGCTGCAGCGATTCCGCCGTCAGGGTCTATCGACCTCAGCTGCAGCCCGTCAACGAACCACCACGGTACGCCGTTGAGCATCGGCACGATGATCGTGTCTGGTCCGATCAGCATCCTTGCCGACGTAGCTGCTGCTGACAGAGACGTAGCCTTCACGGCGATGATCAGAATGTCGGCCGGCTCATCGAACCGCATGAGCCTTGCACTTTTCGTTTCGCCGTCCTGGACGATCTCAACCGAATCCAGTGCGCCGCGGCTGGCCAGCGCCATCACCGCCTCTCCGGCGAGCACCAGCCTTGCCGCGACCCAGCCACCGATCGCGCCGGCGCCAATGACGCAAATATTCATCATGCGGCCGATGGGCCAAGATACATCGAAAGGGCAAGGGGGCCGCGATGCTGTTTCACCAGTTGTTCGATTATCGACCTACACCTATCGCCTGCGAGAGAACGCGCGAGGCGGCACTGGAGCACCGCTGCTGCGCGCGCGTCTTCACCGGCGATGCGCCGATGATCGACGGTTGCGGCCGAACCGATTTTCAGAACGGCGATGCCGCCACTTTGTATCATTCGGTCCAGATCTTCGCATTGCCTGACGACATCCTCGTCTATTCCGGGCCACCTCTATCAGGACCGCCGGGTGAGCACGGTCGCCCAGGAGCGGGAACGCAATCCGCGGCTGGGAGGGGCATGAGCCTAGAGGAGTTTGTTGCGTTCATGGCAGCGCTCGATTTGCCGCGGCCGAACAAGATGGACGTTGCAGTCCCGGCCGATCGCGCGTGCGGCGAAATCGACCAAGGAACGGCCCCCGCCTGAGGCGCGATGCAGCTTTCGTGAACGAAAGATCACTGGCACGGCTCGCAAGTTGCAATTAGCGCGACGCCATGGCTGATCGACAGATCTTCTACGATCCTTCCGGGCGCCGCCGAAAGCGGTTCACGCTCGCGCTCATCTTCTTCGTCTTCTTGAACCTGCTGACGGTCACCGTGTTGTTCGCGACGATCCGGGTCGTCCCGGCGCAGCCACCGCTGCCGGTTGCGCTGGAGCATGGTGTCCCGCAGCCACCGCCGAAGCTCTCGC
>DASVYN010000197.1:0-10594 GCA_036392155.1 Sphingomicrobium sp.
CCGCGCACGATCGGCATCCGCGCCGGGGTGAAGTTCTAGCGGCGCGCCAGCTTCGCAAGGACTGGCGCTTCGCCGGCGCCCTAGTCACCCTTGCAGCGACTTGGCTGGCGATGCTGCTGTGGGGCGCGGGCTCGGCCCGAACTCGAGCCGCATCTGGTACTTGTGAAGACGAGCAGCTTTCCAAGCGGTCATGCGACCAGCTCGATGATCTTCTATTTCGCGCTCGCTCTAGCACTTGCAGCCGATAGTCGCTGGAACCGGCTCGCAGCGGCTGGAGCCATCCTCCTGTCACTGTTGATCGGCACGAGTCGGGTGATGCTCGGCGTCCACTGGCCGAGCGACGTGGTCGGCGGATGGGCGTTCGGCATGCTTTGGGTGCTGCTTACGTTAAGGCCTGCAGAGCAGCTCTTGAGGGCGGATATCGGCGGAGCGCGAAAACAGCTATAAGCCGGCGTTGCCAAAAGGGGAGGGCTCAATGACGAGACCATTCACGCTGATTGCAGCGATCCTGTTTGCGGTCGCAGCGCTTCTGCATATCTACCGCATCTTCAAACATTTTCAGATCGCAATCGGAAGCCATACGCTTTCGGACTGGGTGAGCTATGTCGCGCTTGTCGTTGCACTGGTCATGGCATGGGGCCTCTACCGCGAGAGCAGGACTTAGGTCGTCATTGCAATTTCGGGAGCCGAGGCCGGATGAGGCAATCCGGCCTCGGCTTGGGCAATGAGGCTCAGACGTTGAAGCGGAACAGCATGACGTCGCCGTCCTTGACGACATAGTCCTTGCCCTCGGAGCGGAGCCGACCTGCATCTCGCGCACCGGCCTCCCCTCCGAACTTGAGAAAATCGTCATAAGCGATCGTCTCGGCGCGAATGAATCCGCGCTCGAAGTCGCTGTGGATCTCTCCTGCGGCTTCAGGCGCCTTGGCGCCCTTGTGCACGGTCCAGGCGCGCGCCTCCTTCGGGCCCGCTGTGTAGAAGGTGATGAGGCCAAGCAATTTGTAGGCCGCGTGAATCATCCGGTTGAGCCCGGTTTCGTGAAGGCCCAGATCGCCGAGGAACGCATCGCGCTCTTCGGCCGGCAGGGTCGCGATCTCCGCCTCGATCGCGGCTGATATGACCACCGCTTCAGCGCCTTCGGCCTCGGCTTTGCCGAAGACGCGTTCGCTCTTCGCATTGCCGGTCGCAGCTTCGCCCTCGTCGACGTTGCAGACGTACAGCACCGGCTTTGCGGTCAGCAGCTGAGCGCGCTGCAGCGCCCTCTTTTCCTCCACATCCTTGGGCTCGGTCAGGCGGGCCGGCCTCGACGCGCGGAGCAGGTCGAGCGCCTGACCGAGAACATTTGCCTCAACTTTCGCTTCCTTGTCGCCCTGCTGCGCCTTCTTGACGAGGTTGGGCACGCGCCGTTCGAGACTGTCGAGGTCGGCGAGCATCAGCTCGGTTTCAACCGTCTCGGCGTCGGCGATCGGATCGACGCGGCCTTCGACATGAGTGACGTCGCCGCCTTCGAAGCAGCGCAGCACGTGGACGATTGCGTCGACCTCGCGAATGTTGGCGAGAAACTGATTGCCAAGGCCTTCGCCCTTGGATGCGCCGCGGACCAGTCCGGCGATATCGACGAACTCGATCTGAGTCTCGATTTCCTGCGCCGAGCCGGCGATCTCGCGAATCTTATCGAGCCGAGGGTCGGGTACTGCGACACGGCCGACATTGGGCTCGATCGTGCAGAACGGATAGTTGGCCGCCTGCGCCGCGGCAGTCTCGGTCAAAGCGTTGAAAAGCGTCGATTTGCCGACGTTCGGCAGGCCGACGATGCCGCAGCGGAATCCCATGATCACTCCATGACTATCGTCATGCTGAACGAGTTTCAGCATCCATTCCCTGAGACCGCGAGGAGGCTCGACGATGGACCCTGAAACAAGTTCAGGGTGACGTGTTTCGCAAATGGCCCTCTACGCGAAGTTGAAGCTGATCGACAACCGTTCGCCCTTACCCGTGCCCGGCAGTACCTCGTGCCTCAGCCAGCTCTCCCACATGAGCAGCAGCCCGCGACGAGGCGCGACGGTGACGAACGGCTTCAGCTCCTCCGGCGCGGCGCTTCGCCGGGTCGGTGCCGCCATCATCAGTGGAAGGCGCGGATCCTCGAAGCGGATTGCGCCGGAGCCCGCCGGTACTTCGACATAGAGCGTTCCGGAAATGGTGCTTTTGGGGTGGATGTGTCCACTGTGGTGCCCACCAGTTTTCAACAGATTTGCCCACAGGCTGTCGAGCTTCGGCTTGCGCGGGAGGTCGAACGCGCACGCATCCGCATATTTCGCCGCGTGACGGCTGAGCAATTTTGCGACGTCCGCGAAGGCCGGATCGCGTTTCGGCAGGTCATTGAGCGAGGCATAGCTTGTGTAGCCGGCGTAACGATGCTCCTTCGACCAGCGTCGGCCCGCCTCGTCGTCTTCAGCGAGGCCATGGATCGAGCGGGCAAGTTCGAGAAGCAGGCCATTGTCGTCAATATCAGTTTCGTAGAGCTGAGTGACGAAAAGCCTGCGCATCACTCGCTGTCCTCAAAGCCAAAGTGCATAAACGCTGACCTGCTGCAACTCCCAGCCGAGGCGCTCGTAAAGTCCCGATGCAGGGTTTCCTGTCCGAAGCATCAGTTCGACTTTTGGGCAATTTTGCTGTCTCAGCCAATCCGTGCAGGCATCGATCAGGCTGCGAGCGATGCCTTCGCCTCTGCGGGCCGGCACGACGCCAAGATAGTAGATCCAGCCACGGTGCCCATCGAAGCCGGCCATTGCAGTTCCGACCTTTGTCCCCTGATCGGCGGCGATGAATATCGCCGAGCCTTCGAAGGCCAAAGCGCGGTCGAAGTCGCTTCCCGGGTCGTTCCATGGTCGCGTCAGCCCGCACTCCTGCCAGAGCCCGATCGCTGCAGCCCGATCGTCGGACGAAGCCTGGCCGATCGAAATCGTCATTCGCTCTGCTGCAATCTCAGCGCGATTTCGCTCATGAACCGTGCATCGTCGCCTTCGGCGAGCCATTCCGCCTCGGCAGCGACTGCGGCCAGGACGTCGGACAAGGGCTCCATCTCTGCCTTGGCGTAATTGCCGAGGACGTGCGGCGTGACGAGGTCCTTCCGCCCCGGCCCGGGGTGGCCGATCCCGATCCGCACCCGCCGGAAGTCGGGCCCGAGATGGGCGTCGATCGAGCGCAGACCGTTGTGGCCGGCAGTGCCGCCGCCGACCTTCACCTTGACCTTGAAGGGCGCGAGGTCGAGCTCGTCGTGGAATACGGTGAGCGCGTCCATTTCGAGCTTGTAGAAGCTCATCGCCTGCTGAACCGCGTCGCCGCTGTCGTTCATGAAGGTTTGAGGCTTGAGCAGCAGGACCCGTCGGCGGCTGATGCGGCCTTCCGCGACCAGGCTGCGGAACTTCTTCGACCAGGGCGAGAAGCCATGCACCTCGGCGATGATGTCGGCGACCATGAAGCCGACATTATGCCGCTGCAGCGCATATTTGGTGCCGGGATTGCCGAGACCGACCCAGAGTTGCATGCCCGTCACCTAGATCGTGTATCAGCTTGACATAATCAAAGATATTTTACGGCCTCGGCGGCTAGGCCGCTTCGGCCACCGGAGTCATGATCACTCGGTGTGGAACGATGTTTTGAACAAGAAGAGAACGCTCTCAACAATATTCGAAATATTTCCCACCGATTTTGCAACTGACGCGGTTTCCAATATCGAAGGTCCAGCCGACGCGCACATTTTCTCCCGCGTCAGCCGGCCAGGTGGTTCAATCCCCAGCGAAGAACCGCCCACCCCCTGTGGGTGAGCGGCTCCCTGTTTCTCAAATGATGAAGGCGCTTATTCGCCGCCTTCTTCGCCAGCTTCGCCTTCGGCAGCTTCCTCGCCTTCGACGGTCGGAACTGCATCGGCCGGAGCGGCCTCCTCTTCCTCCGCTTTCATCGCCGACGGAGCGACGATGGTGGCGACGGTGAAGTCCTCGTCGGTATTGGCCGGGCTGACGCCTTCGGGCAGCTTGACCTGGCTGATGTGGACCGAATCGCCGATCTCAAGACCGTTGAGCGGCACGTGGATTTCGTTCGGGATGTGCGCAGCGTCGCAGACCAGCTCGAGCTCGTGAATGACCACGTTGAGAACGCCGCCGCGCTTCAGGCCCGGCGAAGCCTCTTCATTGTCGAAGCGCATCGGCACCGCGACATGAACCTTGGTATGCTCACCGATGCGCAGGAAATCGACGTGGATCGGCCTGCTGGTGACCGGATGGAAGTCGACCGCCTTCGGCAGGGTCCGCTGCGGCTTGCCCTTGAAGTCGATCATCACGACCGAGTTCATGAAGTGGCCGGTCGAAAGCATTTTCGACAGCAGTTTCTCTTCGACGTGAATCGAGAGGGGTTCTTTCTTTTCGCCGTAAACCACGGCAGGTACCCGGCCTTCGCGGCGCAGTGCTCGGGAGGCTCCCTTGCCAGCCCGGTCGCGCGCCTCGGCGGGCAGCGTCAGCTGTTCGCTCATTTGGCTATGCTCCGTTTCGTAATATGCCCCGCGCCACGCCTCCAGGGATGACCATGGCCGGGAGCGCGCGCCCTAGTGCAGGGCGGCCCCAAAAGCAAGTTTGGCGGCTCTAATAGACGCGTTGCGACGCGATGCCGCGCTCGGCGAGGCGGACGAGGACGCTGTCCGGTCCCGCAAGATGGCCGGCACCGACCGCTAAAAAGACCGTGCCCGGAGTCTGCATCCGCGCTCTGATCCAGTCTGCCCAGCGTGCATTCCGCTCGGTGAACATCATACGATAGGTGTCAGGCGAGGCGGTTTTCAGCTGACCGAGCATGTTCGCAAAGACGCGCTGGTCGCCGCGCTTCCACGCAGATTGCATTTCGGCCATTGCCTTGGACAGGCCTTCCATCGCGCTCGGCTTGACTGGATCGCCGGCGTCGGGCGAGGGCGCCGTGGGAGCCGTCGGCATGTGATTGAACATGTCTAGCTGCGACTGGAGAGTTTCGAGCCCTTCGACCGGCTTGCCCTCAGCCTCGGCGATCTGGCGAAGGACCATGTCCGCGCCGTTGTCGACCTGCATGCCTTGCGCACGACCTGCGCTGATCGCCATTTGCGTCGTCGCCAGGAATGAAGCGGATGGAGTAACTGACGGCGGCGTGAAGCCGGGCGCCGGCAGCAGAGCCCGCGTCGGCCGCTCGGGAACCAGAGTCTCGAGCACCAGCTCGTCCGACTGTTCGAACGCGTCCCTCACATGGTCGCTGAACCACTGACCCTGCCCATCGAGTGCATGAAAGGTTCCGAAGATGTAGATTGTCGTATCGGCATCGCGAACGACGAACATCGCCGGCTCTTCGGCAGGGGCCATGGAAGGAGACTGAGGCGCGGCCATCGGCGTTGCGGCGGCCAGGGCGGCAGCGACGAGCAAATTGACCATTCCACACCCTCCCAAAGCGGACGGTTCCGGATTGAACGATGCGCGAGCGGCTGGCTCTGGCAAACCCCGGCGGAGCCCCGATCCGCCCACTGGCCATTTCTGCGCATCAGACCCCCCAGCCCGATACAGTGACATTCATGGTCACCAAATCGTTAACAAATGTCTAGCGAAATCACTCGAAAGGTGAAGATTTATCAGTGGATATCAAAGACTTCGTTGCGGAAACGTAACTACTGCAGCCGCCTCACCGCATAACCGTCCTTCTTCAGCGTCGCGAGCACCGAGTTCCTTCCTGCGAGGTGACCGGCGCCGACCGCGACCATGATCGTTCCCGGCTGGGTCATTCGTCGTTCGATCCACCTGGCCCAATTCGCATTGCGCTGCAGGAGCAGCGACTGCCTGAGCTCGGGCGACCCCGACAGGTCGCGATTGAAGGTGAGCGCGATTCCCTTGACGTCACCTCGGGACCAGGAGGAGAGCATTCCTCCATATTCCTTGTCCATCGCCGAACTCGGCTCAATCGACCCTTCGAGCAGCTCGCGCTGCGCGTTTTCGGGGAGACGGTCGAAATAGCTGAATTGCTCGATATTGGTCTCAAGCTGCTCGATCGGTCTGTGGGCAGAGATGAATTGTTGCCGCAGAATCTCCTCAGGACCGTGGGAGCCTTTGAGGCCGAGCGCCCGGAACTGGACGCCGAGCAGCTGGACTGCTGCAAGCCAGGTCTTCATCTGGTTGAAGAATTTTTCCGGAACGCCGCTGTTTGCAATTGCCGCCCGAAGCTTCGGGAGCTGCGCTGCCGGAACCCGCTGTGCAATGGGCGGAAGTCCCTGGCGAATTCCCAATGAAAACTCGGCCGCCTGAAGCGGCTGCAGGTTCTGCTGATCGACAATCGTTTCGACGACGAGCTGCTGCGAACTCGAGACGGCCCGATCGAACGTCGGGGTGCGCCACTGAAGATCGTCGGGAAGCAGATGGATGGTTCCGAACAGATAGATGGTTGTATCCTGATTGGTGACTTCCCACAGGGCCGGGCGCGCCAGCTGGGGAGCACGGGATTGGGCAGGAACGGCACCCAACAGCAGCGGGATGCCAAGCGCTGCGACAGCCCGCCGTAGAATCGATTTCAACATCAATTCAAATCCTCTTTCACCTTCCGGTTCGCATGCCGCGCTAGCCGCGGCAAGCTGAACCCCGACTTGCCCCTCTGCGAAGCATCGGCCAAAGCGCGACGAAACCATTCACGAGGCAACGCTTGAGCCTGAGCTTCCAGGACCTGATCCTTACGCTCCACCGTTACTGGGGTGCACAAGGCTGCGTGATCCTGCAGCCCTATGACATGGAGATGGGGGCGGGAACCTTCCACCCTGCGACGGTGCTGCGCGCATTGGGGCCGAATGCCTGGCGGGCCGCTTATGTCCAGCCCTGCCGCCGTCCGACCGACGGCCGTTACGGCGAGAATCCGAACCGGCTGGGACATTATTATCAATATCAGGTCGTGCTGAAGCCGAGCCCTGACAATTTACAGGAGCTGTACCTCGGTAGTCTCGTCGAAATCGGAATCGACCCGCTGAAACACGACATCCGCTTTGTCGAGGACGATTGGGAAAGCCCCACGCTCGGCGCTTGGGGACTGGGATGGGAAGTATGGTGCGACGGGATGGAAGTGACTCAATTCACTTACTTCCAGCAAGTCGGCGGGTTTGAATGCAGGCCGGTCACCGGCGAACTGACATACGGGCTCGAGCGGCTGGCAATGTACATCCAGGGCGTCGACAATGTGTTCGATCTCAGGTTCAACGAGGCCGGAGTGACGTACGGCGACGTGTTCCTTGAGAACGAGCGCGAGATGTCGACCTATAATTTCGAGGTGGCAGATACCGAGGCGCTGTTTGATCTGTTCCGCAAGGCGGCGGCCGAAAGCGAGCGCAGCCTCGAGGCGAGGCTGCCGATTCCGGCTTACGAGCAAGCGATCAAAGCCAGCCATCTGTTCAACACGCTTCAGGCGCGCGGAGTGATCAGCGTCGCCGAACGACAAGCCTATATCGGACGCGTCCGCGAGCTTGCGAAAGCGGCATGCGGAGCGTGGCTGGAGCGTGCCGGCTGATGGCCGACTTCCTGCTCGAACTCCTTTCGGAGGAGATCCCCGCACGCATGCAGGCGAAGGCGCGCAACGATCTCGCGCGGCTCTTTGCAGAGTGCACCGGCGAAGCGGGACTGTCGATCGGACCGATCGATACGTTCTCAACACCCCGACGCTTAGTGCTGATCGCGCGAGACGTCGCCGCTGCGACCGAGGCGAGCAGCGAGGAAGTGAAGGGGCCGCGAACGTCGGCGCCCGCCCAGGCGCTCGACGGATTCCTCCGCAAGACCGGCCTTCGCCGCGAGCAGCTTGAAGAGCGGGGCGGCGTCTATTTCGCGCTGATCGAGCGGGCGGGGCGGCCTGCCGGCGAAATTCTTGCCGGTATCATCAAGCGCATCGTCGCTGATCTTCCCTGGCCGAAATCGATGCGCTGGGGAGCAGGCTCGCTCCGTTGGGTGCGTCCGCTGCACGGGATCGTCGCAATCCTTGGCGAGGAGATCGTACCGGTCGAGGTCGAGGCAGTATCGTCGGGCGCGAAATCGGTCGGCCACCGCTTCCACCATCCGGGGCCGATCACCATCGGCGGCGCTGCGGATTATGCGGAGAAGCTGCGCGCCTGCCATGTGATCGTCGACCAGGAGGAGCGCGAACGGATCATCCGCGATGGCGCCGAAGCGGCCGCACGCGAAGCCGGACTGAGCTTGCTTCCGGACGAAGCTCTGGTGGTCGAAAATGCCGGCCTCACCGAATGGCCGATGCCGCTCGTCGGCCGGTTCGATTCGGAATTCCTCGACGTTCCGCGCGAGGTGATCGTGCTCACCATGCGCACCAACCAGAAATATTTCGCATGCACGAACGACGAGGGCTTGCTTGCGCCGGCGTTCGTCTGCGTCGCGAACATCGCCGCGAAAGATGGGGGCGATGCAATCGCGCAGGGCAATGCGCGAGTCCTCGCAGCGCGCCTCGCCGATGCGCGCTTCTTCTGGGAGCAGGACCTCAAGGTCCCGCTTGAGGAGCAAGCGAAAAAGCTCGACGGAATCATCTTCCACGAGAAGCTCGGCACGGTTGCAGACAAGGTCGAGCGCATCGCCAAGCTCGCGCGATGGTTGGTGGAAAGCCGCGTGATCGAAGCTGACGCAGATCAGGTCGAACGCGCTGCTCATCTCGCCAAGGCCGATCTCGTTACCGGCATGGTCGGCGAGTTTCCCGAGCTCCAAGGGGTGATCGGCGGCTATCTGGCTGAAGCCCAGGGTGAGCCTGTCGAGGTCGCCAACGCGATCCGGGATCATTACAAGCCTGCCGGCCAGGGGGACGAGCTGCCCACGGCACCGGTCAGCGTTGCCCTGGCCCTGGCGGACAAGCTGGATTCGATCTGCTCCTTCTTCAGCGTCGATCTGAAGCCGACCGGCTCGAAAGACCCGTTCGCTCTCCGCCGCTCTGCGATTGCATCGATTGAGATTATCGTTCGCAATGGGCTGAGGCTGAGCCTCACGAGGGCATTGCGCGGCGCGCTTGCGAACCGCGCCGGCCAAGTGCGCGACGCTGCCGCGGCTCACCGGCTGGACGCCAGCGCCGAACAGCTGCTCGACTTTTTTGCGGACCGTCTGAAAGTGCAGCAGCGCGAAGCGGGCGTCCGGCATGACTTGATCGACGCTGTCTTCGCGCTTGGCGGCGAGGACGACCTCGTGCGCTTGCTCGCCCGAGTGCATGCGCTTCAGCATTTCGTCGAGACCGAGGACGGCGCCGACCTGCTCATCGCCTACAAGCGCGCTGCCAACATATTGAAGAAAGAAGACTGGACCGGGCCACAGGTGATGAGCTCGGCGGCGGAGCAGGGGATACCCCAAACCGGCGAGGAAGACCCGCTGGTGCTGGTCGACGATCCGATTCTGAAGGACGCGGTCGCCGAAATGGCGCTGGGACAGACCGGTTCGGACCTGGCGGAGGAGAAAGCGCTGATCGCAGCACTCGATGCCGCCGAGCCCAAGGCTGCCGGGGCGGTCGACGCGGAGGATTTCACCGGAGCGATGGCGGCGCTAGCGACGCTGCGTCGGCCGATCGACGACTTCTTCGACCATGTGACGGTGAACGATCCCAATGCCGCCAAGCGCGAACGCCGGCTGAACCTGCTGATGCGGTTCCGGGATGCGGTGAACCGCGTCGCCGATTTTTCGAGGATCGAAGCCTAAAAGGCCTGATCCACGGGACTTTTCGCAGCGGCAACTCGCAAGCTGTCGCGCTCCCGCCACTCCTTTTCGCGCTCGGCTTGTGCTTTCTCCAACGCCTCGCGGCGGTCCTGTTCGGCCTTGTATCGCGCCTTCCATTTGCGGCGGCCGCCCGCGGTCAGAAAGACGCCGATCAGCAGGCCGAGCAGGAAGACAAGCGCGCAGATCGCCCACAAATTGGGGTCGGTTGTGATGTTCATCGCGCATCCCCAGGAGCAATGGAACCGCAGCGACTACGCCCGAGCGTGCCGCTGCGTTCCAATCCGCATCACCCCGGACGAACCGGACTGCGGCCCTTATTTGCCGTGGAGGAAGCTGTCGTTGATGGAGCAGCTGGCCGGGCCGAGAATGACCACGAACAGGGTCGGGAGAATGAACAGGATCAACGGTACGGTCATGATTGCCGGGAGCCGGGCCGCTTTCTCCTCCGCGCGCATCATGCGCTGGTGGCGGAATTCGGCCGACAGCACGCGTAGCGCCGAGGCGAGCGGCGTACCATATTTCTCGGTCTGGATCATGGTCGTGACCACACCCCGGACGGCTTCCAGATCAACCCGCTGGGCAAGATTATCGAACGCCTGCCGGCGCTCGTTCAGGAAGCCGAGCTCGATCGCGGTCAGTCCGAATTCGTCGCCAAGCTCCGGATAGGCCTTGCCGAGCTCCTTCGCCACGCGGTGAAAGGCAGCATCGACGGTAAGGCCGGCCTCGGCGCAGATCACCAAAAGGTCGAGCGCATCGGGTAGACCCTTGCGGATCGCTTGGCTGCGCTTGCTGACCTTGTTCTTGAGCCAGATGTCGGGCGCCTTGTAGCTGCCGATCAACACACCGGCGACGGTCCCGTAGCG
>DASVYN010000198.1:0-4893 GCA_036392155.1 Sphingomicrobium sp.
ATCAGCCCGGCGACGCGCTTGGCTTCATTCCAAACAACGATTCTGCGGTCGTCGAGCAGCTGCTCGAGGCAACCGGGCTGTCGGGCGACACTGAAGTTACCGTCAAAACATCGTCGATCTCCCTTAGCTCGGCGCTGACCAGCCGGTTCGAGGTGAGTGTCGCAAGCCCGCGTTTCATCGAGCAATGGGCGAAGTTGAGCGAGGCCGCCGAGCTCCAGGCTCTCGCCGCGGCCGATGCCGGGGAACGGATCCGCTTCCTTGAACAGCACCATGTCGCCGATATCGTTCGCCGCTTCCCGGTCAGCGGAATCAAGGCCGAGGATCTGCTCGCCGGACTTCGCTCGCTTCAGCCGCGGCTCTATTCGATCGCATCGAGCCGGGCCGCGGTCGGCGACGAGGCGCACCTGACGGTCGCACCGGTGCGCTATGAGCTGCACGGGACCGCTCGCGGCGGCGTTGCCTCGACTCATATCGCCGACCGGCTCGACATGGGCGACACGGTTCCGGTCTATGTCCAGGAAAACCCCCACTTCCGCTTGCCCCAGGACGACGTGCCGATCGTCATGGTCGGGCCGGGAACAGGCGTTGCGCCCTTCCGAGGCTTCCTTCAGGAACGCGAAGAACGCGGTTCCGGCGGACGCTCGTGGCTGTTCTTCGGTGAGCGCAACATGCGCAGCGACTTCCTCTACCAGATCGAGCTGCAGCAGTGGCTGAAGGACGAGGTGCTGACCCGCCTCGACGTCGCTTTCTCACGCGATAGTGCCGCCAAGGTCTACGTCCAGCACCGCATGCTCGAGCGGGCGCGCGAGCTTTACGCCTGGCTTGAAGAAGGAGCCATATTCTACGTCTGCGGCGACGAGAAGAACATGTCGCGCGACGTTCACGAAGCGCTTCTGCAGGTCATCGAGCGCGAAGGCGGTCATTCGCGCGAAGCGGCGGAGGACTATGTCCGCCGGCTTTCAGCGGAGCACCGCTACCAGAAGGACGTCTACTGAGTGGTCGACCGGAGTACAGACATATCGCAGCCGCTGGACAGGCTCGGTCCCGACGAGACGCTCAAGGCGAACAGCGACTATCTGCGCGGCAATATCGCGTTCGACCTGCTCGACCGGATCACTGGCGGAGTGACCTTCGAGAGCAACAAGCTCATGAAGTTCCACGGCATTTATCAGCAGGACGACCGCGACATTCGCGACGAGCGGCGCAAGCAGAAGCTCGAGCCGGCGCTGACGTTCATGGTCCGGGTGCGGCTGCCGGGCGGGGTTTGCACGCCGGAGCAGTGGCTGAAGATCGACGAGCTGGCGCAGGCGCACGGCGGCAATACCATCCGCCTGACAACGCGGCAGACGTTCCAGTTCCACTGGGTCGTCAAGGAAGACATCAGGCCGACCATCCAGGGGCTGCACGACGTGCTGCTCGACACCATCGCCGCCTGCGGCGACGATTCGCGCGGAGTGATGGCGACGGCCGATCCTGCGGATTCGGACGTGCATGCAGAGGTGGCTGCCTTGTCACGGCAGCTCAGCGACCATGTGATCCCCAAGACCCACGCCTATCATGAGATCTGGTACGGCGAGGAGCGCATCGCGACGAGCGAGAATGAAGAGCCGTTCTACGGGCGCCAGTATCTCCCGCGGAAGTTCAAGATCGGCTTTGCCATTCCCCCGTCCAATGACATCGACATCTACACGCAGGATCTCGGCCTGATCGCTGTTGCGGGTCCAGGCGGGATCGAAGGGTTCAATGTCACGATCGGCGGCGGCATGGGCCGCACGGACAATGAGCCGCGCACTTATCCGCGGCTTGCCGACTTGGTGGGCTTCATCCCCAAGGACCGGCTGATCGCTTGTGCGGACGCGGTGATGGCTGTCCAGCGCGATTACGGCAATCGCGTCGAGCGCCCGCGGGCGCGGTTCAAATATACGATCGACGACAAGGGTCTCGATTTCATCAAAACCGAGATCGAGCGGCGCATGGATGCGCCATTCGAGCCGGCGCGGCCGTTCGCATTCGAGTCCAACGGCGACCGCTATGGCTGGCGCAAGACCGATCGCGGTCTTTTCAACTTCGGCCTGTTCATCGAGAACGGCCGTGTCTCGGACCTGCCCGGGCGCTCGATCATGGCCGGCCTTCGCGCAATCGCGAAGGTCCATAAGGGCAAATTCCGTCTGACTCCGAACCAGAGTCTGATCATTGCCGGAGTTGCACCCGAGGACCGACGACAGATCGAGGCTCTGCTTGCCGAACACGGCCTGGGCGAAAGCAACGGCCAAAGCGCGCTTCGGCTAAATTCCATCGCTTGCGTCGCGCTTCCGACCTGCCCGCTCGCGATGGCCGAGGCTGAACGCTATCTGCCCGATCTGGTCACGAAGATCGATGAGATCCTCGAAAGGAACGGCCTGTCGCAGGAGCCGATCACGATCCGGGCGAGCGGCTGCCCAAACGGTTGCTCGCGGCCCTATGTTGCCGAGGTCGCGTTGACCGGCCGGGCGCCGGGCAAATATAATCTGTGGCTCGGGGGCGGCTTTCACGGCGAGCGGCTGAACCGTCTCTTCGCAGAAAATATCGGCGAGGAGCGCATCCTCGCGATTCTGTCGGAACTGCTGTCCGCCTATGCGCGATCCCGAGAGCCCGGCGAGCACTTCGGTGATTTCTTCATTCGGACGGTTGACCAGGGCGCCGCGGCATAGCATGCTTTGTCCGATGCTTCAGGTTCGCACCGCATGGAATTGGTGGCGCTGGTTCCCAGCCATCGATGCGGCGCGCCCAGTGAACGGATAGCGGGAAGAGCAGCTCTTCCAGCCCGAAGCTCTCAGGACCCGCCGCAACCCGGCGGGTTTTTTCATGCCTTCAATCGACGGAATTTCGACATGATCATCGTTCTGAAACGCGAAGCCACCGAACAAACTGCCCAGGAAATCCTCGGAAGGATCGAGGAGAAGGGCCTCAAGCCCCTCTACATGCCGGGCAGCGAAAGGGTTGTGCTGGGCGCGCTCGGCGACGAGCGGGTGCTTGCCGAGCTTGGTCTTGACGGCCACCCGATGGTCGAATCGATCAAGCCGATCCTGTCGCCCTACAAGCTCGTCAGTCGCGAAATGCACCCGCACGACACGGTCGTGCGGTTCGGCAAGGCGAACATCGGCGGAGTCGGCTTTGCAGTGATCGCCGGACCTTGCGCGGTCGAGACGGAGGAACGGCTCCGCATCAGCGCTGCGGCGGTCGGCAATGCGGGCGCGATTGGCATCCGCGCCGGTGCCTATAAGCCGCGGAGCAGCCCTTATTCCTTCCAGGGGCATGGGCCCGAGGGCCTCACGACGTTGCGCAAGATCGGCGACGAGCTCGAGCTGCCGGTCGTTACCGAGGTGATGGACACGGCCGACGTGGAGGTGGTCGCGGATATGGCGGACATGCTCCAGGTCGGGGCGCGCAACATGCAAAACTTCTCGCTGCTCAAGGCGCTGGGCAAGGTCCGCAAGCCGGTGCTTCTGAAGCGCGGCCTGGCTGCGAGGGTCGAGGACCTGCTGCTCGCCGCGGAATATCTCCTCGCCGCGGGCAACGAGCAGGTGATCCTCTGCGAACGCGGCATCCGCACGTTCGAGACCGTCACGCGCAACACGCTGGATCTCAACGCGGTCGCTTATATGAAACAGAAGACGCATCTGCCGGTGCTGGTCGATCCGTCGCACGGGACCGGCGTTCGTGACCTGGTCATTCCGATGTCGCTCGCCGCGGCGGCGTGCGGGGCCGACGGACTTCTCGTCGAAGTCCATGAGAGCCCTCCCGAGGCGTGGTCGGACGGCGCGCAGTCGCTCTACCCGCACCAGTTCGAAACCTTGATGGCCAGCCTTCGGCAGGTGCTCGCTGCAGTTGGGCGAGACCTCGCATGAACGCAATGAGTGAAGTCGCAGGCGGAACTGCGCGAGCGATCAGCCGGCGTCTGGCTGGCCCGGTCGACCTGCTCGCGCTCTACGCCCAGCTGAGCGAGGGCGGTCGGCGCATCGACACGATGCTGCTCGAAACCACCGCCGGAAAGAGTATCATCCTGGATAGCGCTGCGGTCAGGATCGAATGTCGAGGCGGCGAGGTGGCTCTGGATGCGCTTTCCGCCAGCGGCCGCCCAGCGCTGGAGTTGGTGCAGCGGCGGCTTGCGGACCGAGTCGTTTCGAGCACCGACGAGCGGCTCGTGCTTCGCTTTGAACGAACCCGTGAACCCGACGCTGAGCGTCGACTGCTCGCTCAGTCGCCATTCGATGTGCTGCGAACGATTGCGAACGCTTTTCGCAGCGATACGCCGGAAGAGCCCATGACCGTCTGCCTGATTGGAGTCATGGCCTTCGATCATGTCGATCTGTTCGAGGAGCTTCCGGCCAATGCGGAAGATCCGACCGGTTTTCCCGATTTTGTTTTCTGGCTAGCGGAATCCGCAATCGTCGCCGAGCCGCGGCTAACACCGCGGCTGATCTGCACTTCATTCGACTTGGGCGACGAAGAGCAGCGCAGGCGCGGACACAATTCGGCCGTCGAGCGGCTTGCGGACCTCGCCTTTCGCTCCAATGATGTACGGACGCTCAAACCGGCACCCGGTGTGCCGGCTGACGTTTCTGTCGATCTCGACGATGAAGCCTATGCCTCGGCGGTCAGCAAACTCAAAGAGCATATCCTCGCCGGCGACGTCTATCAGATCGTGCCTTCGCGGACGTTCAGCGCTCCCTGTACCGATCCGCTGTCCGCTTTCGCGCGCGTGCGTTCGATCGACCGCAGCCCGTACATGTTCTTCGTTTCCATGGCCGATTGCGCACTCTTCGGCGCATCGCCCGAAACCTCCGTGCGCGTCACCAGGGAAGGCGGCAAGGCGATCGTCGAAGTAAAACCCATCGCCGGAACCCGTCCGCG
>DASVYN010000199.1:0-11188 GCA_036392155.1 Sphingomicrobium sp.
GCTATCCCAATCGGCGTTCTCGATGGCGACCAGATGCCGCTGCGGAATTCGGGTCTGCGCTGCGACATCCTCAAGGCTGAGGCCTCGCTCCTCGCGCGCTGCTCGGAGCCGCTCTCCGACCGTCGGAAGCTCGGTTTCAGCCAGCTCTTCGTCCATCGGCTCGGGTTCGGGATCGCGCTTGGCCATATGCCCTGTTTGAAGGCTGAGCGCCGAGTGTCAACCGCTCGTTAGCCGATGACGACGCCATGTCGTCGCGCCCAGTCGCTCAATGCCTTGCGAACGTCTCTTGGGGGGCGGGCCAGCAATTGCTCCATGCGGCCTCGGATCGCCGAAGCATCCAGCGAGCGGATCATTGCCTTCAACGGCCCGACTCCGGCCGGCGTTATGGAGAAGTTTTGAGCGCCGATTCCGACCAGTGCCATAGCTTCGAGCGGACGGCCCGCCATTTCTCCGCAGATCCGCACCGGTACATCCGCAGCGCGCGCCCGATCGAGGACGCGTTTCAAAAATCTCAAGATTGCGGGGCTCAGCCAATCGTAACGTTCGGCGAGCCGCGGATCGGAACGATCGGCGGCGAAGAGGAACTGGGTGAGATCGTTGGTGCCGATCGAGAGGAAGCTCACGCGGGGTAGGAGCTGGTCGAGCATTTCGGCAAGGCTCGGCACTTCGAGCATCGCCCCGAATTCGATTTTTTTCGGGAGCTTGCGGTGCCCCTTTCGCGCCCAGTCGACCTGTTCTTCGAACAGCCCCCGCGCCTCTTCATATTCCCACGGCTCCGAAATCATTGGAAACATGACCTTGAGAACGCGCCCGGCTGAGGCTTCAATGAGCGCCCGCGCCTGCGCCTTCATCAGTGTCGAACGGTCGAGCGAAAGGCGCAGTGCACGCCAGCCCATGGCTGGGTTCTCCGCTTGTTCCTCGGCGTCGTCGGTAAGGTACGGCAGCGCCTTGTCGCCGCCGATATCGACCGTGCGGAACACGACCGGCCGATCGCCGGCCGCTTCGAGGACCTTGGTGTACAGCCTGAGCTGACGGTCACGGCCCGGCAGCGTCGCGGAAACCAGAAATTGGAACTCGGTGCGGAAAAGCCCGATGCCCTCGGCGCCGGTCATCGGCAGTGCGACTGCATCTTCGGCGAGCCCGGCATTGACCATGACGCTCGCCTCGACCCCGTCGATCGTCCGTGCGGGCAAGTTCTTGACTGCGGCAAATTCCGCGCGCCGCTGCTGACTCATCGTCATGCGGTGCTCGAAGCCGGCGAGCAGCTTGCGATCAGGCCGGATGATGATGCTGCCGTTGTCGCCGTCGACGAGGATTGTCTCGCCCTCCTCGACGCTATGGCGGATATCGTGAAGCCTGCCGAGAACCGGAACGCCGATCGCTCGAGCGACGATCGTCATATGCGAGGTCAGCGAGCCTTCCTCGAGCAGCACGCCCTTGAGACGCCGCCGGTCATATTCGAGCAGCTCGGCCGGGCCGAGATTTCGCGCAATCAGCACCGAATCGCGGGTCAGACCGGTTTGGGCCGCAGTGCCAATCCGGCCGGAGACGATGCGAAGCAGCCGGTTCGACAAATCCTCAAGATCGTGCATCCGCTCCTGCAGCAGCGGATCGTCAATTTCCTGCATTCGGGCGCGGGTGCGTTGCTGGACACGCTCGATCGCCGCTTCAGCAGTAAGGCCGCTGTCGATCGCCGCGTTGATCCGCCGCGACCAGCCTTCATCATAGGCGAACATGCGATAGGTCTCGAGGATCTCCTGATGCTCGCCGGTCGTGCCGAACTCCGCGTCGCGAGCCATATTGTCGATCTGCTCGCGCATCTTGCGAAAGGCCGAATAGACGCGCTCGCGCTCGGCCTCGATGTCTTCAGCGACCGTATGTTCAACGACGATACGGGGCTCGTGGAACACGGCCTGACCCCTGGCCATTCCGGAGACGAGCTTGAGCCCAGGCAGACGAAGCGGTCCGCCGCCCCGGAGTCGTCCGCGCCGCGCGCCGTCGACCAGCCGGGCGCCGGCGATCATTTCCGAAAGCACCATCGCGACCGTCTGCAGCGCCTCGATCTCGACATCTTCGTAGCGCCGAGGCTCGGCATGCTGAACTGCAAGAACGCCGACCGGACTCTCGAGCCGGACGATCGGAACGCCGGCGAAGCTGTGGAAGCGCTCTTCGCCGGTTTCGGGCTTGTACAGGAAGGCGGGATGCTCCGCGGCCTCGGCAAGGTTGAGGACGCGTCCTTCGGCGGCGATCGTGCCGACCAGGCCTTCGCCCATGCGCAGCCGAGTGACGTGCACCGCCTCTTTTCTGAGGCCGTGGGTGGCGAACAGCTCCAGGAAATTGTCACGCAACAAATAAATTGAGCAGACGTCGCTCCGCATCTTGTCGGCGATCAGGTCGGCGACCTGATCGAGCTTGTTCTGGGCCGAGCCGCGTTTCGCCATAATCGCATGGAGACCGGTCAGGATCTCGCGGGCGGAAGTGGCGGCGGAGAGCGGCATGGGCGAGCGCTAGACTCTTTTTCTCTTAATTTGAATCTCTCGGCGGATTGAATCGCTAACCCGCTGACGCGGAAGAAGTGGGCACGTCGGCTTAATATTGGAACTTTCGAGTTGGTTCAGTTCCAAAATAGGTGTGAAATATTTCGAATATAATTGAAAGTGTTCTCTTTCTGTTCCGCATAGTGCCCTCACCGGGTGATCGTGACTCCGGCGGCAGAAGCGGCTTAGCCGCAAAGCCGTAAAATATCGTTTGATCACTCAAACTGATACACGATCCATGTGGAGACGTCGCTGCCCAGCGGGGCTTCCATTGAGAATTATATACGAGCTTTTCCATTTATCCCCGACAGCGGCCCAATCAGCTTCTTAAGGTCGCCGGCTGGTAGCGAACCATCCGCGCCAGATTGGCCTTGGACCTTTCCTGCAGTGAGAGGCGCTGGCCGCGCTCATCTTAGTCTATACTCTAAGCAAATGAGCGAAACGTGCGTCGGCGACGCAACGAGCGGCGCCTGGGTGAGGATCGGCGAGCACGGCTACGCCCGCTGACGAAATGATCCGAAACGGATCAACAGATCAGCCGCTGTTTACGTGCGCTGGACCAATTGTCGGACTTGAGGAGCACTGCGGGTGGAAAGAATGGCCGGCAAGATCGAGAGCCTGCGGCAGCAGCATGACGCTGCCGAACAGATGGCCGCATCGATCATGTCCCGCGTCTCGTTCTATCGCGATCAATATGATGCGATCCCGATCGCGCGCCTGATTGGCAAGCTCAACGTCCTGCTGCGGGTCCATTTCGCCTTCGAAGACACGATCCTCTACCCGTCGATGATGCGAAGCGGCGACGGCGAAGCCGCTGCGCTTGCTCATCTGTTCTCTTGCGAAACAGGTACGCTGGCGCCCGAATTCGAAGATTTCGCCCAACGCTGGTCGGGGCCAAGCGCCATCGATTCGATGTTCGACGTGTTTCGCGACGAAGCGACGCGGTTGTTCGGCGCACTTGGCGCTCGGATCGAGCGCGAGAACGACCTGCTCTATCCCTTGGCCGAGCGAGTTACCCAGCAGCGCGCCGCTTAGCCGCGACTCTCGAGCGCAGCCGCAGCTTCGTCGACCAGTTCCTGAATAATCGCGGCGACCGGCTCCTCGCGGTTGACCATCCCGACTGACTGTCCGGCCATCACCGAGCCGGTTTCGACGTCGCCGTCGATGACTGCCCGGCGCAGCGCCCCAGCCCAATAATGCTCGATCTGGAGCTGTGCCTCGGCCATTTCGATGTCGCCCCTGTCCAGCAGATCGGCGACCTCGCGCTGCTTTGCCGCGAAACGCTCCATTTCGCGATTCTTGAGCGCACGCACCGGAATGACCGGCAGGCGCTGGTCGATTTGGACGCTCGGGATCGCGTCGCGGGCCGAAGCCCGGATGAACGCCTTCTTGAAATTGGGATGCGCGATGCTCTCGCTCGCGCAGACGAAACGGGTGCCGAGCTGGACTCCGACCGCGCCCATCTCGAGATAAGCAGCGATCGCTTCGCCGCGGCCGATCCCCCCAGCGACGAAAACCGGAATGTCCTTCGCAACATTGGGCAGGATTTCCTGCGCGAGGACCGAAGTCGAGACTGGGCCGATATGGCCGCCCGCCTCCATGCCCTCGATCACCAGCGCGTCGACGGCCGAGCGCATCAGCTTCTTGGCTAGCGCGAGTGCAGGCGCGAAAGCCATGAGCTTGGCCCCGCCAAGCTTGATCCGGTCGATCGCGCTGGCCGGCGGAAGCCCGCCGGCGAGCACGACATGGCCGATATTGTGCTTCGCGCAAACATCGATCAGCTCGGCCAGTTGCGGATGCATGGTGATGAGGTTGACGCCGAAGGGGCGCGTCGTGCGCGCTTTGGTCTCGGCAATCTCGGTGTCGAGCAGCTGAGGGCCCATCGCACCGCAGGCGATCACTCCAAAGCCGCCCGCGTTGGAAATTGCGGAGACGAGGTTGCGCTCGGAGACCCAGCTCATTGCGCCGCCCATGATCGCGACTTCGCAGCCGAGGAACTCGGTCCCGCGGTGCATCAGCTCTTTCAGGCGCACATGGCCGACCGAGGCGTGAACAGCACGCGGTTCGGCGATCAGGCCTTCGCCGCTCACGCAGCTTGTTCCTGGGCATCGAGCCCGAAGGCGGTGTGGAGAACGCGGACTGCGAGCTCGGTATATTCCTCCGCGATCAGCACGGACACTTTGATCTCCGAGGTTGAGATTGCAAGGATGTTGATCCCACGCTCGGCCAAAGTTTCGAACATCTTGGACGCAATTCCCGCATTGGACCGCATCCCGATTCCAACGGCGCTGACTTTCACGACATTGGTGTCGGTCAAAATCTTTTCGAAGCCGATCGCCTCCTGCACCTTCTCGAGCGCCGCGACCGCATGCGCGAGCGACGCAGTCGGAACCGTGAAGGTCAGCGTGCTCACCCCGCCCATTCCCGCGCCGCTCTGGACGATCATGTCGACGTTGATGCTCGCAGCCGCGAGCGGCCCGAAAATCATTGCAACAGTGCCAGGTCTGTCCGGAAGTCCGGTCAGTGTGACCCGCGCCTCATTCTTGTCATGAGCGATGCCCGTGATGAGCTGCTGTTCCATGTTGAGTTCCTCGATTTGGTCATCAGAGACGATAAGAGTCCCCGGCTTGTCTTCGAAGGACGAAAGGACCTGCAATGCCATGTTGTAGCGCATCGCAAGACCGACCGACCGAGTCTGCAGGACCTTGGCCCCGACCGACGCCAGCTCCAGCATTTCCTCATAGGTGATTGCGCCGAGCTTGCGCGCCCGCGGGACGATTCGCGGATCGGTGGTGAAGACTCCCTCGACGTCCGTGTAGATATCGCAGCGGTCGGCATTGACCGCGACTGCCAGTGCGACTGCGGAAGTATCGGAGCCGCCCCGGCCAAGGGTCGCCAGATCCCCTGCGGCAGTGACTCCCTGGAAACCCGGGATCACAGCGATCCCTCCCTGCGCAAACACCTCTTCGAGCACTTGTCCGTCGATATGGTCGATCAGCGCCGAGCTATGGCCAGAAGCGCGGATCGGCAGCTGCCATCCCATGTAGGAGCGGGCGTTGAGCCCCATTCCGGAAAGGGTGATTGCAAGGAGTCCGGAAGTGACCTGCTCGCCGGACGCGACCACGACATCATATTCGCGCGGATCGTAAAGCGGGGCCGCCTCCTTGCAGAGCTGAACGAGCCGGTCGGTCTCTCCGGCCATTGCGGAGACGACGACTGCGAGCTGGTTGCCGCGCTCGGCCTCGCGCTTCACGAGCTCGGCGACATGGCGGATGCGCTCGATGCCCGCCATCGAGGTGCCGCCGAATTTCATTACGATGCGCGCCATTTGCGCGGGGCTTTAGCTGCTGCTCTCGTTCGCGCAACCGCCGAGCCAATCGGGAATGCAGTCACCGGCGATCAATGCTTCGACATCGACCCGGGGACGGACCACAGCCCATCTCTCGCCGTCCACCAGCACTTCGGGTGTCAGCGGTCGCGAGTTGTAGGTGCTCGACATGGCCGCAGCATATGCGCCGGCGGTGCGGAAAACGACGAGATCACCGGCAGCCACATGGTCCATGGTGCGGCCGGTCGCAAAGGTGTCGCCGGTCTCGCAGACCGGTCCGACGACATTGGCGGTGCGCTGGCTGCCGGTGGGCCGCACGGCTTCGATCCGATGCCAGGCGTCGTATAGCGCCGGCCGCATCAGATCGTTCATTGCCGCATCGACGATCACGAATGGGTCCGTCGCGCCCGGTTTCACGCGTATCACGCGCGAAAGCAGCACCCCGGCGTTGCCGACGATGAGCCGCCCTGGCTCGAATATCAGGCGCACGCCCCAGCCATCGGTAACCCGGCGGACCATCATGCCATAATCGGCCGGACTGGGGGGCGGCGGCAGCGCCGGATCGTAAGGCACACCAAGACCCCCGCCCAGGTCGGCCACCCGGATGTCGTGACCGTGCGAGCGCAAGTTGCCGATCAGGTCCCCGACGCGAGTGAAGGCCCGCTCGAGCGGCTCAAGGCTCGTGAGCTGGCTGCCGATATGGACCGCGACTCCCTGCACCTCGAGGCCGGGAAGATTAGCAATTCGTGCATAAGCGTCAGCAGCTTCGGAAATTGCGATCCCGAACTTGTTCTCGGCGGCGCCCGTTGTGATCTTCGCGTGACCCCCCGCTGCGACATCTGGGTTGACGCGGAAGCCGACCGGCGCGGTTCGACCCAAAGCAGTTGCGACCCCCGACAGCATCTCGGCCTCGTCGAGCGATTCGAGATTGAATTGATAAAGGGAGCTTTCGAGGGCGCGCCGCATCTCCTCGGCGGTCTTGCCGACTCCCGAGAAGACGATCTTCTCGGCCGGTACACCCGCTGCCCTTGCACGCATGTACTCGCCCCCCGACACGACGTCGGCACCAAGACCGGACTTCGCAAGCGTCGCGATCACCGCGCTGTTGGGATTGGCCTTGACAGCATAAGCGATCAGCGGGTCCGGGAGCGGCTCCAGCGCCTGGCGCAGGGCCGCGACGTGACGGCACATGGTCGCTCTCGAATAGACATAGACAGGGGTGCCGACCCCCGTCGCGATGTCGGCAAGCGGCACTTCCTCGCAATAGAGTTCGCCGTTCTTCAATTGAAAATGATCCATCGGACCCCAAACGCACAGCTCCCTTCCCCTTTGCAAGCCCACAGGGCATTGGAAGTGTGCATGAGTGAAACGAGCATCGTCATCCAAGAGGTCAGGCAATTCGCCGCCCACGCGCGCGATTGGTGGGATCCCAACGGGTCCGAGGCGATATTGCACAAGCTCAATCCGGTGCGGCTCAAATATCTTCGCGACCAGATCGACCAGCATTGGCAGTGCGATGAGCGCGTCCGCACACCGCTCGAAGGCAGGAGTGCACTCGACGTTGGCTGCGGCGCGGGACTGCTTTGTGAGCCCCTGGCCCGGCTCGGCGCAAGCGTGACTGGTATCGATGCCGCACCTGAGCTCATCGAAGTCGCGCAAGAGCATGCCTCCGCGATGGGGCTGAAGATCGACTATCGCTCGGGCGAGGTGCAGGAGCTCGAAGGTCGTTTCGAACTGATCACCTGCATGGAGGTGATCGAACATGTCGCCGATCCGGCGGCATTCGTGAGCGCATTGGCGAAGCGACTCGCTCCTGATGGCCTGCTGGTGTTGGCGACTCCAAACCGGACCAGCTGGTCGCGGTTGATGATGATCACCATCGGCGAGGGATTTGGACAGATTCCCAAGGGAACCCACGACTTTGAAAAGTTCATTGACCCGCAGCGGATGAAGGCGCTGCTTTCTGACGCGGGCCTCAAATGCCTCGATATCGAAGGGATCGCCTGGTCGCTGACGCGGGGACTTCACCTCAGCGACGACACTCGCCTGAATTATCTGGTGTCGGCAGTTCGTCGATAATAAGCTCAGCTCAACCCGTTAAGGCAACGCCCGGCTTTTAACCGTCATTAACCATGTGGCACCCGCGCCAATCGCCCCTAAGCCTTTGGAAATTCAGATTCGTTTTCGGGGCGGGCAGTTATGCGTTCACTCTTTAATTTCTCCACTCGCGACATGGCCATCGATCTGGGTACGGCCAATACGGTCGTATATGTGCGGGGTCAGGGCATCGTCACGAGCGAACCTTCGGTCGTTGCGATGGAGGTGGAGAATGGCGTCCGTAAAGTGCGCGCGGTCGGGGACGATGCCAAGCTGATGATGGGCAAGACTCCCGAAAACATCCGCACCATCCGCCCTTTGCGCGCTGGGGTTATCGCCGACCTCGAGGTCGCCGAGGAGATGATCAAGCATTTCATTCGCAAGGCGCATGGCGGACCGAGTCGCTTTTCGCGCGGGCCGGAGGTGGTGATCTGCATTCCTTCGGGCGCGACCAATGTCGAACGGCGTGCGATCCGCGACGCGGTCACGAATGCCGGCGCCGACCGCGTGTCGCTCATCGAGGAGCCGATGGCAGCGGCGCTGGGGGCTGGGCTCCCGGTCGCCGAGCCGATCGGCTCGATGGTCGTGGACATCGGCGGGGGCACGACCGAAGTCGGGGTTATCTCCCTTCAAGGGCTCGCCTTGTGCCGCTCGTCTCGCGTCGGCGGCGACAAGATGGACGATGCGATCGCCTCCTACGTTCGTCGCAATTTCAATCTGCTGATCGGCGAAGGCACGGCCGAGCGCGTAAAGCTGGAGATCGGATCGGCCGTCCGGCCGGGCGACGGCAAAGGGCTCACCGCCCTGGTGCGCGGGCGCGATGTCGGACGCGGAATGCCCGGTGAAATCGAGCTCAGCCAGGCCCAGGTCGCCGATGCACTCAGCGAGCCCGTCAACCAGATCGTCGAGGTCGTTCGGATCGCCCTCGAGCACACGCAGCCGGAGATTGCGGCGGATGTAATCGACCAGGGCATCACGATGACCGGCGGCGGCTCGCTTCTACGTGAGCTCTGCACGGTGCTGCAGGATGCGACTGGACTTCCGGTCCACGTCGCCGACGACCCAATGAGTTGCGTCGCGCTCGGCGCCGGGCGGACTCTGGAGGACCAAGTTTACCGCGGGGCTCTAATCGCAGCCTAGACGCCGTCCGCTCTGCCAGAATTTGACGGAAACAAAGAGCATGAACCGGTTGCTCTTGGCTCCGCCGGAAAGTTCGATCGGTTTGACCTGGGCGCGCGCCGGCGGTCCGCCAATTGTTGCGGCTGCAGCAATTGCCTTCTGCTCTTCGTAACGTCGAGAGGGCTTCGGCAATCGGTAGCGACGAGGAGGATTGCGAGAACCGCAAACCAGAATCCGATTTCGGGCGATCCTGCGCAATTGCGTCCGCCAGGGGATCCGAAGCAGCGCGCCGGCAGCGAGTAGAAACACGGCGATCAACTCGCTTCACCAACACTGAACAGCCGCAAGCGGCATTCCTGTCAGCTGCGCGGAAATAACCGTCGCTCCGCGTCCTAAAAATCAACCTTATCGTAGTGCGAGGGAGGAACGATCACCTCCATCCGCTCACCGAGCAGCGGACGGAAGCCCGGACGAGACTTCATCACCGCATACCAGTCTTTGGTCTGTTTATGTCCGCGCCAGTCGAGCGCGCCGAGATAATCAATCACGCTCAAATGCGCCGCAGCGGTGAAGTCGGCGAGGCTAAGACCTGGCCCGGCAAGCCAGCGGCGGTGGTCGAGTAGATAGTCGAGATAATCGAGATGCTCGGAGGCAGTGCGCATCGCCTCGCGCAGGATCCGCGTATCCGGTGACTCGCGGTTGACCAGCCGCTTCCTCATTCGTTCGTTCATCAGCGGCTCGACTGCCTCTCGATAGAGCTTGATGTCGAACCATTCGGTCATCCGCCGGATCTCGGCGCGAAGCGCGGCATTGCCGTGGACCATCGGCATCCGGTCGACGGTCTCATCGAAATATTCGACGATCGGCTGCGATCCGATGAGGGTGACCCCCTGGTCGGGCTCGACCATCACCGGAGTCTCGCCGGCCGGGTTCAGGTCGATGAACTCGTCGCGCTTCTCCCAAGGATTCTCGCGCACAAGCTCATGGCCGATGCCCTTCTCGGCGAGAACGAGCCGGACCTTGCGGGAAAACGGGCACAGCGGGAATTGGAAGAGCTGCCACATGCCGCGGCAGCTTTAGCGGCTGGTTGCGGTGCGTCTAGCGCCTGGGATAGGTCGGGTCGGGCAAATTCGCGACTGCCCGATCGAGCGACTTCTCCGCGTCCGCAAGGTCATGCATGATCGCCGGCAGCGTCTGGTTGAGCGTTTTGACGCCCTGCTTCACGATCGGTCCCACGCTTGCGACGCGTTGCTGCATGTGCCGATCGAAATCCGGATCCCTTTGGCGAGCAAGGTCGCCTACCGTCATGTTGCGCTCCTGCGGCGACGCCTCACGACCTTCGAGCGCGGCCTTCACTTCGCCAACCCTGACGTTGAGGAAGGCCTGGGAGAGCAGCTGCACGGCATTGGCGAGCTTCTGCGCGGTTTGCGGATCGGTGAGTTCGGGCGGAAGCTGCGGCACCGGCCGGGCCACGGCCGGCGTTGCACACAGCAGCAGCGGGAAGATCAAAAGGTTCTTACGCATAGCAGTCACCGTCTAAGTCGCTGAATTATCAGCCCGGCACGCTACATACGCAAGTTAAACTTTACCTTATCGCAAGCCAGGCGAGCGCGGCGATCCCCGCTGCGATGCGATACCAGGCGAAGGGTGCGAAGCCGTGGCGCGAAATGTAATGGACGAAGGCGCGGACGACGACGATCGCAACGAGGAAGCTGACGACAAACCCAACGGCGATTGTGCCGAAGCCGACACCGCCGCCCGACATGATTTCGTGACGATGGCGCAAGAACTCGAGCGTCGTCGAGCCCAGCATGGTCGGGATCGCAAGGAAGAAGCTGAATTCTGCCGCGGTGCGACGCTCCACGCCGAGAGAGAGCGCGCCCATGATGGTCGCGCCCGAGCGGCTGACGCCGGGGATCATCGCGAGGCACTGGGCCAGTCCGACCGCAAGCGCGGTCCTGAGCGGCATTTCAGCGACCCCGACGACGTCGGCCCGCTTTACCAGCCGCTCGATTACCAGGATTGCGATGCCGCCTAAAATGAACGCAACCGCCACGACTTTGGGATCGCCGAGCAGCGCCTCGATATGTTTGATTAGCAGAAAGCC
>DASVYN010000200.1:0-1617 GCA_036392155.1 Sphingomicrobium sp.
AGAAGCAATGAAGATCACAGCGCAGGACCAGCAGGCACTCGGGGTCATCGACCGCATTATCGACGAGCCTTTGGGCGGTGCGCATCGCGATCCGGAGACAGCGATCGGCGCCTTGAAAGGTGCGCTGATCGAAGAGCTCGACGGCTGCAGCAAGCTCGGGCCCGACGAGCTCCGCGCGCAGCGCCGCGCCAAGTTTCTCGCGATCGGCTGAAGCGGGGCGAGGAACTCGCAGCAGTCATTCTCCGTTCAAAATCGCCGCGCTTAGTTCGCGTGCGAAACGGGAGAGTGGGTCAGCACATGCGTAGAATCGTATTGCTGTTTGCCGCAGCCGCGCTGGCAATCGCGCCGGCCGCGGCGCAACAGCTGCGCTATCTCAATCCACAGGATGTCGCCGAAGCACAGCGCGAGCATTCCGAGCTGGTCAAGGAGCTCGGCGGCGCCGAAACGGGTCAGCGCGCCGCTTACGTCCAATCCATCGGCCGCCGCGTCGCCGCTTTCTCGGGCGTCGCAAACCCGGGCCAGGCGCTTCACTTCACAACGCTCAACTCGGCGGTTGAAAACGCTTTCTCAGTGCCCGGAGGCTATGTCTACATCACTCGCCAGCTGCTCGGGCTGATGGACGATGAATCCGAGCTCGCCTTCGCGCTCGGCCATGAGGTCGGGCACATTGCGGCCAACCACGCACATATTCGCGAACAATATGCCGAGCGAAACCCGCTCGGAGTGTTCGGCCAGATCATCGGAGCGATTTTCGGGCCCGGCGTAAGCAATGTCCTCACTGCCCGCTCGACGCTCGATCTGCTGAGCTTTTCGCGCGAGCAGGAATATGAGGCCGATACACTGGGTCTTAGATATATGACCGCGGCCGGATATGACCCGGCCGGCGCTGCAGGCATTCTGGCAGCGCTATCCCGCAATACTGCGCTCCAATTGCGGGTCCAGGGCCGGACCAACCGCCAGGTTCCGGAATGGGCGAGCACCCATCCATTGAGCCAAAACCGGATGGAGCGAGCGCTGGCCGAAGCGCAAGCGACCGGGCGGCTCGGAACGGGCATCCGCGATCGCGACGTCTTCCTCAGTGAAATCGAGGGAGTCTATGTCGACGACGATCCAGCTCAAGGGGTGATCGAAGGCCCGACCTTCACCCATCCGGACCTCAGGATCCAGTTCAGCGTCCCGCAGGGCTATCTGATGTCCAACGGCACCGAAGCGGTAACCATCTCGGGATCAGCCGGAAAGGCGCAGTTCCGGGGCGGACGATATGGCGGCACGCTCGACAATGCGATCCTGCTCGCGTTTCGCAGTCTGACCCGCGGCGAGTTCAATATTGCCGTGCCGCCGCCGCGGCACATGGTGATCAACGGAATGCCGGCGGAGATCACGACGGCTCGCGTCAACACCGAGTCCGGCCTGATCGACGCGAGCGTCGCCGCCTATCAGTGGGACCCGCAGCGAATCTACTATTTCGTGATGCTCACGCCTGGAGGCTATGGCGTCGGACCATTCGTGCCGATGATCAACTCGCTCCGGCGCATCACTCCAGCCGAAGCTGGAGCGATCCGTCCCCGCATCATCCATGTGGAAAGGGTTCGGCCGGGAGACACGGTACAGCTGCTT
>DASVYN010000201.1:0-8104 GCA_036392155.1 Sphingomicrobium sp.
TCCGGACGAAGCGCGCTGCTGGTCGCCGCGACGGGCGCCGGCAAGACGCTCGCGGGATTTCTGCCGAGCATCTGCGAGCTTGCCGAGCAGCCGACCGAGGGCTTGCACACACTCTATGTTTCGCCGCTGAAAGCGCTGGCAGTCGACGTCCAGCGCAATTTGATCGGCCCAATCGAGGAGATGCGGCTTCCGATCCGGGTCGAGACGCGCACCGGCGATACTCCGTCAAACCGCAAGGCGCGCCAGCGGATCGAGCCGCCGCAAATGCTTCTGACTACGCCCGAATCCTTAAGTCTGCTGCTGAGCTATCCGGACTCGGCGCGGATGTTCGAGGGCCTACGGACAATCGTCGTCGACGAGCTGCACGGTTTCGCCAAAGAGAAAAGGGGCGACCTGCTGTCGCTGTCCATTGCGCGACTGCAGAAGTTTGCGCCGGCGCTGCGGCGCGTTGGTCTCTCGGCGACGATCAGCGACCCTGACGCCTACCGCTCCTGGCTCGCGCCCGACGCGGACATGGACCTGATCGAACTCGTGACCGGCGAGACTGGGGCCGAGCCGGACCTGTCGATTCTCATCCCCGAGAACAGGATCCCGTGGGGCGGTCATTCGGGCTATCATGCAATCGTCGACGTGATGCGCCTCATTGAGCAGCACAAGACCACGCTCGTCTTCTGTAACACACGCGGGCTCGCCGAGCTGATCTTTCAGAAGCTGTGGGACGAGAACGAGCAAGCGCTGCCGATCGGAATCCACCACGGCAGCCTTTCGGTCGAGGCGCGGCGCAAGGTCGAAGCGGCAATGGCCGCGGGCAAATTGCGCGGACTGGTTGCAACGGCGAGCCTGGACCTCGGGATCGACTGGGGCGACGTCGACCTGGTCGTCCAAATGGGTGCGCCCAAGGGCTCGTCGCGACTGCTGCAGCGGATCGGACGCGCCAACCACCGGCTCGATGAACCGAGCAAGGGCATTCTCGTCCCGGGCAACCGCTTCGAATATCTCGAAGGTCGCGCCGCACTTGACGCGATTGACGATGGAGAGCTCGACCCTGAAGTGTTCCGCGCCGGAGCGACCGACGTCCTTGCCCAGCACATTCTCGCAATGGCCATCGCGGCTCCGTTCCAAGAGGATGAGCTCCTCGTGGAAATCCGATCCGCAGCGCCTTATGCCGGTTTCGAACGGGAGCGGTTCGATGAGATCCTCAGTTTCATTGCGACTGGCGGCTATGCGCTCAAGGCGTACGACCGCTTCCGTCGGCTGGTGCCTGAAACAGGCGGAATCTGGCGCATCGCCAAGCCAGCAGTCGCCCAGCAACATAGGCTGAATGCCGGAGTTATTGTCGAACAACCATTGATGACCGTTCGCTTCCGCAATGGCCGGAAGCTCGGCACCGTTGAAGAAGGATTCGCCTCGGCGCTGGCGCCGGGCGACCGCTTCTTCTTCGCTGGGCTCAGCCTCGAGGTCGAACAGTTCAGGGACACCGACATCATCGTCCAAGCCTCTTCGAGGCGGGGCCAAATCGTCACCTACGGCGGTCAACGGATGTCGATGTCAACGCACCTTGCGGATCGCGTCCGCCGGATGCTGGCGGACCGAAACGATTGGAGGCGGTTCCCCGATGACGTGCGCGAGTGGCTGGAAGTCCAGTCCGAGCGTTCCGTCCTCCCCGAACCGCACCAGCTGCTCGTCGAAACCTTCCCGCACGAGGGGCAGCATTTCATGGTCGTCTACAGCTTCGAGGGCTGGAATGCGCACCAGTCCTTGGGAATGCTGCTCACCAAACGAATGGAGAAAAGGGGGCTTAAGCCCTTGGGCTTCGTCGCCAATGACTATGCGCTGGCCTGCTATGGGCTTGAACCGGTCACCGAGCCAAAGTCGCTCTTCTCCGCCGACATTCTCGAGCAAGAGTTCGTCGACTGGGTCGAAAGCTCCTATCTGCTGAAGACTGCCTTTCGCGAAGTCGCAGTGATCGGCGGGCTGGTCGAGCGCCAGCATCCCGGCTTGAAGAAGACCGGTCGGCAGGTCAGTTTTTCGACCGATCTCATCTACGATGTGCTGCGCCGCTATGAACCCCGGCATCTCCTTCTGCGCGCCGCTTGGGACGACGCTCGGCGGCGGATGACCGAGCTCGGACGTCTCGTGCGGCTCGTCGAGCGCGCAGAAGCGACCATGCTCCACGTTCAAACGGACCGAATCACTCCGATGGCGGTGCCGCTGATGGTCATCGTCGGCCGCGAGGCGATTCCACCTGGAGCCGAGGCCGATGAGGTCTTGCTGAGGCAAGCGGAGGCGCTCGCCGAGGAAGCGATGAGCCTTGGTTAAGGCTTTTCAACGAAGCTGAACGGCGGTTCAATCGCGTCATCAGGATTCGTTCAACAGCCGTAACGACAATGGCAGCCGGTGAATCGATGGGGTCAATCGATGAAGTCTCGTTTTCAGCCCGGCATTGCGCTGCTTGCCCTGATCGGAGTGACGATCGGTGGCGCCGCGGTCGCGCAGCGGCTCGGCGATGGAAGGTTGGGCCGGATCATGCAACATCTCGAGGAGCGGCGTTCAAAACCGGCCGACGATCCGAACATGAGCCCGATTTCCGGCCCCGGCGATTACCGTTTCAGCCTGGTTTATGCGGGGATCAGCCGAGAATATCTCGTTCATGTGCCGAAGAGCTATCGCGGCGCTCCGACGCCAATGCTGATCGCGCTCCACGGCGGCGGCGGGGACGCCGATTTTCAGGCGGACGAATCGCATTACAAACTGATCTCTAAGTCGGAGCAGGCGGGTTTTATCGCCGTCTTTCCTAACGGCTACAGCCGGTTCCCGAGCGGAATCCTTGCGACCTGGAACGCCGGTACCTGCTGCGGCAAGGCCCAGGAGAATAAGATCGACGATGTCGGCTTCATTCGAGAGGTGATATGGCGGATGGAGCGTCAGGCGCATGTCGATCCGAAGCGCATCTTTGCGACAGGCATGTCAAACGGTGCGATGATGAGTTGGCGGCTCGCTTGCGAGGCGCCCGAGATCCGAGCGATTGCCCCAGTCGAGGGCACCGACAATACGGGTAGCTGCAGTCCAAGACATCCGATTGCAGTGATAGAATTCCACGCCGCGGACGATCCCAATGTGCCATTTGGGGGAGGGGTCGGCGTGGGTCCGTCGCATACCGACTTCGTATCTGTCCCGGCGACCCAGGCCAAATGGGTGCAGATCGATCGCGCCAATGCCGAGACGAAGCGCGTGCTGAGCGTTGCTGGCGCCCACTGCGACCTGCATCCGGCCATGGAAGGGGGTGCGCCGGTTGAACTTTGCGTGACCGATACCGGCGGCCACAGCTGGCCCGGCGGAGGCACTCAGCAGGGGCGCAAGCAGCCATCGATGGCGATCAGCGCTAACGATCTGATGTGGAGCTTCTTTTCGTCGCTTTGACGGTTGCCACGGGCAGCCGGGCAGGCGAGGATGGGCTCATGCGTAAAACGCCTCTAGTCATCGCCGCCTTGCCGCTTCTCCTTGCCGGCTGCTCGGTCGCAAAGACGGCTGTCGATGTCGCAATGGTTCCGGTCCACGTCGCCACGGCAGGCGTGAATGCCGTGGTGCCCAGTCAGAAAAAGGCCGACGAGAAGCGCGGCCGCGAGGCACGCAAGAAAGACGAGGAGCAGGGCAAGCAGATGCGCCTGAGCGAGGAGCGCTGCCGCGACGGAAAGCCGCTGCCGACTGACAATTGCGGCGCGGTGGTCCAGCCGCGCTGAGGTACTTTCTCGACACCGAATATAATGGCTGGGGTGGCGCTCTCCTCAGCCTCGCACTGGTACCCGATCGCGGCGAGGAGCTATATCTGACGCTCGATTGGGACGGTTCGCTCGAGCCCTGGGTCGAGCGCAATGTCATCCCCTATCTGGATATGGTCCCCGATCCTTTGGTCACGCCACGGATGAGCCGTATCGATGCAGCGCGCACAATTGCTCATTATCTCGCGGGCGACTCCGATCCGCTGATCATTGCCGACTGGCCCGAGGATATTGCCCAGTTCAACATGCTGCTGGTGACCGGTCCCGGTGTCATTGTTGAGGTGCCGCTGCTCAAATTTCAATTCCTGCCGCTATCCGGATTCAGCACTGCGGCGAACAGCAAGGTTCCGCACAATGCGTTGCATGACGCCCGTGCGCTGCGCGATCATGTCGTCGGCCTGGAATGATTATTCGGCGGCGGCCTTAAGACCCGCCGCTTCGTCCCTGTCGATCCAGGTGAGGTCCTGCAGCCTCAGCTCGCGGCCATCATGCGAGACGACGCAGATTTTGCGTACCGGGCGACGGTCGCGGCGGTCGGCAAGCACCACCCGCATATTGCCATAGCCCCATTCCTCGCCCCATTGGCGAAGCGCCAGAACGACCGGAAGCAAACCTTCACCCTTGGACGTCAGCGAATAGATGACGCGACGGCCGTCTTCTGGATCGGGATGCCGCTCAAGGATTCCGCCAGCGACCATCTTCGACAGTCGATCGGACAGGATGTTGCGGGCAATTCCCAGTCCCGCTTGAAATTCCTCAAAGTGATGAAGGCCATTGAGCGCTCCACGCAGAATCAGGAACGCCCATTTTTCGCCGATCAGCTCGACTACGGGTGGAATCGAGCAGGACAAAGCGGCCTCTTTGAACTTGTCGAGGTGCGTCGTCAGCGTGTCTGCCGGCATAAGCCGTTCTCTCCCCTGTCAAATCTCATCAAAGCACACAATCGTTCCATAAAACAGTTGCCAGATGAAACTAATCCCTCTATTTAGTTGCTTATCGCAACTTTCAAAGAGGTAAATAGCGATGCTCCGTCCGGTCCTCGTCCTTTCTGCGCTCGGCGTGATTGCCGCGCCCGCCGCCGCCGCCTCATATTCGGCAAAACTTGCGGTTCCGACCACCCAGCGCTTCATCGCCCGCGATATCACCTGGAGCTGCGGCGCCGATGCCTGCCAGGGCTCGACCCAGGAGAGCCGGCCCGTCGTGCTTTGCCAATCGCTCGCAAAGCGGGCCGGAAAGGTTGAAAGCTTCCTCGTCGACGGCCGAGCCTTCGCTGCTGCCGAACTCGATCAATGCAATGCCTCGGCCAAGGCTGAAGCCGGCAAGGCGCTTGCAGCCCAATAATTTGCCTTAAAGCGCGCAACTCTCCTCTTGGGAGAGCGTCGAAAGCGGCGAGAGGGCCCCCCTAACGTCGATCACCTCGAGAGGCCCCTTCCTTTCGCGCTTGCACAATTGCGCCGCCTCGCCCCATCTTAGAGGCGTGCTGAGACAGTATGAGCTGGTCGAGAAGGTCCGCTCCTATGATCCCGATGCGGACGAGGGGTTGATCAACCGCGCCTACGTCTTCTCGATGAAGGCGCACGGCGACCAGCAGCGCGCGTCGGGCGATCCCTATTTCAGCCACCCGATCGAGGTTGCCGGAATTCTCACCGACCTGAAGCTCGACGATCAGACAATCGCCACAGCGATCCTCCACGACACGATCGAGGACACGGTGGCGACCCCCGAGGAGATCGAGAAGCTCTTCGGCAAAGACGTAGCGCGGCTCGTCGACGGCGTGACCAAGCTCAGCAAGATCGAGGCGCAGTCGGAGAATGAGCGCGCTGCGGAGAACCTCCGCAAGTTCCTGCTCGCGCTAAGCGACGATATCCGCGTTCTGCTGGTGAAGCTCGCCGACCGTCTCCACAACATGCGGACGCTCCACCACATTCCGAGTGAGGAGAAACGCCGGCGGATCGCGCGTGAGACAATGGACATCTACGCTCCGCTCGCCGAGCGCATCGGCATGTACGAGATGATGACCGAGATGCAGACACTTGCATTTCGGGAGCTCGAACCGGACGCCTTTGCCTCGATCACCCGCCGGCTCAATCAGTTGACCGAATCCGGAGGAGACCTCGTCAATCGGATCGGCCTCGGGTTGCAGCTCTATCTCGCCGACAATGGTCTCGCCGCCGAGGTCCTGGGGCGCCAGAAGCACCCCTATTCAATCTGGAAGAAGATGGCCGAGCGCCACATCAGCTTCGAGCAGCTCTCGGACGTCATGGCCTTTCGGATCATCGTCGACGACGTTGCCGACTGTTACCGCGCGCTCGGTCTCATTCACCGCCGCTGGCCAATGGTTCCGGGGCGCTTCAAAGACTATATTTCGACGCCCAAGCGCAACGGCTATCGGTCGCTGCACACGTCGGTCATCCACGATTCAAAAATGCGGATTGAAATACAGATCCGCAGCAAGGAGATGCACGAGCAGGCCGAGCGAGGTCTCGCGGCCCACTGGGCATATAAGGAAGGCAAGCCCACCGCCGATATCCACGTCCCGTGGGTCGATGATCTGGTCGAGATCCTCGAGCATGCCGAGAGTCCCGAGGAGCTCCTCGAACACACGCGGATGGCGATGTACCAGGACCGTATCTTCGCCTTCACGCCCAAGGGCGAACTCATCCAGCTGCCCAAGGGAGCCACACCGGTTGACTTCGCTTATGCGGTTCACACCGATTTGGGCGACAGAACCGTGGGGGCCAAGGTCAACGGCCGGGTCGTTCCCTTGCGTACCATGCTCGAAAATGGGGACCAGGTCGAAATCCTCGCGTCCGAAGCGCAGCACCCCCAGCCCTCTTGGCTGCGCTTTGTCGCAACCGGCAAGGCCCGCGCCGGAGTCCGCCGCTTCGTCCGCCACAAGGAACGCGACGAGACCATCCAGCTCGGCCGCAAGATCTACGACGAGATTGTCGCCCGCCTGCCGGCGGAACTCGACAAGGATGCCCTGAAGCGCGCGCTCAAGAAGCTCAAAATCGAGAATGAGGACGAACTGATGATCGCCATCGCCCGCAAGCGCGTGAGCGACGATGCGCTGATGGAAGCCTTGATGCCCGGCTCGGCCGGCGGCGACGTCGCGCTGCGGCCGATGGGCCAGCGCAAGGCGATCTCGATCAAAGGGCTGACGGCAGGCGTCGCCTATCATCTCGCCCAATGCTGCCATCCTATTCCGGGCGACCGCATCGTCGGCCTGCGCCGCGAGGATGAAGAGATCGAGGTCCATGTCATCGGCTGCGATACACTGGCGAGCGGGATCGATGCCGACTGGCTCGATCTCGCCTGGGGCGAGGGTTCGGACGGCGGCGCTGCGCGCCTTTCGGTAATCCTGCGCGACATCCCTGGAGCGCTAGGAACCATGTCGGGCATTCTCGGCGCAAAACACGCCAACATCGTGAATCTGCAGCTGGTCCACCGCGACGGCAATTTCCACACTTTCCACCTCGATATCGAGGTGCACGACCTTGCCCATTTGCACGCGATCATCGCCGCGCTGCGGGAGGCGGATCCGGTTTCCAGCGTCGAAAGGATCTGAGTTTGAGCGCATTGGCGGGGGTGCTCCGGATTCAGCAAAGTGACCGGGGCGAGCGGACGATTGCGGCGTTCGCGATCATAGTGGTCACCGTCACATTCATCCTTCGAGTCATGGCGGCGCGCGGCCAGCCGCTGACAATGGATGAAACCTTCACCGGCATGATCACGAGTCAGCACAGCCTCGCCGATTTCATTCGCGAGGCCCGCCGCGATGTCGCCGCACCGCTTTACTATACGACGCTCCGGCTGCTTCATCTCGGCAACAGCGACTTAGCGCTACGGCTGCCGTCCTGGGCATTCATGATTGCCGGTTCGGCGCTTCCTCTGGTGTGGCGCATCCCCGGACAGCAGCGCAGCGCCACGATCGCCTGGGCAGCCTTGCTCTACCTCTGGCTCCCCGGCGCGATCTTCGCCGTCCAGGCGAGACCCTATGCGCTGCTGTTTCTGACCGCGACGATGCAGACGATCGCCTTCGCTCGGCTGATTGACAGGCCGGTATTGGCCCGGGCGTTGGTTTGGACCGGATGCGCGTCGCTCACGCTGCTCACTCATTATATGGCTGCCGCACTGAGCCTTGCGCAGGGTCTCGTGCTGCTGGGCGTGCTGCGGACGACGGCGCTCAGGCTATGGCCATCGCTCGTCCTGCTGCTGGTGCCTGCAGCCGAGACGCTGACCCATCTTCCTGTGCTGGCCGCATTCGCTTCAGGTGACGCCAATTGGCTCCCGCCGATCACCGTCTACAATCTTCCCGAATATGC
>DASVYN010000202.1:0-3251 GCA_036392155.1 Sphingomicrobium sp.
GAGCCTTGCCGGTCGCGGTCACTCGGGCCCGTCGGGTGTCGCTGCCTTGGCAGTATGCGATGCCGGCCAAGGTCAATGAAGTCGAAGGGACCGCGGCCGTTACCAACCGGCTCATTCCGGCGTTCGGTAAGCGCTGCCTCCTCCTGCGGCTGCCTCAGCGGGATTGGAACAGTCCGCTTCAAAGGCGGTTCGCATGATCGGAGTTGAGCGCTTGAAGAGGGTCGATGGACGAGATCGAATTCAAACTCGAAGTTGGACGGATCACCGGCGAGATTCCGGTCAAACCTTGCGTCAGGAGCAAGCCGGAGCGCGGCTTCGCACTGGCGGAAAGCAGATTTCCTGAGCCGGCGAAGGCGGAGCCGGTTCCAGTCCGCAAGGGCATGAGCGTCGCGGAAGGTTTCGAGACGATCGTTGCCAATTGCCTGCGCCATTTCCAGGCAAATGAGCCGCTGGTGATCGAATCGAGGGACGCCCGAGCGCTCCACCAGGCGCGAGTTGCGATGCGGCGCCTGCGATCTGCACTGGCGCTGTTTCGGCCGGTGATCAGCGACCGCCAATTCGCGCGCATCAGGCACGAGCTGCGCTGGCTCGGCGCCGAGCTCGGGGGCGCGCGCAACCTCGACATGTATCTCGAGCGCGATCTTGGTGCGGACCAGCGGCAATTTGTCGAGGAGCGGCGCGAGAAGGCATACGACCTCGCGATTGCAGCCCTTAAATCCGCGCGATCAATGCGTTTGATGCTCGAGCTGGTCGATTGGTCGGCCAGCGGCAGTTGGCGTAGCGGCCGTCGCGCAGGCGCCCGCTTGCAGCCGTTTGTCGCTCGGCGTGTCGATCGCCTGTGGTCGAAAATCGCAAAATCGGATGGGGTGAGCGATCTCACCGATCGGCAAAGACATCGGCTGCGGATCAAAACGAAGAAATTGCGTTACGCTTTGGCGTTCTTCGACGCGCTGCACAGGCGCAGGCCGCACCGCAAGAAAAGGTTCACCAAGCGGATCAAGGTGTTGCAGGAATCGCTCGGACGGCTTCACGACGAAGTGATCGCGGGCACGATTGCGACGGCCGATTCGTGGCTCGCGGCGCCCAACCGAACTCCCAGGAGTAAACGACGGCTGGTCCGTGATGCGGATCGCGCAATCCGCCGCTTGCGAAAGGCCGGTCCCTATTGGAGTTGAGAAGGCGAGCGCTTGCCGAGCTCATGCGCCCCCCAGACGGTCGCTGCGACGACCAGGGCGCCGGTGGCCTGATGCAGGACGGCGAGCCAGATCGCGATGCCCGAAAGGACAGTCAGGATGCCAAGGATGATCTGCGTTCCGAAGGCGGAGTGAATGGCGATCGACGCTGCTCGGGCATTCGGCATCTTTCGGACCTTGCGCGCGAAGACGACGAGGACCGCGACCACGATCCACGCCCACCAGCGATGCATGAAGTGGAGCAGGAACGGGTCGTGGGTCATTGCGAAGAGGGCGCCGCGCGACCAGTCGATGCCTTCGGGCACAATGTGGCCGTTCATGTCGGGCCAGGTGTTCGACACATAGCCTGCACGGAAGCCCGCGACCCACGCACCGAGCATCAGCTGGATAAACACAGTTCCGAGCGCGATTGCGCCCCAGCGCGTGACGCGCGCCGGACGGCAATCGGGGTCCTTGCCGACCAAGCGCAGGTCGAGCGCGGTCCAGATCAGCGCGCCGAACAGGAATAGGGCCATCAGCAGGTGCGCCGACAAGCGATAGGGGCTCACCTCCGTTCGGCCTCCCTCAAGCCCGGACAAGACCATGAACCAGCCTATGGCACCTTGCAGTCCCCCTAGCGCGAACAATGCGATGAGGCGCCATGTGAACCCCTTCGGAATTGCGCGTTTCCATGCGAACCACGCTGCGCCGACAAGAAATATGCCGCCCATGATTCGCCCGAGCAGCCGGTGGACCCATTCCCAGAAGAAGATGAACTTGAAGCCCGCGAGAGTCATTCCGGCCGGGCCGGCAACCTCGCGATATTGCGGCGTCTTTTGGTAAAGGTCGAAGACGTGTTGCCAATCCGCCTTAGTCAGCGGCGGCACCACGCCGGAAACGACGTTCCATTTAGTGATCGACAGGCCGCTTTCGGTCAGTCGCGTGATTCCGCCGACGACGACCATTGCGAAGACCAGTGCTGCGATCAGCAGCAAAAGTTTGGACAGGCCGAGCGGGCGCGGACGGGCAGCCGTGGCGGCGGGAGTGGCGATGGCGGTGCTCATGAGACGAAGGGCCTATTTGCCTGTGGTGAGCCGCGGGGCAAGTGCCGGATTTGAGGGATGATATGTTGTAACTTACAGGCAACTGGCCTATATGCTTGTCTGCCATGCCGCAGCTGACGTTCTCGACTGGCCGTCTCGACCGGATTGCAATGGGCCTGTCCGGCTTGTGCGTGGTACATTGCGTCGCGACCGCGGTGTTGCTTGGGCTGCTGGCGTCCGCCGGCGGCTTTCTTGGCTCGCCGATCATTCATGAGGTCGGATTGACGTTTGCGATGATCATCGGCTCGATTGCGCTCGGCAAAGGCATTCTCGAGCACGGATTCATGATGCCGAGCGCAATTGGGGCCTTGGGGCTCGGGGTCATGGCCGGCGCGCTCAGTCTGCCGCATGGCGGCAACGAGCCGATCTATACGGTCATCGGTGTGATGATTCTGGCGCTCGGCCACCGGCTCAACGCATTGGCGAGCGAGTAACCATAAGCTTGCCCGCGGAGCGGGCGAAGACTATCTCCACGAGATAACATGACCCGGCACGATCATCAGCTCCACGAGGGCGAGTCGCTCAAGACTGCGGCGCGCGACCGGCTAACCAAGCAGGGCGAGCAATGGACCGGTATGCGCGCAGCGGTGTTCGATGCGCTGGCGGGTTTCGACAAGCCGGCGAGCGCCTATGACATCGCCGAACAGGTCTCCAAGGCACAGGGGCGGCGCGTCGCCGCCAATAGCGTCTATCGGATCCTTGACTTGTTCGTCGGTGCGAACCTCGCTCGGCGGGTCGAGAGCGCCAACGCTTATGTCGCAAACCAGCATCCGGCCTGTCTCCACGACTGCATCTTCCTGATTTGCGACACTTGTGGACAGGCGGTGCATATCGACGACGACAGTCTCACCAGCGGCGTCCGCAAGGCTGCAAAGGAGGCTGGATTTTCCGCTCCGCGTCCCGTCATTGAGGTGCGCGGTACCTGCGGGGATTGTGAAGACCGCTAGGCGGCGTTTGGGGGCTTTGCCCTCGACCG
>DASVYN010000203.1:0-13947 GCA_036392155.1 Sphingomicrobium sp.
GCAATCAGCGGCGCCGACACGCCGTTCGGCGGGGTTAAGGATTCGGGCTTCGGGAGCGAAGGCGGGAAGGAAGGGCTGGAAAGCTACCAAGTCGTCAAAGCCATTCACCAGGCTTGAAGGCGCTGTGGACGTGCTTCTGGCTTCGGCAGCATCAGCACGCAGACGCGCCTTCACCGCCCCAACAGAATGGTCCCGAGCCGAAGCCCGGGACCTGCGTTGGGCGTAAGCTCGCGCGTTAGCCGCCGACGGTGGTGCTGGAAGTCGTCACCACGCTGCCCGAAATGCTTAGCGTTGTCGGAGCGAGGCGGAAGGTTTGCCCGGTGGGCGAGGTCACTACGACCGCGCGGATTGAGCCGTCGCTTCCGGTGATCACCTGGCTGACGGTCCCGATCGACGTGCCGGTGCTGTTCTGAACGGTGAGTCCGCTGGTCAGCCCCGGAAGAGCGGTGCTGGTCACTGCGCCGCGCGCAAGCACGCTATTGGGGCTGGCGTGCGCGATTGCGTTCGGTGACGCGTGGAGCGGCCCCTGGCTGTGAACCACGGCCCGCGAGCTGGCGTTCAGGTTGGTCTGAACTCCGGCGCCCGTCGTGACCGTGCTGGTCATATTTGTCGGGGCTGTGATGGTCATCGGCCGATTGAACGAAGCATTCGGACTGACCTGCGCCGGCCCCATGCTGCTGGTGTTCATGCCGGCGTTGGCACCGATTGCGCCGCCGCCGTGCGGACCTCCACCGCCGCCCGGCGCCGCGAGTGCCGGACCCGAAACGACAATGGCTGCGCTCCCGGCGAGCACCGTCAATGACTTGCGAAACATATCAGAACTCCATGATTGGAAGATCCCCCTGTCCGGTCATTCAACGCCCAGGCCGAGATCGAGTTGAGCGGCGCACATTGATCTGGGACGGGCTGCCATCAGGGAGGGGCGAACCGACCCGTTCACTCAAGCTGGATGACGCGGCGAGCCGAAGCGGCTAACGCGCCGGCCATGACCATGCGCTCCGGCGGCCGCATCCTCGTCGACCAGCTCAAGATCCAAGGCTGCGACCGTATCTTCACCGTGCCAGGCGAGAGCTTCCTCGCCGTGCTCGATGCGCTCCACGACACGGGTGAGATCGAAACCGTCGTCTGTCGGCAGGAAGGCGGGGTCGCTTATATGGCCGACGCCGATGGGAAGATGACCGGCCGCCCGGGCGTCGCCTTCGTCACTCGCGGTCCGGGGGCGACCAATGCCAGCGGCGGCGTCCATGTCGCCTTCCAGGATTCGACGCCGATGATCCTGTTCATCGGCGACATTGCGCGCTGCGACCGCGATCGCGAGGGCTTTCAGGAAATCGACTTCCCGGCCTTCTTCGCGCCGATCGCCAAATGGGCGGCGCGGATCGAGGACGCGCGGCGCATCCCCGAATATCTGGCGCGAGCTTACCGTGTCGCGACCGCCGGACGCCCGGGTCCGGTGGTGCTTGCACTGCCCGAAGACATGCTGCGCGAGGAGGTCGATATCGCCGACCGCCCGCGCGTCCCGCCCCTCGCCGAGGAGCCCGACCCCGGCGCAATCCAGGCGATGTTCGAGCTTCTGAAGGAAGCAGCCGCGCCCATTGCGATCGTCGGCGGCGCCGACTGGAGCCCCCGCGCCGCCCACCATTTCGCAAACTTCGCCTTTCGCTACGGCATCCCGGTCGCCGCCGCATTCCGGCGCCAGGACGCGATCTGCAATAGCTGCCAGGTCTATGCCGGCCAATTGGGCTATGGTCCCAACCCCAAGCTTCAGCAGCGAATCCGCGAGGCTGATCTGATCCTCGCCGTCGGCCCACGCCTTGGCGAGGCGACCACGGACGGCTATACGCTGGTCACTCCCGACCACCCCGGCCAGACATTGGTCCACGTCCACCCCGACCCCAATGAACTCGGTCGCGTCTATCACGCCGATTTGCCGATCTGCGCCGACATGGGCGAGTTCGCCGAGATGCTCGACGAGTGGATCGATCGAGATCTCGTCCGCTTCTCCTGCGGCGAAGAGGCGCACAAGGAGTGGCTCGAATGGGCCGAGCCTCAGCCGCGAGGTGGCGCGAAGCTCGACCTTGGCCCCTGCGTCGCAGCGATGCGCGAGCGGCTCCCCGAGAATACGATCATCTGCAACGGGGCCGGCAATTTCTCGGGCTGGTGGCACCGCTACTGGCGCTACGGGCCGATGCCGACGCAGCTCGCGCCGACCAGCGGGACCATGGGCTACGGCCTTCCTGCCTCGGTCGCCGCAGCGTTGCGCTTCAAAGATCGGCCGGTGGTCTGCGTCGCCGGAGACGGCGATTTCCTGATGAACGGCCAGGAGTTGGCGACCGCCGCGCAATACGGCGCGGACCTGCTGGTGATCGTCGCCGACAACGGCAGCTACGGCACCATTCGGATGCATCAGGAACGCGAGTATCCGGAGCGGATCAGCGCTACCGAGCTCAGAAACCCCGACTTTGCGGCGCTGGCGCGCGCATATGGCGGCTGGGCGGAGACCATCGAAACCACCGACGCATTCGCCCCGGCGCTCGACGAGGCGCTGAAGCGCAAGGGCATCCGGCTCCTCCACTGCAGGACCGAGGTCGAATTCATCTCGAACGCGACAACGATCTCGAAGCTACGGGAAAAGGCGAAGACCCGGACAAGCTCGTCCGGATAATCCCTCAAATTCCTGGCCGAGACGACGCGCTCGCCGCGATCAATCAGCTACCCCGCGCGGAAAGACGCCGTTGCTGCGGGAGTATTATCTGACTAAAGTCAGCCAATGGTCGACGCGCAGATTGCTCAGGTCAGGAGCTTCAACCGCATCGTCACCCGGACGGTCGGAGCGTTGCAGCAGAATTATCTCGGCCGATGCCGCCCGCTCGGCGAATCACGCTTGCTGTTCGAAATCGGCGAGAGCGGCGCAACAGTCTCCGAGTTGCGCGAGCGTCTCGGCCTCGATTCGGGTTATCTCAGCCGTCTTTTGCGTTCACTCGAACGCCAGGCGCTGGTCACAACCAGATCATCGTCGGGCGATCACCGAATCCGCAGCGCCGCGCTTACTGCACTGGGCCTGGCCGAGCTCGCGACGCTCAACCGCGGCTCGGACGAATTCGCGCAATCGATCCTCCGCCCCTTGAACGAGCGCCAGCGGCAGCAACTGGCGAATGCGATGGCGGAGGTCGAACGGCTGCTGTCGGCTTCCTCGGTCGAGATCAAGGCGGAGCCCGCAACCGGTGCTGCTGCCCGATATTGCGTCAGCGAATATTATCGCGAGCTCGAGGATCGGTTCGACACCGGCTTTGACCCTTCGCTGAGCCTCGCGCCCTCGCTCGACGAGTTCGCACCGCCGCGCGGAATCTTCCTGATCGCGTGGTTGCACGGGAAACCGATCGGATGCGGCGGGCTGAAGCCGATCTCGTCCGAAGCCGCCTATTTGAAGCGCATGTGGATCTCGCCGGAAGTACGCGGTCTCGGCCTCGCACGCCGGATGCTGCGCGCGCTTGAAGATCGGGCGAGCGCGATGAAATATTCTCTCGTCCGCCTCGAAACCAACAAGACGCTAACCGAAGCCCAACAGCTCTACCGCTCATCAGGCTATAGCGAAGTCGCGCCGTTCAATGACGAACCTTACGCCCATCACTGGTACGAGAAGCGGCTTTCCTAGGCCGCCAGGCGCGTTCGTACAGCTGGTCGTGGATGCTCGCGTCATCGATTCGACCTGCCGATTTCGGCTTCCCTTTGTCGGCCTCGCCTGACGTCGAGGTTTCCAGCGCCTCGATCAGCGTGTCGAGATCATCGCCAAAGCCGCCTTTGCGGATCGTTCGCCGGTGCGACATGCAACTTCTCCGACAAGTGACAGCGAGCCACTGGGAATACGACCGCACGGGCCGGTTTGCTCCATTCAAATCAATATCCGATGTGATTGGCGTCGCGGATCAGCCGCCATCTTCCATCCGCGCACGTTTTGAGGCTGGACAGGGTGTAACCCGAGCGGCGCACGGGCTCGCGATTGAGCGGCGTGACGATCAGTTCGATATTGTTGCGGACCCACGCCCAGTCTCCGATGACCCGGATCTCCCTGATCTCGGCTCGCCCATCCACTTCCACGGCCCGCATGGCCTCTGAGGCGGCGCGGAACTCTTGCTTGCCGAACGGGTCGCGGCCAGGAGTCATGAAGACTACGTCATCGGTCATCAGCTCGAGCACCGCGTCGATGTCGCCGCTCCGGCTCGCCTCCATCCACGTCTCGATCAGCTCGCGGATCGCACGTTCGTCATCGTTCATTGTTCTGGCTCTCCAAGCAAGCCACCAAAGGGCTGGTTAGGGAGCCTCAACGCAAACGAGCGCAATGTTCGAGCACGTCGGAATTGTCGTTTCCAGCCTGGACGAGAGCGCGAAGCTCTGCGGCGCGACGCTGGAGCCGTGGGTCTCGAGCCTGGCGCCTTACCTCTTCGTTTGACGCGGTGTCCGACCCGCACTGGGCCGCGCCAGGATATTGTTGACCAACCGCGCCAGCTCCTGCGGCGAAACGTGCACGTCGCGCAGCATTTCGAGCGCCCATCGACGCGGCTCTACAGTGCCCCGCGGCGGTGAAAAGAACTGGCCGCTGGCGAAGCCGGCACGATCCAGAGGCGGCAAACAAGCACGTTCCATAGACCCTCTGTCCTTCTGTCTGGAATGGACGCTTCCGAGTCGCTGAGTCTATCGCGTTGAGTCATATTTGGAAGTCATTTTCATATACAAAAAGATGATCGTCACGGGTTAATGATCGCTGCGAGGAATCGCAATTTCAGTGCATTGGCGGCGCGGCACCCAAGCGCCTCAACAGATCGGTCAATTGCTCCCGCTCCGCGTCACTCAGTGGCTCAAGGAACCGGTCCTGCACCGCTTTCAGCTTGGCGCCCAAAGCAGCAAATCTCGCCGCTCCCTGATCAGTGATCTCCACGATGTGTGCGCGCCTGTCGCTGGGATCCCGCATCCGCCGAATCCAGCCCCCTTGTTCCAATACGTCGAGGAACAGGACCATCGAAGATTTATCGATCAACGTCAGTTCGCTGAGGCGCCGCTGGTTCATCGGACCGGCGTCGGTCAGCGCCCCAAGCACACCGAGATGACCCGGATGCAGCCCACTCCCCTCGATGGCGGTTCGGATGCCTTGGCCGAGCCGCTCCCGCACCACATGCATGAGGAAGCCGATGCTGGTCAGCGACGGCGACTCACGGCTTGGCTGCGTGACGCGCTGCTTCGTATCGGTCTCAGGGATTGCTTCAGCCATTTAGTCTATTTATAGATAATCTTCATATATACAGACTATAGTGAGATGATCTGAGGGGCGGGTCAATGAGCTTCCTTCGTCGAGTTTCGCCAACTTTCCTGCTCTTCCTCTTCGCTCCACTTGTCGCCGAATTTGTTCTCGGCGATCTGACCTTGGACCAACTGGGTGCCCTGTTTGTCCTCGCTCCACTCTACGGCGGCGGGGCGATCCTGATCCGAGAGTTCGTTTGCCGGACCGGCGCCGGCTGGCGCGCTTTCCTACTGCCTGCCTTTGCGTACGCGCTGCTCGAAGAGGGAATCCTCACCCAATCCCTGTTCAATCCCAACTATCTCCACTTGCGGCTGATCGACTACGGCTTCGTCCCTGCGCTGGGCACCGCAATCCCCTGGGCGATATTCGTTCTGACAATCCACATGGTATGGAGCCTCGCCGTTCCAATCGGGATCGTCGAGGCAGCGTTTGCGAGCCGCCGCAGCGAGCCTTGGCTGAAGTTGCAGGGCTTGGTCGTTACATGCTTGTTGTTCGGTGGCGGTGCGCTTCTGGCGCTGCGCTTTTCGTTCAGTCAGACGCGGTTCCGGGCCTCCGCGCTGCAGCTTTCCCTATGCGCGCTGCTAATCAGTGTCTGCCTGGCGGCAGCATTTCTTCCTCGAGAACGCATTCGGAACCTTGATTCGCGCAGCGCGGCACTGAATCCAGCCGTCTTCGGCGCGACCGCCTTTGCGCTCGGTTCGGCGTTCCAGCTCGTCAATTCGTTCGGGAGAGCGAACCTGCCTTGGTTTGCGACAGCGAGTCTCCTTGGAGCCATTATCGCCGCTGCGGTTGGTTTCTTCGTCTGGGCAACAAGGGCCAATAACTGGACGCCAACCGGAAGTTGGTCGGCAGCAACCGGCGGACTCCTTTGTTACGTCTGGCTCGGCTATACCGTCGACCGGGCGCTGCACGGACCCGGCCACGCACTCGGCCACAGCGTTTTCGTCGCTGCAGCCCTGCTGGTCACCGCGTGGGCCGGATGGCGAGCGGTTCGACATGACGGCTTCTCGAAAGAGCCGGCGGTCAGTGAGGGCCAAGCTGCTGCGAACGGCTGACGAGCATCAAAGACCGAATGGATAGGTCTCTTCGACGCTCGGCGATTCGCCCGGCCTGAGCTCGGCCGGCAGCGGGTTCACCGCCTCCGTTTCGTCGAACCACACGTACGCATCGAATTGCCGCGGCAGGATCGCTTGGCTGTAGTGGCTCCAGCGCTCGGTCTCGGGCCGGTAGATCACGCCGATGAACCGTTCGAGCCGCGGCTCCATCAGCTCGGCCGCCAGCCGCTCGTCGCGCTTGCCTTCGCGCAGGTCGAGGAGGAAGCTCGGAATTTCGCTGTCGTGCGCCATTCGCTCGTAGCTGTCAGGCAGCGACGGCCGGACGCGCTTGACCTGCATCGGCTGATCCCAGTCGTCAGCGGCGGCGACTGTTCCGGTGTGCGTGCCGAAGCCGATCAATCGCGCGCCATGACGGAACTTCTCCTTCACCAGCTGACCGATATTCAGTTCGTCTCGACGCTGCCCCATCTCGGTATAAGCGGCATTGCCGATATGGCTGTTGTGTGCCCAGACGATCGCCTTGGAGTTCGACGCTTTCGCGTCGAGGATCATGTTCAATGTTTCGAACATGTGCGTATCGCGCAAATTCCAGCTTTCCGCCGAGCCGTGATACATCACGCGATAGTAAGCTTCCGCATCCTTCACGAGCCGCGCATTGGCCCGAGCGTCGAGCCACTCGTCGCAATCTTCGGCAAGACAGTCGATCCGCTTCTGCAGCAGATCCTTGAGCATCTGGACGACGCCGACTTCGCAGCGGGCATAGCCCTCGAGCAGCGCGCTGCGGCCGTAAAGCTGCGGCTCCTCAGCCCATGGTTCGAGACATCCGTACCGGCGATGCGCAAGCCGGGCGAGTTCCGGATCCTCGCGCTCGAGAAAGTCGGTTACCGCCTGCATTGAAGCGCTGAGATTATAGAGGTCGAGCCCATAGAAGCCCGCCATCTGCTCGTATGGGCGGCTTTCGTTGTGCCGCCGCAGCCAGCGGACGAAGGCGTCGAACTCGCGGTTTCGCCACATCCAGGTCGGAAAGCGCTCGAAGGCGCGGAGCTCGCCCTCACGCCACTGTCGGTGACGAACATAACGGTCGATCGTCGCGCAATCAGGCCAGTCGCCCTCGACCGCGACAATATTGAAGCCGTGCTGCTCGATCAGCTGGCGGGAGATCGCTGCCCGTGCGCGGTAGAACTCGCTCGTTCCATGGCTCGCCTCGCCAAGCAGCACGACTCGCGCGTCGCCGTAGCGGTCGAAGAACTCGCCGAATGTCCGGTCGCCAATGTCCGGCAGCGGCTCGGCAGTATCCGCAATCAGCCGCGGCAATGCTTCGAGGTCAGTGAGCATTCTTCCAGCCCTCCTCGCCGATCAGCGGGACAAAGCGGACGCCGCCCAGATTTTCCTGTTTGAAGATGCCGTCTTCCTGCTTGGTTACCTTGACCAGCTCCTGCACCCAACCGGGTTCGCCGACCGGCATGACGAGGCACCCCCCGGGTGCGAGTTGTTCGAGCAGTGGGCGAGGCACATGACTTCCGCTCGCCGCCGCAAGGATTGCGTCGAACGGCGCGTGCTCGCGGCAGCCCCGCGTTCCATCACCTTCGATGATTTCAACATTGTCGTAGCCGAGGCGTCGCAGCCGGTCGCGTGCGACCTCGACCAGATCGTGCTGCCGCTCGATGCCGATGACCTTCTCGGCAATTTGGCTGATCACCGCCGCTGCGTAGCCGGACCCCGCTCCAACTTCGAGCACCCTGTCTCCCGTCTTGATCCCCGCTGCCTGGATCATCAGCGCAACGATATAGGGCTGCGAGATCGTCTGATTGGCTTCGATCGGCAGCGGATGATCGCCGTAGGCGAGGTGCTGGTACTCAGGACTGATGAACGCCTCGCGCGGTACTGCTCTGAAAGCGTCAAGGATCTCCGGCTCAGTAATTCCCCGCCGCCGCAGCTGCCGCTCGACCATCGCTTCACGCTCGGCCGCATAATCTGTCATGGTTGTTGCCATGGTCCACCTCCGGACCAGGCGAAAACGGGTGAACGGAGTTGGGCGTTCCCGTGGCTGCGGGAGATTCGCCCGTTGGCTCGCTCAGTCCTCGACCGCGAGCGCAACAATATCGCGGAAGGCGCGGGCCATGGTCTTCGTCCGCTTCGCCTTGGGCGTGATTTCCAATGTGTCGCCGATCTTGCTGATTGTGACCTCGACGTCGGTCCCGAAGGCTACCTCCTTGGGAAGCCGTACGATCTAAATCAATCCAGCCAGCGGGCTGCTCGGATCGGCGTATCGGCGCTTCGGCATGCGCCCGGCGAGATACGCCAGACGGCCGGCCTCAACCGCAGCCTTCATCGCGCGAGCCATCAGCACCGGGTCCTTGGCCTCGGCAATCGCGGTGTTCATCAGCACGCCGTCGCAGCCAAGCTCCATCGCTTCGGCCGCATCGCTCGCAGTTCCAACGCCGGCATCAACCAGCACGGGCACTTTCGCGCCCTCGACGATCAGACGAATGGTGACCCGGTTCTGAATGCCAAGGCCAGACCCGATCGGAGCGCCCAGCGGCATGATCGCGACCGCGCCCGCTTCCTCGAGCTGCTTCGCGCCAATCGGATCATCGACACAATAAACCATGGGCTCGAAGCCCTCCTTTACGAGCGTCTCGGTCGCACGCAGCGTCTCGCGCATGTCAGGGTAAAGCGTCTTCGCCTCACCAAGGACTTCCAGCTTGACCAGATTCCAGCCGCCCGCCTCGCGCGCCAGCCGGAGCGTCCGGATCGCCTCCTCCGCGGTGAAACAGCCCGCCGTGTTCGGGAGGTATGTGACCTTCTTCGGGTCGATGAAGTCGGTCAGCCGCGGCTGGTTGGGATCGGAGATGTTCACCCGCCGAACTGCGACGGTCACGATCTCGGCCCCCGAGGCCTCGAGTGCCGCGGCATTTTCCTCGAGGCTCTTGTACTTGCCTGTGCCGACGATAAGGCGAGAGGCGAAGGTGCGGCCCGCGACGGTCCAGCTATCTGCCTTGATGTTCTGCTGCGCCGTCACTCAACCGCCTCCAACAAAATGCACGATTTCATAGGTGTCGCCTTCTTCGATCGCGACCTCGCCGAGACTGGATCGCGGCACGATCTCGAGATTGCGCTCAACGGCGACCTTCTTTGGGTTGATCCCGATCTCGTCCAGCATCAGGGCGAGGCTGATGCCGGCCGGTACCCGGCGCAGCTCGCCGTTGACTCGGATTTCAACGCTGTCATCGACGCTCATTGCGGCCTTGCCAATAGGAGCCGCCTTAACCCTCGCCAAGTGTGTGTTCAGGGTGGACGTAAGGCGCGTGGTGCGGCAGAGCGCACCGCCAAGCAGACAAACAGGGACTCAAATGGCTCAACCGAAGGACCCCAACGGCTCCGGCGAGAAAGGCTCGATGCGTATCGAGCCGAAACTGGTGCGTGAGCTCGCCGAGCTGCTCACCGCTAATGAGCTGACCGAGATTGAGGTCGCTGACGGTGACCGCCGGATCAAGGTCAAGCGTGAGGCGCCGGCAAGCTTGGGTGCAGCGCCCGCACTGCCGACGGCGGCCGCAGCGCCTGCGCTGACTGCGCCGCCAATGCATGGGAAAGAGGACCTCGGCCAGCCGCAGGACGAGGTTGGCGGCGAGACTGTCAAGTCTCCGATGGTCGGCACTGCCTTCATGTCGCCAGAACCGGGCGCCAATCCGTTCATTGAGGTGGGCAAGCTGGTCAAGGTCGGGGACACTTTGCTCATTGTCGAGGCGATGAAGGTGATGAACCCGATCACTGCGCCTACCGGCGGAGTGGTCAAGAAGATCATGGTCGCCGACGCTCAGCCGGTCGAGTTCGACCAGCCGCTCGTGATCATCGGCTGATGCAGATCCAAAAGCTGCTAATCGCCAATCGCGGTGAAATTGCGCTCAGAATCCACCGCGCCTGCCATGAAATGGGCATTAAGACCGTTGCAGTTCATTCGACCGCGGATTCAGATGCAATGCACGTGCGCCTGGCGAACGAGACGGTATGCATCGGGCCGCCGCCAGCGGCCGAATCCTATCTCAACATCCCGAACATCATTTCGGCGGCCGAGATCGTCCATGCCGATGCAATCCACCCGGGCTATGGCTTCCTGTCCGAGAACGCCCAGTTCGCCGAGATCGTCGAAAGCCACGGAATCATCTGGGTCGGGCCCAAGCCCGAGCACATCCGCACGATGGGCGACAAGATCGAGGCCAAGCGCACTGCGGCCAAGCTCGGCCTTCCACTGGTCCCCGGCTCCGATGGTCCGCTGACCAGCGTCGCCCAGGCCAAGACGCTGGCCGAAGGGATCGGCTACCCGGTGCTGATCAAGGCCGCCTCGGGCGGCGGCGGTCGGGGCATGAAGGTCGTGCCGTCCGAGGACCAGCTCGAGAGCCTGATGAGCCAGGCCGCATCTGAAGCCCGCTCAGCGTTCGGTGACGATACGATCTACATGGAAAAATATCTCGCTGACCCCCGGCATATCGAGTTCCAGGTGTTCGGCGACGGCAACGGCCACGCGATTCATCTGGGCGAACGCGATTGCTCCCTCCAGCGTCGGCATCAGAAGGTGCTCGAGGAAGCCCCTTCCCCCGTCATCACGCCCGAGCAGCGCTTCGCCATGGGCACGCTGGTCGCCAATGCCATGGCCGAAATGGCCTATCGTGGCGCGGGCACCATCGAGTTCCTCTACGAAGACGGCGAGTTCTACTTCATCGAGATGAACACCCGGCTGCAGGTCGAGCACCCGGTCACCGAGATGATCAGCGGCATCGATCTGGTTCGCGAGCAGATCCGCATCGCCTGCGGCGAGGGTCTCAGCTTCAGCCAGGATCAGGTGAAGCTCCAGGGCCATGCAATCGAATGTCGAATCAATGCCGAGGATCCGGAGACCTTTGCGCCCTCGCCCGGCCTCGTCAAAAACTATGTCGCACCAGGCGGTATGCATGTCCGCGTCGATAGCGGTCTCTACACCGGTTATCGCGTCCCGCCTTATTATGACAGCATGATCGGCAAGCTGATCGTCTACGGCTCCAACCGCGAGACCTGCATTCGGCGCCTGCAGCGAGCACTCGAGGAATTTGTGGTCGAGGGGATGAAAACCACGATCCCGCTCCATCAGAAGCTCGTCTGCGATGCTGAATTTCTGGCCGGCGATTACACGATCAAATGGCTCGAGCGGTGGCTCGAGCGCCAGCAAACCGAATAGCCGGGCTTCCGCCTGACAACGGCCCGTCCGGGAGCGGGCCCCGGGCGAGCGACCGGAGCCGGCATGAAGGGATGGGCCGCGACCGGCGCGGCTGCCCCGGGGATGCCAATCATCAGAAAAATCGGCGCGGCTTGCGCCTCCCCGCAAATTCAAGCGCTCAGCGGTAACGCCATGCGTTGCGATAATGATAGCGACGGCGCCACCAGCGATTTCGATACCAATATCCGTGGCCCGGATAGTAGCGGCCTTCGACGAACACCACCCGACCGCCGCGATTCGGCCGGCACATGCCGTTTGGGGCGCGGTGGAATCCCGGCCCGCAGCCTTGGCGTGCTCCCGCGGGCGATGCGGCTGCCAGCGCGATGACCGACGCCAGTCCGATTGCTGCAATGGCTTTCACGAAAGGTCTCCTCAGTTGGCGCGTTCCCAAACGCCGTCCTTGGAACCGCCGTTCCATGAAGATTTTGGCGAAATCAGTCCCGCGCGGCTGAGCATCTCTTGCTGATCGACCGCCTCGCGGGCACTAATCTGCGGCTGCCGAGGGGAGCCGCCGAATGCGCCTGATCGCCGATCTGAAATCGCTTGAGTCGTCGCAGCGCAGCGCGATTTGGGCGAGCTATCTCGGCTGGACGCTCGATGCTTTCGATTTCTTTTTGATGGTCTTCATGTTCTCGGCCATCGCCAAGGAGTTCGGAACCGACGTCAAGGCGGTGACTGAAGCAATGTTCCTGACACTCGCCGCGCGGCCGATCGGCGCCTTCATTTTCGGCTGGCTCGCCGAGCATTTCGGTCGCCGCCCGGTGCTGATGGCTGACATCGTCTTTTTCTCCCTGTTCGAACTCGCGTCGGGCTTTGCGCCGACGCTGACGAGCCTCCTCATCCTGCGCTTCCTCTTCGGCATCGGCATGGGCGGCGAATGGGGCTTGGGCGCGAGCTTGGTGATGGAATCGATTCCCTCGAAGCTTCGCGGGCCCGTCTCGGGCCTCCTGCAGAGCGGCTATCCGTCCGGCTATTTCGTCGCCAGCCTGGTCTACTTCTTGCTGTTCGATCACATCGGCTGGCGCGGGATGTTCATGGTTGGGGTCGCGCCGGCGCTCCTCGTCCTGCTCATCCGGATGCACGTGAAGGAAAGCCCGGTGTTCGAGGCACGCCGCGGCAAGGTCGCCGCCAACCCGCTCGCCGAGCTCGTCCGGCACTGGAAGATCGCGATTTACCTCATCGTGCTGATGACCGCGTTCAACTTCTTCAGTCACGGGACCCAGGACCTTTATCCGACGTTTCTCCAGAAGCAGCACCATTTCAATACGCACACGACGGGCATCCTCGCGGCGGTGATGAACCTCGGCGCAATCGTCGGGGGGATCGGATTTGGCATCTGGTCAGAGCAGATCGGGCGCAAGCGTGCGATCATCGTCGCAAGCCTGCTCGCGCTCCCCGTCATCCCGCTCTGGGCTTTCTCCGTAAGCCCGATTCTGCTTGGGCTCGGCGCATTCCTGATTCAGGTCGCGGTGCAGGGCGCCTGGGGCATAATCCCGGTTCATTTGAATGAATTGTCGCCCCCCTTGGTGCGGAGCCTGTTTCCCGGATTCGCCTATCAGCTCGGCAATCTGGTCGCGTCAAAGAACGCGCCGATCCAGGCAGGCTTTGCGGAAACTCATGGCAATAATTATGGACTCTCGCTGGCCCTGGTCTGCGGGACCACGGCGGTGCTGATCGCAATCTGGACCGCCATTGGTCCCGAGCGCAAGGACGCCGACTTTGCCGCCGAAGTGCAGCCGGCAGGCACAGTTAACATACCGTAATTCAACGCCTTTTCTTCAGCGAGAGTTCACTTGCAAAATGCGACTGTGATCGGTGATGGCGACCTATGCCGACACTGCAACCCGCCCTGACCGGGCGAAGGCGGTTCTTGCCGTTCTTGCGGTGCATGCGGCGCTCGCATTCATCATCCTTTCCGGCCTCAGCGTCGGAGTGGTCCGGCAGGCGGTCGAACATCTGACGACCATCGGCATCCAGGTTCCCTCGCCCCCGCCGCCAGTCCGACCTCCCAAGGTCGCGCCGCGCTCGCGCGCGGCGAGGAAGCCCGAGGGAGCAGCGGCGAAAAATGCCGATTCCGCGCCCATCGTGGCGCCCGAACCGAAGCTCCCTGTCTCACCGCCCGTTCCTGCGGCGAAAATCGCGGGTACCGGAAATGCGCCGACCGCAGGCGCTGCAGCGAGCGGCCTGGGCACCGGCGCCGGGCGCAATGGAAATGGACTGGGCGGGGGCGCCAGCGGCGCTTTCACGCCTGCCCGCAAGATCACCAAGATCCCGGACAGCGAATACCGACGTTTCAGGGCCCTCGGCTTCACTCGTGGAATCGTCGGGCTCGGCCTTCGCATCAA
>DASVYN010000204.1:0-5259 GCA_036392155.1 Sphingomicrobium sp.
GTGGTGGCCGATCAGGCCAAGCGGGAAGGACGGCGCAAAGTGGGCATCCTCGGGACGAAGTGGACCATGACCGGACCGGTTTATCCGGGAGCTTTGGGCCGCCGCGGAATCGGCTGGGCGATACCGGAGGAAAGTGACCGCAAGACCGTCGATGACATCATCTTCGATGAGCTGTGCCTGGGCGTTTTCACACGGGAAGCGCGCGATGCTTTCGTCTCCATCATCGACAAGCTCGCGGGTGCGGGCTGCGACGCTGTAGCGCTCGTCTGCACCGAGATTCCGTTGCTCATCACCCAGGACACATCGCCCTTGCCGATCCTCGATTCGACCCGGCTGCTCGCCCGCGCTGCAGTCGAGGTGGCGATCGGCGACAGACCGATGCCAAGCTGGCGCGGCGGACCGGTCCGGGAGCGGCTGACAGCCGCCGAATGATCGATCTTGCAATCGTCGGAGCCGGGGCTGCGGGCATTGCCGCTGCGCGCTTGGCGCGCGAGCGCGAGCGCACCTATGTAGTGCTCGAAGCCTCCGACCGGATCGGCGGACGAGCGTTCACCACCGACTGGCAGAATTGCGCGCTCGACCTCGGCGCCACATGGATGCACTCAGCGGATCGAAATCCGCTTGCGGTGCTTGCCGAACAGCTCGGCCTCGCGATCGATCGGGCGCCGACGCCCTGGCGAAATCAGTTCGGCGATCTTGGCTATTCGAAGGAAGAACAGGTCCAGTCCTGGACCGAGGCTGAAGCCTTTGCCGGGAGATTGCGTGGAGGTGTGGCCGATGATCGCGCAAGCAACGCGCTCGAGCCTGGCAATGACTGGAACGGCTTCATCGAAGCGCTGAACGGCTTTCTCAATGGAACGAGCCTCGCCAACACGTCAGCCGAAGACTTCATCGCTTATTGGGACGGATCGGATTCGAGCAACTGGCGGTTGCCGAGCGGGTACGGTGACCTCCTGTCTCGGCTTGCAGACGGATTGGACGTCCGCTTGGAGCAGGCTGTCAGCCGCGTCGATTGGACAGGAGGGACAGTTCGCCTGAGCGTGACCGATGGCATCGTCGAGTGCCGTCGCGCGATCCTTGCAGTGCCGACAAACATCCTCGCGTCGGGCGACATAATATTTTCGATTGGTGTCGACGATCACCTTCATGCCGCATCGCAGCTCCCGCTTGGGCGGGTCGAAAAGCTCTTCCTCACAGCTTCGAGGCCGGACAGCATGCCGGCGAATGCGCACCTGATCGGCAATCCGCGCTCGGCCGAAACCGGCAGCTACATGCTCCGCCCGCTGGCAATGCCGGTGATCGAGGCCTTTTTCGGCGGGGATTGGCTCGACACTGTCGACGGCGAGGATCTTGCAGCCAGCGCGCGCGAGGAGCTCGGTGCTTTGCTCGGGTCCGATTTCTCAAGGAGCCTAAGCCCGATCGCATATTCCGACTGGAAGAATCGCGCCTTCATCCGCGGCTCCTACAGCTACGCGCGACCGGGCGGCCACTGCGCTCGGCCGGTCCTGTGCGCGCCTGTCGACGGACCGATCGCATTTGCCGGTGAGGCCTGCTCCGAGAGCGATTACGCTACGGTGCATGGAGCTTGGGCGAGCGGGCGGACAGCTTTCGGGCAGCTGTTCGGAGCGGCCGCATAACCGCACGGGATATCAGCGGCGCGATACCGCCGGTGCCCGCCTTTGCGTTTCGCTGATGACCGTCGCCGTGGTGCCGGCCGAATTCCGCCCTGAGGCCTTCAATTCGCTGCCAGCGATCCCAAACCTCCGCGCGCTACCTTCTCCCGGATCATCCGTTTGGTAGCAGGCCAGTCACATTTAATTCAGGAGAAACGACTATAACAGGCTGCGCCGGGGAGGCAGCAAATGAGTGCTTCGCAGCCGCTGTGGATCGAGGATCCGGGCAGCTTCCAGTCCGATCTCTCGCATTATTGGCGCGAGGGCTACGCCGTGGTCCGCGGCTTCTTTACTCGAAGCGAAATTACTGAACTCAGCGATGCGCTCGAGCAGCTCTACGCCGAAGGCGTGAGCCACGGACGGTGCTTCCGCCACGGCAATCTCTTCTACAATGTCGCGCAGGAAGACAGCGAGCCGCTGGTGCGGATGGTCCAGTGGCCATCCTACCATCAGCCGGTGCTCAACGCCGTTCGGCTGGATACGCGTTTCCTTGACCTGCTCGCACCGCTGATCGGCAGCGAGCTCAAACAGATCATCAATCAGGTGCACTGGAAGGCGCCAGGCTCGCTCGGCGATTTCGCCTGGCACCAGGACAGCCGCTTCCGCCGCCCCCAGTCGGCCTATCGCAATCTCGCCACCAGCTATGTCCAGACCGGCCTCGCAGTCGATCCGCACAGGCCCGATTCAGGCTGCATGCGCTTCATTCCGCGCAGCCACTTGCGCGGCGATCTCGACATGGACTGCTCGAAGAAGGCAATGGGCTCGGAAATGGCCGATGGCGCGCTCGCTGCGGTCGGCCTCAGCGCAGCCGATGCGGTCGACGTGCTGCTCGAGCCCGGCGATCTGGCACTGTGGAGCCCCTATCTCGTGCATGGCTCTGGCAAGAACCTGTCCGATCACAAGCGCCGCCTGTACATCAACGGCTATGTCCGCGCTTCGGATTGCGACCGCGGCGAGTGGGCGTTCCGAAACGGCCGCCCGGTGCCGTTCGGGCCGAAGCCGGCGCTGGTTCATTACGAAGAGCTCTACGAGCGTTCCGAACCGCATTATACGGACTGAATGAAAGTCCAGGGGGGATGTCATTGCCAGGCGGTACGGTTCGAGGCGGAAGTGCCCGAACCGCCGGTACCGGCGCTGGCGTGCAATTGTTCGATATGCCGGATGACCGGCTTCCTGCACGTGATCGTGCCGCACGAGCGGTTCGCTCTATTGAGCGGCCGCGAGGCGCTTGCCGGCTATCGTTTCGGAACCGGCGCTGCTGAGCATCTCTTCTGCCGCTATTGCGGGGTGAAGAGCTTCTATCAGCCGCGCTCGCATCCCGAGGCCTGGAGCCTGAACGCGAACTGCTTCGATCAACCGCTGGAACTGGCGATCGAGCGGTTCGACGGGGCCAATTGGGAACAAGCCAAGGCGAACCTCGACGCGCAGCGGTAGCGCGGTTACGGCAATGCCATGCACCGACCGCTGCGCCTGACCGTCGACCGCGCCAATATCCAATCCAACTGGCGTTGGCTCCAGGAGCGGGCGGGGGTTCCTGCGGGAGCCGCGGTAAAGGCCGACGGCTATGGTCTTGGAGCGCGCGAAACGACCCAGGCCTTGATCGAGGCAGGGTGCCGAGATTTCTTTGTATCGACCTGGGCCGAGGCCGAAGTCCTCGGCAATCTGCCTGATGCGGTTCGCCTGGTTGTGCTGCATGGGGTGGGACCGGACGATGGCGAGGCTGCGCTCAAGATTGAGGCACGGCCGTGCCTCAATAGTATCGAGCAGGTCGCCCGCTGGAACGAAATCGCTCCCGGTCGAGCCTGCGACGTGATGGTCGATACCGGCATGAACCGCCTCGGCCTGCGGCCGACCCAGATCGATGCGCTGGGCGGCCTGTCGATCGATACGCTGCATAGCCATCTCGCCTGCGCCGATGAGAATGATCCACTGAACGCGATGCAGCTCGAGCGCTTCCGTGCTGTCGCCTCCGCAGTGCCGGCCAAGCGTTACAGCTTCGCCAACAGCGCCGGCATCTGCCTCGGCCGCGACTATAGCTTCGACCTCGTCCGCCCGGGCCTGTCGCTCTACGGCGGAATTCCCCGAGCCGAGGCTGAAGGCAATATCAGGCAGGCGGCGCGCGTCGAGGCGCAGGTCATCCAGCGCCGAACCATTCCGGTGGGCGAGAGCTGCGGCTATGGCGCGACCTTCATTGCCAAGGAGGATACAGAAGCTGCGATTCTCAACATCGGCTATGCCGACGGCTATCTTCGCGGCTTTTCCTCGCACGGATCGGCCTTTGCCGGAGAATATGCGCTTCCGGTGCTCGGTCGCGTCTCGATGGACCTGATCGCCGTCGGAGTGGCGGCTGCGCCGGGGCTCAGCGAGGGTGACTGGGTCGAGATCGACTATGATTTGCCTTCGGCTTCGAACCAGTCGGGGCTTTCGCAGTACGAGCTTTTGACGACACTCGGTTCGCGGTTCGAGCGGCGGTGGATTTAGTCCGTTCCTCGGGTGGCGGAGTCTTCGGCTGATAGCTGCAAAGGTCGATCACCGGACAGCGCCAGCATTCCGGCAATCGCGCCTTGCAGGTGTAGCGGCCATGCAGGATCAGCCAATGGTGCGCATCGCGGCGGAAGGGTTGCGGCACGACCTTCTCCAGCCTGGCCTCGACCTCATCGACGTTTTTTCCGGCTGCGAGACCGGTGCGGTTGCAGACCCGGAAGACATGGGTATCGACCGCAAAGGTCTCCTCGCCGAAGGCGGTGTTGAGGACGACGTTGGCGGTCTTTCGCCCGACGCCGGGCAGCGCCTGCAGCTCTTCGCGGGTGCGCGGGACCTTGCCGCCGTGCCGGTCGATCAGCGCGCGGCTGAGCGCGATGACATTCTTCGCCTTCGTATTGAACAGGCCGATCGTCTTGATCGCCTCGCGCAGTCGCTCCTCGCCGAGCTCGACCATCTGCTGCGGCGTCCTTTGATGCTCGAACAGCGGCCTGGTCGCGATGTTCACGCTCGCGTCGGTCGCCTGAGCCGACAGGACTACGGCGACGAGCAGCGTGTAGGGATTGACATAATCGAGCTCGGTCGTCGGCGACGGGTTCGCTTCGGCCAGCCGTCGAAAGAATTCGAAAACCTGGTCGCGTGTCATTCGAGATCGTCCAGCGCACAGCTCAGCCGCTTCAAGCCCTCGCGAAAATCTTCCGTCGCCATGCCGAAGCCGATGCGGAAATGATCCGGTATCTCGAACCAGCGGCCCGGCACCACCGACGTGTCATATTGCTTGCGGAGGTGATCATCGAGAGTTTGACTGTCTCCGCCTGACCAGCGGGGGAAAGCGGTAATGCCGTGCAACGCCGGCATGCAGCCGAGATCGTCCCGATGAGCGACAAAGTCGTTGAAGAGCTGCCGATTGCGCGCAAGCATAGCCGGCGTGTCGCCGACCACCTCGCCGAGGTGATCGATTGCAATGCAGGCAAGACGCTCGGCCGGATGCGCCTGATTGACGCCGAACAGGTCATTCAGCCGCCACATGCGTTCGGCGAGTTCCGGCTGGGCAAGGATCCAGCCGCAGCGGAGACCGCTGAGGCCATAGACCTTGGTCAGGCTG
>DASVYN010000205.1:0-22319 GCA_036392155.1 Sphingomicrobium sp.
CAGGCTCGTGCTTACACTCGGAAAGCCGAGCGTCCCGCCACCGGACAGGAACTCCTGCACCTCGAACGGAAAGCCGGGCAAACCCAAAGTTCCATTGCCGGTCGTGCTCGCGCCGCCGATCGCGAAATTATACTGCTGCACCTGAAGGATGTTGCTCAGCGTATCGACGTAGTTGCTGCCGCCGGAGAAGCGCCCGGTCGTATAGACTTGAGTGGCGACGGGGTTGATGCCGGCGAGGCGAAGCGCGTTGCCGATATCTGCATAGGAATCTCCGAAGACGATGATTCGGCCGATCTGCTGCGCGTCAGCTGAAGTCGGCACGTTGGTCAGTGCAAGCGCCGAGGCGCAGGCGAGCGCACAGGCAATGCGACGAGGATTCATGAACTTTTCTCCCCTGAGCTCCGACGAAGCAGTCTGAGCCTCCAGGGACAATCGTGACGATTATCGACACCAGTGCAAGCAGCGGCGCGCTGCTGCTCTCAAGTGCGCCCGCGATTGGCGCAATTTTGCAACAGTGAAGGCGGAGCCGCGATCACGCGGCCCCGCCACGATAGGATCAGTCAAGCACGCCCTTCTTGGCCATGCTCCAGGAATAAAACAGCAGGAAGATGGTAATGAGGATGATCAGCCAGGGCATGAAGGCCATCGCGCCCTGCTTCATGCTCGCGGGCATGTCGGCGATCGTCATCTGATAGCCAAGGCCGACGACGGCCCCGATAGACGACAGGCCCAGTGCCCAGACTGCGTAACGATTGCGCATCAGCAGCAGGATTGCGCCGACGAGGCCGCCCCAGACGCCGATCGCCCAAAAGGCAGTCAGCCAGCCTGGCAGGCTGGCCATATAGGCCAGCTGGTCGGCCGGCATCTTCGCGAGCCACGCCGGATTCTTGAGGTTCGTCAGCGTATAATCGACGCAGCCAAAGCCATTAAAGACGAGCGCCAGAACGCCGACGATCCACAGGTGCAAGGGCACACGAGCTTCTGCAGTTGTCGCCATTTCAAATATCCCCTCCATGCCGCAGTTCGTTTCGTGCGGCGAACAAAGGAGGCTATCATTTCTGCGTGACGTCAAGCCTTCACGGCCAGGGCGCTCATTCCACGGCGATTTCCAGCTTGAGAATCTTGCCCAGCGCGCCTGCCAGCGAACTCATTTCATAGGGCTTCTGCAATAGTGGAAATCCGTTCGTGTCGGCGACGTGCTCGCTGTAACCGGTCGTCAGGAGCACCGGAAGCTCGGGAAAGCGGTCGCGCACCCGGTGGGCGAGCTCGATACCGCTGATTCCTCCAGGCATGACGATGTCCGTGAAGACGATTGTCGGTCGCTGCTCGCCCGAGAGCCGTTCCAAAGCCTCTTTTGCACTGTGCGTGACGATCGCTTCGAAGCCGAGCTCACCGAGCATTCCGGCAGCGAGTTCGGCGACAAGATGATCATCCTCGACGAGCAGCACGCGTCCGAGCACCTGTTCGCCATTGACCCGCGATTCGGGCGCTGCGCCGCGGCCTGCGGGCAAATAAAGCGTGAAGGTTGAGCCCTGTCCGGGTCGGGATTCCACCGTGACCGCGCCACCGATCTGCTTTGCGAAGCCGAATACCTGGCTGAGACCCAGACCCGTGCCTTCGCCAAACGCCTTGGTCGTAAAGAAGGGTTCGAACACGCGCTCCATCAGTTCGCCAGTCATTCCCTCGCCGGTATCGGCAATGCGCAGCGCGACATATTCGCCGCGAAGTCCCTCGGGCTTGCCTTTGAGCAGCTCATTGGTCGCACTGATCTTGAGCGTTCCGCCATCCTTCATTGCATCACGTGCATTGAAAGCGAGATTGAGGAGCGAGAGCTCGAGCGCGCCGGGGTCCGCATCGACGTTCCAGACCTTATCCGAAATCTCGATCACGAGCTCGATATTGCTGCGTACCGATGGCCGGATCAGGGTCGTCAGGTCGGGAAGGAACGACTTGAGATCGATCGCCTTGATTTCCAGCTGCTGGGCGCGCGCAAAAGCGAGGAGCTGCCTGGTGATTCCTGCACCGCGGAGCGCCGAACTGCGGATTCCCTCGAGCATCCGCCTCAGCCGCGCCTCGTCGCTGAGATTGCGCATGGCGAGGTTGCACGCACCGAGAATCGCAGTCAGCAGATTGTTGAAATCATGAGCGAGCCCGCCGGTGAGCTGCCCCAACGCCTCCATCTTCTGGGAGCGGAATAACTGGTCGCGCGATTCCTGAAGGTGCAGCTGGGCCTCGCGCTTTTCGGTCATGTCGCGCGTGATCTTGGCAAATCCGATGAGCGTGCCCTGTTCGTCCTTGACCGCATCGATCACTGCATTTGCCCAGAAGCGGCTCCCGTCCTTGCGGATGCGCCAGCCCTCCGCCTCAAAGCGGCCGGTTTCCCGCGCTGTCTCAAGCGCGCGCTTCGGAACGCCTGCTTCGGACTCTTCCGGCGTATAGAATCGGCTGAAGTGCTCGCCCATGATTTCGTCGGCTGAGTAGCCCTTGATCCGCTGGGCGCCCGGGTTCCAGCTCGCCACCCGTCCCTCGGGATCGAGCATGAAAATCGCATAATCGGTGATGCTCTGGACAAGCAGTCGAAAGTGCCGTTCGGCGTCCAGCAGCGGTTGCCCGGCGTCGGTTCTCTTGGTCATCTTGCGTGCGATCTCGCGGCAAAGCGCTCCTTGGACAGGCGCAACGGGGTTCGCTGCGCGATATCCAGAACACGCAACCCGTTGTTACGGTTGCAGGAATGTTATGGTTATCGGCTGCCGGATCGGGGACGGGACAAAGACCTGGGCTCTTTGGTCAGTCGGCTCATCAGTATCGCCGCACGCTTCGCCTGCTTGAAGATCGAGGGGATGTCGACTGTTTCCGACGCCGTATGCGAGCCGTCGCTTGCCGGTCCCAAGCCGACCAGTCCATCAACATCGGCGGCGACGAAGCTGATATCGCCGGCGCCGCGCTTGGCGGGGTCGAGTTCGCCCATTTCTGCAAGGCCCATGTCGGCGTTCACCTTGTTCAAGCGAGCAAGCAGCGCGCGATTGCCAATGGTTGGCGGCATCGGCGGGTAATTGTCGTCGTTGAAGCTGATTTCGGAGTGCGCACCGGCGAGCGATTGTGCGACGATCGCGCGCATTCTGGCGCGCGTGCGGTCGATCTGGTCCTGGCTGATCGCGCGTAGGTCACCGCGCGCGACTGCAGAAGCGGCGATGATGTTGGTCTTGCCCGTCGCCTGCAGCCGGATTTTTTCCACGTCCAGCTCAGCCGTCTGACCGCCGCCGACAAGCCCGACATTGTAGGTCAGCTTGTCTTCCCCTAGCTCGCGCCGGAACTGGTCGAGGATCCGCGCAAGCTCATAGATCGCGCCATAATTTCCTGGACCGACGCCGGCCGAATGCGCGCTTCGCCCGGCGACGGTCAGCGTCCAGCTGCCCGCGCTCCGGCGGGCGACCGAGCCCATATCCTGCCCATTCTCTTGCGCCAGATCCTCGAAATCGAGCGCGACGTCGGATTGCTTTCCTTCCGCGATGAGGTCGCGCCGCGAGATGGATCGCGGATTGCCGGCATCTTCTTCATCGCCGGTCAGAAAGACCGTAATATTGGCATTGTTCAGCGCCCCTGCGGCCTGCATCGCGCGCAGCGCTGCGACAATCACCGCAATTCCGCCTTTGTCGTCGCCGGCACCCGGACCGCGTGCCTGATCGCCCGTTCGGATCCAACGCTGGAACGGCGAATCCGCCTCGAACACCGTATCGAGGTGCGCGATCAGCAGCAGACGCTTGCCGTGGCGGCTGCCGGCGTGACGCGCAACCAGATGGCCAGCGCGGCCTGCCGCGCGCATGTCGATCCACTGCGTCTTGAATCCCAGCTGTCGAAACTCCGGCTCGACCATGCGCCGGACCGATTCGACGCCGGCCAGGTTCATCGTCCCGCTGTTCTGATCTACCCAGCGCTGCAGCATGTCGGTGGTCCGCTGCTGCTCGGAATCGACGGTGCGGATCATCACTTGCTCGGCGGCGGTGAGCGCGGCGGAGGCGGGAGCCGTGAGGAGCAGGGTGAGCGCTCCAACCACGAACAGGAGTCGTGAACTCATGGCCAAAGTCTAGCGACGCTCGTCCAACCAGCACAAGTCTCACGGGGGGGAGGGGGGGACATGTTTCGGACCCTATTTTCTGAGATCGGTTCGGACGGTCACCGGAAATGGATTGGATTGGCGTTCAACGGTCGTTGCGACACTCCAGGTGGCTGCTTAATGGCCCGCGCATGATCACCATCGTCCTGCTCGTCATCTCCAATATCTTCATGACGCTCGCCTGGTACGGGCATCTCAAATTCCCGCATCTGCCGATGATCGCCGCAATCCTCATCGGTTGGGCAATTGCACTGATCGAATATTCCTTCGCAGTGCCCGCCAATCATATTGGCTTTGCTCAGGGATTTAGTGGCGGGCAGCTGAAGATCATCCAGGAAGTGATCACGCTCGGAGTGTTCGCGCTGTTCGCTGCGCTCGTGTTGAAGGAGCCGATCGGCTGGCGCTATATCGGCGCCTTCGGCTGCCTCGCCGGTGCCGCAGCCTTCATGTTTGTCGGCAAGGCTTGACGCTTACCCCTCTCGCGCCATTCTTGGTCTGACAGGGAACCCGAATGACTCCAACTCGCCTCAACGCGCTGACCGATGGCGTGGTCGCGATCGTGCTCACGATCATGGTGCTCGAGCTCAAGTTTCCGGCAGAGCCGAACCTGCGCGCGGTGCTTGCAGTGCTTCCGCTCCTCGCCGCTTACTTGCTCGCCTTCATCAACGTTGCGATCTACTGGAATAATCATCATCACATGATGCAGTCGGCGCACCGGGTGACCGGCGCGGTGCTCTGGGCCAATCACGCGCTCTTGTTCTGGCTGACCCTCTTCCCGCTGATGATCCGCTGGATCGATGAGGCGGGAATCACGTCATTGCCGGTCGCATCGTTCGGGTTCGTGCTTGTCGGCGCCGCCTCTGCCTATCTGATTCTGGAACGCGCACTGATCCGCGCCGAGGGAGAAAACTCGGCTGTGAAACAGGCAGTGGGAGCCGGCGCAAAGGAGTTGATCAGCTTCGCACTCTATATCGCGTCCATCCCCGCGGCGTTCATCTCCCCCTACATCTCGATCGCCATCTACGTCGGAGTTTCGATCGTCTGGTTCATCCCCGACCGGCGCTTTGTCCCCAGACACGACGGTGCTGGTGGAGAGCAATGACGACGGCCCGTCTCAATTCTTTCACCGATGGAGTGATTGCCATCATCATCACCATCATGGTGCTCGAGCTGCCCGTGCCCAAGGCGCCGGGGATGGCGGCGCTGCAACCGCTGTCGGTGCTGTTCGCCGCTTATGCCTTGAGCTTCGTCAAAGTCGGTATCTATTGGTCGCAGCATCACAATATGCTCCAGGCCGCACGCCGAGTGGACGGGCGGGTGCTCCTTGCCAATCTCTTCTTCCTGTTTTGGCTGAGTCTGGTTCCCTTCGTCGTCCGCTGGGTGGGCGAGGCCGGAATCACGCGCGATACCGTGCTCGGCTTCGGCGTGATCATGCTGCTGTGCGCGCTGTCCATGGCGCTGGTCCGTTCGGCGCTGCTCGCTGCAAACGACCAGGACGCTCCGATCGCCAGGGCTTCGGCGCGCGGACATAAGGGGCAGATCACGATAGCGGCTTATGTTCTCGCAGTTCCGGTTGCCTTCTTCTGGCCCTATCTCGCAGTCGCGATTTACGTCGCGGTCGCGGCGATGTGGATCGTTCCCGACAAGAAGTTCGAGCGGCTGATCGACTAGGCTCGCTTGCAAGGCGCGAGCCCAGGTCCCACCTCAATTTTCAAAGGAGAATATTTTGGAAAATTGGCACGGGACAACGATTCTGGGAGTCAAGAAGGGCGGCAAGACCGTCATTGCCGGCGACGGCCAGGTATCGATGGGCAATACGGTCATGAAGCCCAATGCCAGAAAGGTCCGCCGCATTGGCGAGAAGGGCGAAGTGATCGGCGGCTTCGCCGGCGCGACTGCCGACGCCTTCACTTTGTTCGAGCGGCTGGAGCGCAAGCTCGAACAATATAATGGTCAGCTGATGCGCGCCGCAGTCGAGCTCGCAAAGGACTGGCGGACGGACAAATATCTGCGCAACCTCGAGGCGCTGATGATCGTCGCCGACAAGGACATCATGCTGATCCTCACCGGCAATGGCGACGTGCTCGAGCCCGAGGGCGGAATCGCTGCGATCGGCTCGGGCGGCAATTACGCGCTGTCGGCGGCAAGGGCGCTCGCCGATTATGAGCAGGATCCGGAAGTGCTCGCCCGCCGCGCGATGCAAATCGCGTCGGAGGTGTGTGTGTTCACCAACGACCGGCTGACGCTCGAAACGATTGAAGGCTGACGCAAAGCGCGGCTAGGCTGGCGGCGTGCTGCTCGACCGCCGAACCTTCGCCGCCGGCTCCGCTGCGCTGCTGTCCGCCTGCGCCACGGTCGGCACTCGGCACCTTGGCTGTACCCCGCTGGCGCCGGTGATTGTCGATCAGAGCCGCCTCATCCGCACCATTGCCGGCCTCCGACCCTACCGCCGTTCCGGGTTCGTCGTCCGAGCCGAACAAATTGGCGAGAAGAGGCTGGTTCACAATTACGGCCATGGCGGCGGCGGGATCACGCTCAGCTGGGGAACATCCAAGCTCGCAATCGAGCTCGGCCTCCAGGGCCACAGCGGCCCGGTCGCGGTGCTCGGTGCGGGCGTGGTCGGGCTTTCGACCGCCCGGCTCGTGCAGGAAGCCGGCTTTCCAGCAACCATTTACGCCGCGGCGCTTCCGCCCGACACGACTTCGAACATCGCCGGCGGCCAGTTCCACCCGGCCTACGCCTTCAGTGAAAATGCAGTCACGCCCGATTTTCTGGCCCAGTTCACACGCGCTCTGGATTATAGCTGGCGGCGGTTTCAGATCATGGTCGGCGACGACTATGGGATCCGCTGGCTGCCGACCTATGTCGAAGCCGACGGCCCGGAAGCAAAGCTGCTCGAGACCTTCCCGCCGATCGACCGAATGCTAAGTCCCGCGGAACATCCGTTCCCCTGGCCGAGCACGCTCCGCTACGACACGATGTACGTCGAGACCGGACGCTATCTTCGCCAGATGATCCGCGATGTGCAGAGCGCCGGCGGCAAGATCGAAGTGCGCAACTTTGCTTCGCCGGCTGACATCGCAGCGCTGTCTGAAGGCCTGATTTTCAACTGCACCGGCCTTGGTAGTCGCGACCTGTTCGGCGATTCTGAGCTGCGCCCAGCGCGTGGGCAGCTTGCAATTCTCGAGCCGCAGCCGGAAGTGCAATATGCATTCACCGGCGGCCCCGGCTATATGTTTCCCCGGCCCGACGGGATCATCCTCGGCGGCACGTTCGAACTCGATCAGTGGGACGCAGCGCCGCAGCCGGCGACCATCGCCCGCATCGTAGAGAAGCATAAGAGCTTCTTTGCCAACCTGCGCTGCACCGCTTGAACTGCCTTTGACCGGTTCCGACATTGTTTGACGAAATGAACTATCACACCACCATTCCCCAGAGCAGCGGGGAGCAAGCCGAAGTGTTAAAAGACAAGCTCACACCCAAGGCGATCGTCGCTGCATTGAATGAGCATATCGTCGGCCAGGCTGACGCGAAGAAGGCGGTCGCTGTCGCTCTGCGCAATCGCTGGCGGCGCCAGCAGCTCTCGGCAGAGCTGCGCGACGAAGTCACGCCCAAGAACATATTGATGATCGGCCCGACCGGCTGCGGCAAGACCGAGATCAGCCGGCGGCTGGCCAGACTCGCCGATGCGCCGTTCGTGAAGGTCGAGGCGACCAAGTTCACAGAGGTCGGCTATGTCGGCCGTGATGTCGAGCAGATCGCCCGCGATCTGGTAGAGGAAGCGGTCCGGCTCGAACGCGATCGTCGCCGCAACAAGGTCCGCTCCGCGGCCGAGGAAGCTGCGATGGAGAAGCTTCTGGACGCGCTCACCGGCAAGGGTTCGAGCGAGGCGACGAGGCAGAGCTTCCGCCAGCGTTTCTCCGACGGCAGCCTCGACAAGGCCGAAGTCGAGATCGAAGTCGACGAGGCTCCATCCATGCCGTTCGAGGTCCCCGGGATGAGCGCCCAGGTGATCGACCTTAAATCGATCATGGGCAAGGCGTTCGGCCAGGCGCCGAAGAAGCGCCGCAAGCTCAAGGTACCGGATGCATTCTTACGCCTGACCGACGAGGAAGCCGACAAGCGTCTCGACCCCGACGACATCAACCGCACAGCGCTCGCGGATGCGGAAGCCAATGGGATCGTGTTCATCGACGAGATCGACAAGATTGCAGTGAGCGACGTTCGCGGCGGCTCGATCAGCCGCGAAGGCGTCCAGCGCGACCTGCTGCCTCTCATCGAAGGGACGACCGTCGCCACCAAATATGGGCCGCTCAAGACCGACCATATATTGTTCATCGCCAGCGGTGCCTTCCACATCGCCAAGCCCGCCGACCTGTTGCCCGAACTCCAGGGACGCTTGCCGATCCGAGTCGAGCTCAAGGCGCTGACGCAGGAAGATTTTGTTCGCATTCTTTCGGCGACCCGAGCCAGCCTGACCGAGCAATATCAGGCCCTGCTCGCGACCGAGGGAGTGAGGATCGAGTTCGCCGACGACGGAATCGAAGCACTCGCCCGAATCGCGGCCGAGGTTAATGAAGCGGTCGAGAATATCGGCGCGCGGCGGCTGCAGACGGTAATGGAGAAACTGCTCGAGGAGGTGAGCTTCGATGCCGAGAACAGGCGCGGCGAAACGCTGGTCGTCGACGCGGCCTTCGTCGAACAGCAGCTAAGCTCGATCGCCAGAAACGCCGACCTCAGCCGCTACGTGCTCTAGAGGTGTCTTTCGATATCTGAAGATCAGGCCGGGGACGAAGGGCGGCCACAGGCTGACCTTCACTCCGGCGAGCCTTAGCCAATTGGCGACAACGGCATTGCAGGTGCGGATCGCGGTGGCCTTGCCGGTCGCGCGATAGAATGCGTCCGACGGGCCATAGCCCGAGTGATCGAGGCGCTGCGGCAGTCCTTTGTCGTCGAGCGCGAAATCGGCGCGGATTGCGACCCACAGCCGCCGATATTCTTCAGGCCGCAGGCGAATTTCGCGCACTGCATAGGAGGGGCTGGGCACATATTCGACATGGACCACGCGCTCGCCGCCGGCGAGCGCGTACCAGATCGTGCGCGCCTTGATGTCCCACCAGGTCGGGGTGTCGAGATAGACATGCTTCTCACCCGAGCCGAACGCAATCCAGCGGTCGCCGGTGGGTGCCGCTGCGAAGTCGCGCTTCGGGACCAGCGGCCGCCAATCCAATCCCTGGGCCAGAACCGGCATGATGATGTCGGCATGGAGGCCATTGTCGGCGATGTAGATCGTCGTACCTTGCGCTGGCTCGGTCCAGCGGCGGTTAACCGGCGTCAGCGACCCGATGAGCGCAGCGACCAAATATAGCGCCGGCAGTGCGAAGAGCGCGCTCAGCACCCGTCCAACCCATTTGGCTGCTTTGCCTTTTGAGCGACGCAAAGCCACTCGACCCTCCCTCCCACCTTGCCTTGTTGCATGGCCCTGCCTAGATGCGCCGGCCAGGTCGGGGCGTAGCGCAGCCTGGTAGCGCATCACACTGGGGGTGTGGAGGTCGCTGGTTCGAATCCAGTCGCCCCGACCATCGATGCAGCTTGGCAGTGCGACTGCCAAGACTGTCGATCAATCTCAAGCGAAAGTCGTCAGCCCAGATGTCCAGCCAGCCGATGTTGATGATGATGCAGGCGGCGCCCGCCGGGCAGCCGAGCGGCTCTACTGCTGCGCTGTTTCAATTCTTCCCGCTCGTTCTCATCTTCGTCATTTTCTATTTTCTGGTGATGCGGCCTCAGAGCCAGCGGGCAAAGCAACATCAGGCTTCGATCTCCGCGGTAAAGAAAGGTGACGAGGTCGTCACCGGCGGCGGAATCCGGGGGCGCGTTACCAAGGTGACCGATGAGGAGGCCGAGGTGGAGATCGCGCAGGGTGTCAAAATCCGGGTGGTCAAGTCGACCATCAGCCAGGTGCTCACCCCCAACGCAAAGCCTGCGAACGACTGATGCTTGAATTTCCGCGCTGGAAGGTCTGGCTGGTATCGCTCGTCGTTGCGGTGGGCGTGCTGCTGTCGATACCCAGCTTCCTCGCCCTCTCCGGCACGCCTTATGCCGACGCCTGGCCCAACTGGCTTCCGCAATACAAGATCAGCCTCGGTCTCGACCTCGCCGGCGGAAGCCACTTATTGTATGAGGCCGATCAGAGCGATGCGCTCAAGCAGCGGTTGCAGGCCAAGGAAGACGAGGTTGCGACCGAGCTCCGCCGCGATCCCGCCATCGAAATCGGAGACATTTCGACGGCTGGCGGGCGGCTCTCGTTCCTGGTGAGAGATCCGACCAAGGTCGATGCTGCGGTCGAGCGGCTGCGCAATCTCTCGAGGCCGCTCGCACTGACCGGAATCCGCGACTGGGATGTCTCGGTAGTCGATTCGACTCGGATTGTGCTGACGCCGACACCGGCCGGCACTGCCCAGGCGCTCAAGGATGCAATGGGCGCTGCCCGGGACGTCGTCCGGCGCCGGATCGATCCGTCGGGCACCAAGGAGATCACTGTCGTCACCGAAGGCGGCAACCGCATTCTCGTCGAGGTTCCCGGCGTCGAGGACCCCGAGGCGCTGAAGCGCCTGATCGGCCAGACTGCCCGCCTCGAATTCAAGCTCGTCGACCTTTCGGCCAACCCGCAGGACGTGCAGCAGGGCCGCGCTCCGCCCGGCAGTCAGGTGCTGCCGATGGTCGACGGCGGTTTCATGGCAGTCAAGCGGCGCGTCATGGTCTCCGGCGACCAGCTGACCAAAGCGAGCCAGGGCTTCGACCAAGACGGCCGCCCGGCGATCGATTTCACCTTCAATTCGGCCGGTGCCCATCGTTTCGGGAGGGCGACGCAGGAGAATGTCGGCAAGCCGTTCGCGATCATTCTCGACGACAAGGTCCTGTCGGCCCCAACGATCCAGACTCCGATCCTTGGCGGACAGGGTCAGATCACCGGCAGTTTCACGGTCCAGAGCGCGCACGACCTCGCGGTCAGTCTCCAATCGGGCAAGCTGCCGGTCAAATTGAACGTCCTTGAGGAGCGGACGGTGAGCGCCGAACTTGGCGCCGATTCGATCCACAAGGGCGCGATCGCATCGATTGTCTCGGTCGTTGCAGTGATCATCTTCATGCTGGTCACCTACGGCCGCTTCGGCGTCTATGCGAATGTCGCGCTGGTGGTGAACGCCTTCGTGATCCTCGGGATCATGGCGATGTTCAATGCGACGCTCACCCTTCCGGGGATTGCGGGCTTCATTCTGACAATCGGCGCCGCAGTCGATGCGAACGTGCTAATCAATGAACGAATCCGCGAAGAAATCCGACGCGGGCGCCGGCTGATAGATGCGGTCGAAACCGGCTATCACGAGGCATTCAGGGCCATCTTCGATGCCAATGTGACCCACGTCATCTCGGCTGCGATCATGGCCTATTTCGGCTCGGGGCCGGTGCGCGGCTTCGCGGTCGTGCTGCTGATCGGAGTGGTTACGTCAGTATTCACTGCAGTCTATTTCACCCGCATGCTGGTCGCGCTGTGGATCCGGCGCACGCGCCCACGCGAACTTCACATTTGAGGCTGGCGCAATGAAGCTGCTCAAGCTTGTTCCTGACCATACCAATCTCGACTTCATGCGCTGGCGCAATCTGGCGCTGATCCTGTCGATCATCGCGACTGCGACATCGATCGCCTACACCGCCTATCGCGGGCTGAACCTGGGCATCGACTTCATCGGCGGCGAGGTCGTCAGGGCTGAGTTCGCGCAGCCCGTCCATATCGATGATCTCAGGAATCGCGTCGACCGGCTCTGCGCCTGTGAAGCCGTTATCACGACCCTCGGCAAGAATGACCGCACCTTCCAGGTCCGGCTTCCGAAGCCGCCTGGACCCGAGACGGCGTCGAATGTCCTGGTGGGCAAGCTGCGCGCCGCCATTCCGCAGCAATATCCCGGCGCACGTCTGGATGCTGGCGAATCCGTTTCGGGCAAGGTCAGCGAAGAACTGGCCAAGGACAGCGCAATGGCGATCGCCTTCGCAATGATCGGGATCGCCATCTACATCTGGTTTCGGTTCGAATGGCAGTTCGGAGTCGGAGCGCTCCTCACGCTCGCCCATGACATTGCAATGACCTTGGGCTTCTTCGCCTTCACCCGTCTTCAGGTCGATCTGAACGTCGTTGCAGCCTTCCTGACGATCGTCGGCTACTCCTTGAACGATACGGTCGTCATTTACGACCGCATCCGCGAGAATCTTCGCAAATATCGCAAGATGGCGATCCTGCCGCTCCTCAACCTGTCGCTCAATGAGACTCTGGCGCGGACGGTGGTCACGTCCTTCACGGTGCTGATCGCACTCGGAGTGCTGATGCTGATCGGCCCGCAAGTGATCTTCGGCCTTGCAATCGCGATCTTCCTTGGAGTCGTGATCGGCACTTATTCGTCGATCTACATCTCCTCGCCCGTGCTCGTGTGGCTCGGCGTTCAGCCCGACAGTTTCCTCAGGACGGGCGACGAACAGGAGTCGGCGGAGGCGCAGACCGCCTGATTCATCCTCCCCTTTTTTTGCGAATTCGAGGAGCGAGGAGACATTTTCGGTTCATCAACCGCTGCCCAAACGCTCCTTGGCCTCCTTCGGAGCCCACGCTAATGAGGTCCTCATGCTGAAGCTTTCCCGTCCACTGACTTTGCTCGTTGCCGCTGCCGCGGTGCTCCCGCTCGCGGCCTGCGCGCATGGCGGCAAGAAGGGGGCGGACACGGCTTACGTCGCCCGCGACGTAAGCTCGCTCTATACCGCCGCGAAAAAATCGATGGATCAGGGCGATTACGAGCAGGCAGCCAAGCTGTTCGACGAGGTCGAGCGCCAGCATCCCTATTCGATCTGGGCGCGCCGTGCGCAGCTGATGAGCTCGTTCAACTATTATCTCGCGCGCAAATATACGGACGCGATCAGCTCGGCCCAAAGGTTCATCACAATCCATCCGGGCAATGCCGAAGCGCCCTACGCGCAATATCTCATCGGAATGAGCTATTATCAGCAGATCGACGAGGTCTCGCGCGATCAGACGACGACCCAGCAGGCGTCGGACGCCTTCGGCGAGCTGATTCGCCGCTACCCCGATACGCGCTACGCAGCCGATGCGCGGATCAAGCTCGATCTCATCAAGGACCATCTCGCCGGCAAGGAGATGGAGATTGGCCGCTTCTACCAGCGTTCCGGCCAATGGCTCGCTGCGACCTACCGCTTCCGCGCGGTGGTCGACCAATATCAAACGACGACGCACACGCCCGAAGCGCTCGAGCGGCTGGTCGAATGCTATTTGGCGCTCGGTATTCCTGAGGAAGCGCAGAAGGCAGGTGCCGTCCTCGGCCGGAACTATCCGGAATCCTTCTGGTACAGGCAATCGCTGAAGCTGCTTGGGCGAGAGAACAGGCAGGTCCACCGGACAGCTTCGCGGAAGTGACGCTCAAGGGGCTGCTCCGCTCATGCTGAGGCAGCTCGCGATCCACAATATCGTGCTGGTCGAGCGCCTCGAATTGGAGTTTGAGGCGGGACTGGGCGTGCTCACCGGCGAGACTGGAGCGGGCAAGTCGATCCTGCTCGATGCACTCGGACTGGCGCTTGGGGCACGTGCCGACTCGGCGCTGGTCAGAGCCGGACAGGAATCGGCGTCCGTTTCGGCAGAGATCGAGCTGCCGCACGGCCATCCTGCCCGGGACCTGCTCGATGAGCAGGGTATATCAATCGAAGCGGGCGAGGCGCTGATCGTCAGGCGGACGCTCAAGAGCGACGGCGGCAGCCGCGCATTCGCCGGTGGCGCCGGGGTTCCGGCGGGGCTGCTGCGCGATCTTGGCGCATTAGCCGTTGAAATCCACGGGCAGCAGGACGATCGCGGGCTGCTCAACCCGAAGGGGCACCGCTTCTTGCTCGACGCCTTCGGAAAGATCGACAGGTCGGCGGTCGAACGCGCCTGGACCAAGGTCACGCAAATCGAAGCGGACCTGCTCGAAGCGCGGTCGGCCGCTGCCGCTGCGGAGCGCGACCGCGAGTGGCTCGAACATGCCTCGAAGGAAATTGAGGCTCTGGCACCCGAGGAAGGCGAGGAGTTTCGTCTGGCCGAAGAACGGGCTGCGATCCAGGCCGGACTCAAGGCCGGAGAATCGCTGACCGGCCTCGACGAGCTGCTCGGGGGCTCCGAGGGTGCGCTCGCGCAGCTGCGACAGGCAGCCCGGAAGATCGAGCGGGGCGCATCCGATCATCCGCTGCTGGCCGAGGCGCTGGCATCGCTGGACCGCGCGTTGATCGAAGCGAGCGAGGCCGAGGATCGGATCGCCCGCGCCTGCGAGGCGATGGCGTTCGATCCCGTGCGGCTTGAACAGGTCGAGTCGCGATTGTTCGAAATACGCGGGCTGGCGCGCAAGCACCGTGTCGAACCTGACCAGCTCGCTGCACTCGGAGCGCAGATGCGCGACCAGCTGGCCGCAATCCAGGCTGGCGGCGCGAGGATATCGGAGCTCGACCGGGAGCTGGCGGCAGCGCGCGAAACTTATGCGGCAGGCGCCCAGGCCCTCGGCAAAGAGCGGCGTGAAGCCGCCGCGCGCCTCGACCGCGCGGTCGCATCTGAACTCGCGCCGTTGAAGCTCGACGCCGCCCGATTTCGGACTGCGATCGCTGCAGCCGAGCCCGGTCCGGCAGGCGCCGAGCGTATCGAATTCGAAGTCTCGACCAACCCTGGCGCGCCGTTCGGGCCGCTGACCCGCATCGCTTCGGGCGGCGAGCTGTCGCGGTTCATTCTCGCGCTTAAGGTCGCGCTCGCCGAAGCCGGAAGCGCCGCAACCATGATTTTCGACGAAGTCGACCGGGGGGTTGGCGGTGCGGTCGCAAGCGCCATCGGCGAGCGCCTCGCGCGCCTTGCGCAGCAGAGCCAGGTGTTGGTCGTCACCCACTCCCCGCAAGTTGCAGCGCGCGCCTCGCACCATTATCGGATCGAGAAGAGCCACGGCGAGGACGGCACCCGGACCAGCGTTCGCAAGCTCTCGGCTGAAGAGCGGCGCGAGGAGATCGCACGCATGCTTTCGGGGACCTCGATCACCGAGGAAGCAAGAGCGCAGGCCTCCCGCCTGCTCGACGCTGCGTGAGCGCCTTTGTCGCTCTGCTTCGCGCAGTGAACGTCGGAGGTCGCAAGCTCAAGATGGACGATCTCAAACGCATTGCAGTGAGGCTTGGATTGGGCTCGCCGCGCACGTTCATCGCCAGCGGCAACTTGCTCTTCGCCAGCGACAGGAGCGAGGGCGAGCTCAAGCGGGAACTTGAGAAGGCGCTTGAGGAGCATATGGGCAAGGCTGTCGGCGTGATGGTCCGAACCGCGAGCGAGATGGCCGCGATCGCAGCGGCCAATCCGTTCAAGTCCGAAGCAGGCAACAAGGTCGTCGCAATCTTTCTCGACGAGCCTCCGCCGAACAATGTGACCGAATCCGCAAAGAATATTGCCGACGAACGCTTGGCGCTCGGCCGCCGCGAGATTTATGTGCATTACCCGAGCGGGCAAGGCCGATCCAAGCTGCGCATTGCAGCGGCTCGGAAGGGCACCGCGCGGAACATGAGCAGTGTGGCCAAGCTGGCGGAACTGGCGAGGGAAATGGAATGAGCAGGCATCGCGCGATCTCGCACAATTTTGAGACCGAAGAGCTGGAGAGCGTGCTGGTCGGCCGTCGCGACGGCCAGGCTCGTCCGACGGTGATCCTGATCCCGACCGTGATGGGCGTGTCTGACCTCGAGCTCGGCTTTGGCCGGCAGCTCGTCGAACTGGGCTATAATGCGCTGGTTGCCGACCTGTTCGGGAAAAAATTCCGGGGCGCCGAGCGCGACGTGATGTTCGGCGAGATGAACCGGTTGAAGGCCGACCGCGCCGCGCTTCGCCGCCGAATGCAGCATGTGCTGGATCTGGCGCGTGGTCTCGACGAGGTCGCCAAAGGCCGGATCGTGGTCGCCGGCTATTGCTTTGGCGGAATGTGCGCGCTCGATCTTGCGCGCAGCGGCGCCGATATCGCTGCGGCCGTCGCATTTCATGGCCTGTTCGACCCGCCCGGACTTGCCGAAGAGAAGATCAAGGCAAAGGTCGTCGCCTTCCATGGCTGGGACGACCCGATGGTCCCGCCGGAAAAGGTCGTCGCGCTCGGCCATGAGCTGACCGCCGCCGGCGCCGACTGGCAGATCCACGCCTACGGCCACGTCGCGCACGGTTTCACCAATCCCAACGCGCACACCATCGGGATCGAAGGCGTGCGCTACAATGAGCTCGCGGCCGAGCGGTCCTGGACCAGCTTCATCAACCTGCTCGAGGAATTGTTCGCCTCGCATGACTGAGGCGCGCGCTGACGAGCTGACCGAAGCCGAGGCCGCCAACCGCCTGATGCGGCTGGCGAAGGAGATCGCCCGGCACGACAAGCTCTATCACGACCGGGACGCGCCGGAGATTTCCGATGCGGACTATGACGCGCTGGTCCGCGAAAATCGGCTGCTGGAGGAGCGCTTCCCGCAACTGGTGCGAAAGGATTCGCCGTCCAAGCGCCTTGGCGCGGTGCCGACGACTGCTCTCGCCAAGGTGACGCATGCCAAGCCGATGCTCAGCCTCGACAATGCATTCTCGGCCGAGGAGGTTGGGGAGTTCGTCGCGCGCGCCAAGCGATTCCTGAATTTACCGGCGGATGCCTTCGTCGCGTTCACAGCCGAGCCGAAGATCGACGGGCTGAGCTGTAACCTTCGCTATGAACGCGGTGAGCTTGTGCTTGCTGCGACGCGCGGCGACGGGGCAATGGGCGAAGATGTCACCGCCAATGCGCGAACCATCGGCGACATTCCGCAGACGATCGATGGTGCACCCGACGTGCTCGAAGTCCGCGGCGAAGTTTACATGTCGAAGGCCGACTTCGAAGCGCTCAATGAGCGACAGGAGATTGCCGGCGGCAAGATTTTCGCCAACCCCCGAAATGCGGCGGCCGGCTCGCTGCGGCAGAAGGATCCCAGCATCACCGCCGCGCGTCCGCTGAGATTCCTCGCCCACGGCTGGGGCGAGCTCAGCAACCCTCTGGCCGACACGCAATATGAAACGATGAAGCAGATCGAGCGCTTCGGCATTCCGGTCACCGACCTGCTCGTTCGCTGCAATCTCGTCGACGAGATGCTTGCCACTTACCGTTCAATCGAGAAATCGCGGGCGGACCTGCCGTTCGACATCGACGGGGTGGTCTACAAGGTCGACCGCCTGGACCTGCAGGAGCGGCTCGGATTCGTTGCCAGGGCGCCGCGCTGGGGCCTCGCCCACAAATTCCCGGCCGAGAAGGCCGAGACTACGCTCGAGGCGATCGACATCCAGGTCGGCCGCACCGGCAAGCTGACACCGGTCGGACGATTGAAGCCGGTCGGAGTCGGCGGGGTAATCGTCGCCAACGTCACGCTGCACAACCGCGACGAAATCCAGCGCCTCGGTCTCCGCATCGGCGACCGGGTGCGCATTCAGCGCGCCGGCGACGTCATCCCTCAGGTGATCGAAAATCTTACGCGCGACGAGCCGCGTCCGCCTTATGCCTTCCCCGATCACTGCCCCGAATGCGGCAGCGAGGCAGTCAGCGAGGAAGGCGAGGTCGACGTCCGCTGCACCGGCGGGCTGATTTGCCCGGCGCAGCGTTTCGAACGACTGCGGCATTTCGTCTCCCGCGGCGCACTCGACATCGAGGGCCTGGGCGAGAAGAGCATTGCCGAGTTCATCGAACTCGGCTGGCTGCACTCGCCGGCCGACATTTTCCGCCTGCGCAATCACCGGCCGGAGCTGCTCGGTCGCGAAGGCTGGAAGGAAAGGTCGGTCGACAATCTGCTTTCAGCAATCGAGGCGAAGCGTGAGCCGGAGTCTCCACGCTTCCTGTTCGGCCTCGGTATCCGACATGTCGGAATAGTCACCGCAAGGGACCTCCTGAAATGCTTCGCGACGATCGGGGAGCTTCGGCGCGTCGCAACGTCTCCCGACGCGCAAACCGAATTGTCCGCCGTTGAAGGCGTCGGACCGGTGGTCGCCGAAGCCCTCGTCGATTTCTTCCATGAGCTGCACAACCGCGAGGCGCTCGACGACTTGCTGTGCGAAGTGTCGCCCCAAGCTTTCGTAAGCGACGCAAAGCAGACCGAGTGGAGCGGCAAGACGATCGTCTTCACCGGCAGCCTGGAAACGATGAGCCGCGACGAAGCCAAGGCCCAGGCCGAACGCCTCGGTGCGCGCGCTGCAGGCTCGGTCAGCGCCAAGACCGATTTGGTGGTCGCCGGCCCCGGCGCGGGCTCGAAGCTCAAGAAGGCCGAGGAGCTCGGCATCCGGGTGATCGGCGAAGAGGAATGGGCCAAGATCGTCGCGGGAGCCTGATCGCCGACAGGCATGAGCGATAACGACCCGAGCACAAAAAGGGCGACGATCGACCGGGGAAGATTGCGGGCGGTGCCGGCCCCGGCTTGGCCTCAGAGTGCGACGCAGCCAGCGGGTAAACTCACCGGCTGCCGCTCGTCCGACGGATGAAGTCCGCGACATTATCGTGCAGCGCCTTCAGCGTCGGCAGGCGAACGTACACCATGTGACCGGACTCATAATAATGATATTCGATGTTCGCGCGCAGGTTCGCCGGAACGGGCAGGTGGCGCATCTCCATCTTGCCTTCGAAATAGGGCGTTGAAACGTCGAAATAGCCGCCGTTGACCATGACTTTGAGGTCGGGATTGCGCTTCATTGCCGAGGCGAGGTCGGGAAGCATATTTGGTAGCATGATCAAAGGCTTGTCGACGCCTGGCGGTTGATGCTTATAGTCCCATCTGGAATAGATCGGAATGCCTGGTTTGTATTTGATGTCACCCCTAAAATGGAGCGAGCGGCGGACATAGCTGTTCCATGCAGCGACATAAGCGGCACCGATCGCCACGCTTTGCGGATCGTAACTCGCGACCTTGCTCAAGGGGTCGAGACTGGCGCCGAGGAAGCGGGTGTCGAGCGTGCCGGTGGTCAGTTGCTGATTTCCAAGCAGCTCCTTTTGGAACGCGCCATATTCCACGCGTAGATTGGATTTGAGCAGATAGGGCACCGAAAGGCCGGTGAAGGACGATAATTGCTCGCCAATGCGTTGCCGTTCCGCGTCCGGAAGGTCAGCGCCCTTGATCAGCGCCTGAGCGTAATCGCCGGTCGCGAACTGCTCGACCCGGTCAAGGAAGGCGCGAAGATCCGTGCCGCGGTTCGGAACCTTGTTGAAATACCAGGCGGTCGCCGCATAGGTCGGGAGCGCCACTACATAGGGCATGTCCATACCGGGATTGAGCTGCGGGTCGTCGGGCATGAAATCCCAGTTGAGGATGTCCGAGAGAAGGATGATTCCGTTCAAATCGACATCGGCTTTCTGCAGCGCGAGGCTGAGCCCGGCAGCGCGCATCGTCCCATAGCTTTCGCCGAATATATATTTGGGCGAGTTCCACCGGTCGTATTTGGTCAGGAACTGGATGATGAAATCGGTGAAGGCATGGATGTCCTGGTCGACGCCATAAAATGCCTTCTCCTTGTCCTTGCCCGCAATCCGGCTGAATCCGGTACCGGGCGCGTCGATGAACACGAGGTCCGACGCGTCGAGGAGGCTCTGATCGTTGTTGACGGTCGAATAAGGCGACGGCGTGTGCCGCCTGTCGTTGGTCTGGACCCGCACCGGAGAGAATGCACCCATGCGCAGCCACACGGTCGATGAGCCCGGGCCACCGTTGAAGAGGAAGGTGATTGGCCGATCAGCGGCGGGGAAGCCTTGCTTGAAATATGCGGTGTAGAAGATCGATGCCTGCGCCTTGGGCGCATTCTTGTCCTTCGTGTCGCCAGCTTCAGTATCGGCCTCAGCCGCGTCACTGTCCTCCCATTCGCCGGCGTGGACCACCAGGGTACCGGCGACCGCGTCGTAATCGATCGGCTGCCCGCCGACGATCACCGTGCCGGTCGAGCGAACTTCGCGCGGATGGAAGTAGGCCTTCGCGGCTCGAGCCTCCTTGTCGGTCGCGACTTCGGTTCTTGGCGGATGGCCAGCGCGCGCGCTGGCGTGATGCATTTGCGCTGGGGCGGCGGCTGAGGCGATCAGCGCGATTGCGCCGAGCAGGATCGGAAATTTCATCAGAAGCGGTGTTGCAGCGGCCGTTGTTCCGGGCAAGCCGGTCTGACCCTCAGGCGCGCCGTTCGCAGACGAGCACCGGCCACTCGCCGAAGCCGCGATCGCTGATGATGAAATCCTGCGCCTGATAGGCCGCGGCAACGCTCTCCGCCTGAATATCGAGAAGACCGGCGAGCACCACTGCACCGCCCGGAATCGATGCTTTCGCAAAATCAGGGGCAAGCTCGATCAGCGGTCCGGCGAGTATATTGGCGATGATGAGATCGAATGGCGTTCGAGCAGCCAGCAGTGCCGAATCCGTTCCGTCGGCGACCGCCAGCAGCAATTCGCCTGCGCCGTGGCCGAGCCTGACAGCGTTGATCGCTGCATTGTCCTGCGCGACTTCGATTGCGACCGCATCGATGTCGCTGGCAATGCATTTCGCCTCCCTCCACAGCGCCAGAGCGGCGAAGGCGAGCAGCCCGGTACCCGTGCCGATATCGGCGATATTGGAAAAATGCCGGCCCTCGCGCTCGAGACGATCGAGCGCTTCGAGGCAACCAGCGGTGGTTGCGTGCTGGCCGGTGCCGAAGGCTAGGCCCGCGTCGATCTCGAATGGGATCGTTCCGGGCGGAACGCTCCGGTACATGGGCGTGTGCACATAGAAACGGCCGGCCCGGATCGGCTGAAGTCCGGCCTGGCTCATCGTCACCCAATCGGCTTCGCGCAGTTCCTCGATATGGGGCTTGCCGCTACCCAGGCTCGCGAGCAGCTTCAGATCCGCTTCACTCGGCGCGCGCTCCAGATAGGCATGGATGAGCCAATCGTCGGGCCTGGTCTCGTCGGGCTCGTCGGCGACGAGGACCGGCGGATCATCGCCAAAGCCGGACAGTTCCTCAATCGCGCCCACGGCCTCGCCCTGGGCGCGCGTGCAGGGGATGGTGACTCGCCAGCTCACGGCCTTGATTTGGCCGGCGCCGCCCCTTCCTTCGCGATCCGGTCGTCGAGCTGCTTGGTCAGCGAGGCGGCATAGGCCTTGCAGGCCTCCGGGTCGAACAGCGGTCTTCCGAGCGCCAGCCTGTCGCGCATGGCGCTCGCCGAAGGGTGCGGCGTGAGGAGGATTTCGCATGGGCTCGCGTCGATCTTGGCGATCGACGCTCGATAGGCGGAGAGATAGGCCGGGTGATCGCTGAAGCGATAAGTCTCGCGGCTGACCGGCGTCAGGCTGTCGGCATAGACGATCGTCCGGCAGACCCCGCCATCGCAGCTGACCCAGCGCCAGCTGAGCGCGCCTGGCGTATGGCCGGGCGTCGCTATTGCGGTCAGCATCAGATTGCCGAGGCGGACTTCACCATTGTCGCCGATCACCCGGCCGACGCTGGCGGGCGGGAATGGCTTGTTCATTCCGGATTGCGGGTCGTCGGAAGTCGGCGTGCCGCTTGCAAAGGCCTTGGCTGCGGGCGCCGAAGCGACAAGCGTCGCTCCGCTCAGCCGCTGGAGCTTGGCGATCCCTCCGACGTGATCGAAATGCTCGTGGCTGTGGAGGATGAACTTGATATCGGTGAGCCTGAAGCCGAGCGCTCTCACATTATCGGCGATGAGGTCGGCGGCCGGCTCGGGCCCGCCGTCGATCAGGATGTCGCCCTGGTCTCCAACGATCAGAAGCGACGAAATTCCGCAGGTCCCCACGAGATAGGTGTTGGCGTGAATCCGAACCGGAGGTGCGGGCTTGTTCCAGTCATCGGAGTCTTTGCACGCGAGCGCCCAGCGCGGCCCTGCGGTCTCGATCGGCGCTTTGGGCTGTTCGATCACGCGAGGATGACCAAGCGGAATGACGATCCCTTGCATGGCTGCAAGGAACAGCAGGCTAGCGAACATAGCTCGCACCATTGACGTCAATGATGCTGCCGGTCGCCGAGGCCGGAGCGTCCGTCGCGAGCCAGCGAATCACCTCGCCGACTTCCTCGGTCGAGGCGACGCGGCCGAGGGGAATATCGGCGATAATCTGCGCTCCGCCGCGGCCCTGTAGATAATCCGCGGTCATGTCC
>DASVYN010000206.1:0-5109 GCA_036392155.1 Sphingomicrobium sp.
GACCGCAGGAGTGGGTGGACCGCCAAGCGCTTCGATCAACCCGTCGTAGCGACCGCCCGCAAGCACCGTGCCCTGGGCCCCCAGGCGGTCGGTAACGAACTCGAACGCGGTATGGCGATAATAATCGAGGCCGCGGACCAGGCGCGGATTGCGTTTCCAGACGACGCCCGACGCATCGAGACCTGCGGTAACTGCTGCGAAAAAGTCCGCCGCTTGAGCGGTCAGACACTCGTCGATGCTCGGAGCTTGCTCGCAAATGGCTTTGTCGCGCGCGTCCTTGCTGTCGAGGATACGCAGCGGGTTGCGCTTGAGCCGCGCTTGGCTGTCCTCCGACAGTCCCGCACGGTGGCCTTCGAAATAATCGATCAGCGACGTGCGCCACGTCTCGCGCGTCTCAGGGTCGCCGAGCGTGTTCAATTCCAGTGTGACGCCTTCACCGATCCCGAGCTCGTGGAGCAGCTGATTGCCGAAGCTAAGGAGTTCGACATCCGCCTGCGGCTCGGCCGCGCCGATGATCTCGGCGTCGAGCTGGTGGAACTCGCGAAAGCGTCCTTTCTGTGGCCGCTCGTATCGAAATGCGGATCCGTGCGTCGTGACCTTCAGCGGCGCGAACTGCTGCCAGCCCTCGCTGAGATAGGCTCGACAAATTCCGGCGGTGAACTCGGGCCTGAGCGTTATCGATTCCCCGCCGCGGTCCTCGAAGGAATACATCTCCTTCGAGACGACATCGGTGGTCTCGCCGATCGTCCGCGCGAAGACCGAGGTTTGCTCGATCGTCGGCACCTCAACGCGTTTGAAGCCGTAAAGGCGGCGCAGGCGATCGAATGCCGATATTACCGCAGCGAGGCGATCGGCATCTTGTCCAAGCAGGCTTTGTGTGCCCCGAACGGGCTGAACTGGCGTCATTTCGCGCGGCTAGACTCTTTTTCTCTAAATTTGAATCTCACGGGCGATTGAATCACTAACCCGCTGAAGAGGGAGAAGTGGGCGCATCAGCTCGACCTTTGATACTGGGACTTTGGAGCTGGGTCAGTTCCAAAATAGGTGGAAAACATTTCGAATATTGTTGAGACTGTTCTCTTCCTGTTCTAGACAATGGCTCACCGGGTGATTGTGACTCCGGTGGCCGAAGCGGCCCAACCGCAAAGCCGTAAAATATCGTTTGATCACATCAAACTGATACACGATCTAAAGCATATTTCGAGCGTTTGCGAAATTCGTCACCGTGATTGTTGTTGCAGCCGTTCCTGCTGGAATTGCCTGCGGAACCATGCGGGTGAGGGCAAGAACAGTTTCCGGAAGCTGATCATGATCGTGCGTCCAAGCGGATTGAGCAGATCCGGCTGGTAACTCGGCGGCACGTTGCCCGCGGCGTCGTGGACCTGCGGCCTGCTGTTGAAGACATCGTTGACTTCGAGCCGAATCTGCGTCCCCCGCAGCCACGGATGTTTGACTGCAATCTCGGGAATATCGCCGGGATTGGCGAAGAGCCTCAGATCGAAAGTCCCGACGGGCGAGAAGTGGAGATTATTGCCGCCGAGCGTGTTGACGTCTGTTGCGCTCTGCCAGTTGGCGCCGATACGGCCCCCAAAACCATTGTTGAAATAGCCGAGCTGCGCCTGGACCTGATGGCGCGGCGTGCCGCCCCCCGAACCCGAGGCATCGCCATGGAGGTAATCGAGCCCCGGCCCGCCAGGAGTGATCCTGACCTTGTCGACGAAGGTGATCGTGTCGGTCAGCGAGAACATGAGGCGGCCGCGGCTGCCTGCGCCGCCGGCTCCGCCGAAGAAGCCGCCGCCGCGGCCGAAGCCGCCGCGACCGCCCTCTCGAGGAGAACCGCTCGGAGGAGGGCCAGCACCTTCTGCTGGTGGTCCGCCCGGCGGCGGAGCGGTGCCTTGGCCGCCAGCAGCTTGCTGCGGGGCGCGGGGGCCGAAACCGAACTGCGCACGCATCTGGTCGATGACCGACTGCGACGGACGCCGTGACTTTAGCGGCTTGGTAAAATCGAAGCCCAGCCGCAGCTGCTCGCGCCGCGACTGATCGAAATTGATCGGAGTGAGATCAACCCTGGTGAGTTGGCCCGACGAGTTGCGGACAAAGCGATTCGGAAATGCCGCCTCGACCGCCGGCGTCGCCGTAATGTTGGAGATTGGATTGTCGATCGTCTGGTAGACATAATCCGCGCGCAGCCGGAAATCGGTCTTGGCGAAGGGCTGCCAATTGCCGCCGAGCTTTAAGACCCTGCGCCGGTCGGCCTTGAGGTTGGGATTGCCCCCGGTAATTGCGTCGACCAGCACCGTCTGTCCCGTCGAGAAATCGAAAATCCGCGATCCGGGAGTCTCGAGCAGCGGATCGCCAAGCTGGTTGATTGTTGGTGCGCCCTGCTCGCGGGTCCAGCTGGTGATGAAGTTCAAGCGGTCGACGGGCGACCAGTTGAGGCCCGCGCCAATCGTCGTCAGGGTCCCGAAGTCGGACAGTTGATCGACCTCGGCATTACCGTTGACAGTCAAATTGCCGAGCGCGCCGAAGTCGCGGCCACGCCGGGAGATCGGCAGATCGACATTCATCGCCGCCTCGCCCGTCGTGCGCGACAGGGAATTGGAAGAGGCGACGCCGCGGTTCGTCCTGCTGCTGTCGAGATGCTGAGTGTTTCCGCCAAGTGTCAGGGTCGTGCTCGCATTGCCGGCCGGCAGTTTGAAAAGGGTGCCGTTGGCAGTCGCTTTCAGATCGCCCGTCTCGGTCGTTTCGCGGGCGCGGTCCCGTGGAAGACCTGCATCCCTTTGATCGGTGTGGGTCAGACTGGAATCGAGGTCGGCATTGCTGGTGACGGTCCAGCGCCACTGCGACTTGGTCGTGCCGTTGAGGACTAGCCCGGCATGTGCAGAATCGGTCGAGCTATTGCGCGCGAGCGGTTCGAGCAGGCTGGGGTTGAGACCGATCAGGCTGCGGCCTTCAACATGCTCGAGTTCGGTGTTCAAAGTGGCCGAGACATTGCCCAAAATCTGCCGATTGAAGGTTGCCGAGCCACGAATATCGCGCTTGGTGCCGACCAAGGATCGTGCGGCGAGCGCTTGCTGGGCGGTTGCGCCCGTCGGAACCTGCTCCGGAGCGATATCGCGCTCGGCTTCGGTGAGCATGCTGTTGCCCTGGGCATGCAGATTGAGCGTTGTCCGGCCGTTGCGCTGGATCAGAAGGCGCGTCAGGTCGGCACTGCCGCTCGCATAGCCGCCGTCGGTCGCCCCGCCACCCCCGACGTCAGCGACGGTCGAGCGAAATCGCTGCCGGAGCACGATATTCACCACCTTCTGGTCGGCGCGATATCCATATTTGAGTGCGACTTCCTCGGGCAAGATCTCGACCCTGAGGATCGCCTCGGTCGGAATATCGCGAAGCTCGCGGAAGCTGGAGATGCGCTGACCATTGAGGAGCAACACCGGCTGCTCGCCGCCACGCCCCTGAACGCTGCCGATCTGGGGCGCAATCGCCTCCAAGAGGTCATTGATGTTGGTTGCGCCAGTGGCGCGTACGTCTCGCGCGTCGAGCGTGTTTTCAGGCGGAATGTCGCCCACCACCGAGCCGCGCGGCCGCTGACCAGTAATGACGATTTCCTCCTCTTCGCCGGTTTCGTCAGGTAGCTGGGCGGAGGGCGTCGGCGCCGGTGTCGCACTCGCCTGAGCAGGCGGCGTCTGCGGCTGCGCGAACGCTGACACCGGGAAAAGGGCGGCGACACTGGCAAGCAACGTGGGGCGGCTGATCATAAAGGTCCCCGCTAATCAGACGATCTGAACGGGCGCTTACAACGAAGTGACCTTCGACAAAGTGCCAAATGTTGCCGACAAACAGCAGTGGCCACGGTCACATTTCCCGATAATCAATAGTCCGTCTTGATTTTCAGGGAGTTACGTTGATGCGTCGAGCGGCGTTGGCATTCGTTCTATCAACCTGCCTTACGAGCGGACTATCGGCCCAGCTTGTTCCGGCGCTCAACAACCGACCGGAAGCGACTGCAACAATCGATACGATCCCGGCGCCGCGCGACATTCCGTATCCCGGCACGATCGAACTGACCGTCGACGCAAGCGACGTAGCGCGCGGGATCTTCCGCGTGCATCAGCATGTGCCGGTGCCAGCCGCTGGCGATTTCGTTCTGCTCTATCCCAAATGGCTACCGGGCCATCATTCGCCATCGGGACAAATCAACAAGATTGCGGGCTTGCGCGCGAGTGCCAACGGGCGTGAGCTCGACTGGGTGCGCGACACGCTTGACGTCTACGCATTTCATGTGACGGTGCCTGAGGGCGTTGGCGCAATCGACGTCGACTTCCAATATCTTTCGCCCACTGACAAGAACCAGGGCCGGGTCGTTGCGACTCCCGACATGGCGAGCATCCAGTGGATCGCCAACTCGCTCTATCCCGCCGGCTATTATGTGCGGAACATTCCCGTCCAGGCGTCAGTAATCGTGCCGACCGGCTGGAAGGTCGCGACTGCGCTTCGCCCGGGCAAGGAGAGCGGAGCGCGCATCGACTATCCTGTTACCAGCTACGAGATCCTGATGGACTCGCCGCTGATCGCCGGCGCGCATTACCGCCAAATCGGGCTCTCGCCCGACGTCGCTCTGGACGTGATCGCCGATAATGAGGAGGAGCTCGCTGCCAAGCCCGAGCAGATCGCCGCGCACAAGCAATTGGTCGAACAGGCGGTGAAGGCGTTCGGAGCGCAGCATTACGACCATTATGATTTCCTGCTGACCATCTCCGACTATCTCGGCGGCTCGGGCCTCGAGCATCACCGCAGCTCCGAAGACGGAGTCGCTCGCGGCTATTTCACCGACTGGGAAGACAAGCTCAGCGACCGCAACCTGCTGCCGCACGAATATACTCATAGCTGGAACGGAAAATACCGCCGCGGCGCCGACCTCTGGACGCCCGATTATCGCACGCCGATGCAGGACAGCCTGTTGTGGGTCTACGAAGGCCAGACGCAATTCTGGGGCTACGTCCTCGGCGCCCGCTCGGGCATGCTGTCGAAGCAGGACACGCTTGACGCAATCGCAGCCACTGCTGCGAGCTACGGCTATGGAACGCCGGGCCGCGCCTGGCGTCCGCT
>DASVYN010000207.1:0-10002 GCA_036392155.1 Sphingomicrobium sp.
AGAGGTCGGCCGGCCAGCGTTCCTCGGGCCAGTGACCACTCTCCAATGTGAAGACGTGAGTGCAGCCGCTGTCGAACCAGACGTCGAGAATGTCGCTGACCATCTCATAATCGTCGGGGTTGCGATTGCCGAGGAAGTGACTCGCATTCCCGGCGTCCCAGGCATCGACGCCGTGCTGCTTCACTGCGTTGACGATCCGCTGATTGACCTCATGGTCGACCAGCAGCTCACCGCTCTTCTTTTCGACGAAGAGCGCGATCGGCACGCCCCAGGCGCGCTGGCGGCTGATAACCCAGTCGGGGCGCTGCTCGACCATCGCGCCCAGGCGGTTGCGGCCTTTCTCCGGAACGAAGCGCGTTGCAGCAATGGCGTTGATCGCCAGCTGGCGGAGCGACGGGTCGCGATCATCGGCGCGCTCATTGACTCCGCCGCCTTCGCCTTCCCAGCGCTGCTCGGCGCGGGTCAGTGGCATGAGGTGCGGCAGCGGCTTGTCCATCGCAATGAACCATTGGGGCGTGCAGCGGTAGATGACCTTCGCCTTCGAGCGCCATGAATGCGGATAGCTGTGCTGGAAGTCGGCGCTTGCCCCGAGCAATGCGCCTGCCTCGCGCAGGTCGGAGCAGATTGGTCCGTCGGGCGCATTGAACTTGGCGTTGATGACGCTGCCCTGCCCGCCGAGCCACAGCCAGTCGGACCGGTAAAATCCTCCCGCATCAACCGCGAACACCGGATCGATGCCGTTCGCCTTGCACAGCTCGAAATCATCCTCGCCATGATCGGGCGACATGTGGACGAGGCCCGTGCCCTGGTCGGTGGTGACGAAGTCGCCTGCGAGGAACGGCCGCGTTCTTGCGAAGAAGCCGCCTCGTTCATGCATCGGGTGGCGAGCGATCGTGCCGTCGAGGTCGGATCCTTTGAAGGTGCCACGGCTTGCCGGGAGCGACGGCGAAAGCAGTCCCGATCGCGTCATGAACTCTGAAAGGAGCTGGGACGCGACAAGATATTTGCCGGCAGACCTCGGATTTTCGAGTTGAACGAGCGAATATTCGACGTCCGGCCCGTAAGCGATCGCCTGGTTGACCGGGATCGTCCACGGCGTCGTGGTCCAGATCACGGCATATGCGCCGACCAGCTCGGGGATCGGACTTTCGACGATCTCGAATGCGACATCGATTTGGGTCGAGACGATGTCCTCATATTCGATCTCGGCTTCGGCAAGTGCGGTCTTTTCGACCGGCGACCACATCACCGGCTTGGCACCGCGGTAGAGCTGGCCGGTCTCGGCGAACTTGAACAGCTCGGAGACGATCGTCGCTTCGGCACCCTTGGCCATGGTCAAATAAGGCCTGTCCCAGTCGGCGCCGATGCCGAGACGCTTGAGCTGCTCGCGCTGCCTATCGACCCAATGCTGCGCGTAGGCGCGGCACTCGGCACGAAACTCCCTGACCGGCACCTCGTCCTTGTTGAGCTTCTTCTTTCTGTATTGCTCCTCAACCTTCCACTCGATCGGAAGGCCGTGGCAGTCCCAGCCGGGGACGTAGGGCGCATCCTTGCCGAGCAGAGTCTGAGTCCTGACGACCATGTCCTTGAGCGTATGGTTCAGCGCATGACCGATATGGATGTCGCCGTTGGCGTAAGGGGGGCCATCATGGAATATGAACTTCTCGCGGCCGGCGCGGCTCTTGCGGACTTGCTCATAGAGGCGCGCGGATTCCCAGCGTGCCGCGATCCCCGGCTCTTTCTGCGGGAGGCCGGCCTTCATCGGAAAGTCGGTCTTGGGCAGAAAGACGGTCGAGCGATAGTCGGTCTTGCTGGTCTCTGGAGCGTCGGCCATGTGCGCGCGGCCTTAGCGGGGCCGACAAGGGGAATGCAAACCCCAACCTCCTCCCTGTCGCATCTGTGAGCGGAAGAAGCCTACTCGCCCGGCCGATAGGCCCGCTCGATATGCCCCTTGAGCTGGTCGGGATAGAAATAGACTTCGCGCAGATCGCCCGAAGCATAACGTTGGATCTCGTCCTTGAAATGCGGCGATTCCGGATGACCGCTCTCACCCCCGGCGGTGACGGCATGGGCGCGGACGCGCTTACCGAACTCGACGACCGCGACGAACGAATTGCCATAGTCGCCATACCAGCGCTTGGTTCCTGCTCGCGGCTCCGAGCGGATCGAGGCGAGCGAGCCATAGCGTCCTTCCGTGAAGGGCACTGGAGTGCTCGGCGCCGCGTCGCTGTAAGTCGGGTGGATCGCGGACGAAATTCGCTGGAAGCGGTTGAGCTCGCCCCAGGGTACCTGCCAACGTGAAAAATCACGCGTGAGGGACGAGATCCTCTGCTCGAGCAGCCGCAGCTTCAGCTCTTGGCTGCTATCGCGCGCGAGGCGCATCATCACCTTGTTGCCGGGCTCCGACCTCGGCGCGTTCAGTGCCTTCCTCAGCGACTCTGCCCAAACCATCGCAAGGGTTTGCGGCACTGATTGGGCGCCCCAGCGATAGTTCCAGCCGCGCAACACGGCGATTGGACCGGCGAGCTCCGCTCTGCGCCGATCGGATGCAGGCAAATCATCATAAGCCTCAAGAAGCGACGGGATCAGCACGGCGAAGCCCGGCTGATCACTGTCGAACGCGGCGGTCTGGAGCTTCTCCAGCGTCCAGCCACTGCTTCCGTTCAGTATCCGTTGCGCATGAAGACCGCGGAAATTTTCCCCGTCAGTATCCATATATTTGGGGAAACGCGCCGGATCAGGGCTGTACGGGCCAGCCGCACGGTAAGGCCAGGCGTTGGTGTTCTGGACCCATCCGTTAGGCGGATTGAGGACGTTCGGCAGCTCGCTCAGCGCGTGGAGACCATGCCAGTCGGTCGCCGGGTCGCTGCCATCGACCGGCCTGGTGTAGTCGAAATGATCGTCGCGTTTCGGGACGAACTGCGGGTGAAGGTAGGCGATCTCGCCCCGATCATCGGCGAAGAGCGTATTGTTCGAGCTGTTCGCCTTGAAGCGGCCGGCGATTGCAAGAAAGGATTTTAGATCGGCCGCCTTGGTCCGAAGGAAGCTCTGCTGCAGCGCCTCGATCGGCCTGTCCATCATTGCGAAGGCGATCCAGCAAGCGCGTAAGCCTGTCCGGTGGACAGGGGCGCAGCTTGCTCCGTCAGCCCAGCGGACAATTGGACCGTGATGAGTGCGGTAGGTGATGAACCTTCGCGTCGCCAACCGACCATCAGTCGTTCGGTAGCGGACGGTGACTGGACGAATGCCCAGAGGCCGGCATTGTTCGCCGTAACGATAGCAATAGCCGCCGCCCCGCGGCTCGATCTTCTCGGCGAATTCGTCGACATTATCGATGCCGCTCGACGTGTGCATCCAGCCTGAATGGCTGTTGAAACCCTGGTAGATGAAGAACTGGCCCCAGGTTGCGGCGCCGTAGACATTGAGACCTTCGTCGCTCGTCACCTGCTGCTCGGAGCGGAAGTACCAGCTGGTGTGCGGATTGATGAGGAGCAAAGCATTACCCCCGGCAGTGATCCTGGGCGCGATCGCAATGCCGTTTGAGCCTTGGCGCTCGTTATCCAGCGCGTCTTTGTGGTCGCGCCGGGCGTGCCGGCTGGAGGAATAGAAGCCCCGCAGAGCGTCGAGGTCGATGCGCTCGATGTCGCCGCCGATGCTGCCCTCGGTAAAGCTCAGCGCCATCCACGGTTCAAACCGCCTCAGCACGCGGGGCTTCACCTGTGCGTGCGTTGCGAGGAAATAGTTCAGCCCATCGGCCCAGGCATCCATCAGCCGTCGCATCGAAACGGGGCTGCGCGCATAGTCGGCTTTCAGCTCGCTCTCGCTGACATAGAGCCGCGCACGCAAATCCTGCCACACTGATTTCTCGCCGTCGGCCTCGGCCACGCGGCCGAGACTGGTCAGATAATTGGTCTCGATCCGCGGGAAATCGTCCTCGGCCTGGGCGTAGATCATGCCGAACACTGCGTCGGCGTCACTCTTGCCATGGACGTGGGCGATGCCCCAGTCATCGCGAGTGATGGTGACTTGCGAAGCCTCTGCCTTCCATCGCCCAAGCTCGGGGGGCGACGCGGCGGTGAGGACAAGAAGGAGCGGGGCAAGCGTTGCGCTACTGGTCTTACGCATCCGGCAATGCTTGCTTGGCCTTGCCCCAGCCCGCAAGCAGCTTCGATGAGGCACGTTTGAGCAGTTGGTCTACGTCGCGGATGCTGAAATGATGTCCGCTCTCATATGTATCGAGCTCGTCCCAGGCGATCGGCGCGGCGACCGGAGCCCCTTCGCGCGCGCGCGCTGAATAAGGCATTACCGCGGTCGCTCCGCGCTGGTTCCTCAGCCAATCGAGGAAGATTCGGCCCTTGCGCTGCTCTTTGCGGATATTGGCAGTGAACATCGTCGGCTCGGCCTCGGCGATTGCTCGGCTGAACCGCTCGGCGAAGCTTTTGACCGTCCGCCAGTCCTTTGAGGCGTCGAGCGGGGCCACGACATGGAGCCCCTTGCCGCCTGACAGCAGCGGAAAGGTCTTGAGGCCGAGATCGCCGAGCAGTGCCTTGAGCCGAGCCGCCGCATCCTTCACCCGCTCGAAATCAAGGCCCACATCCGGATCGAGATCGAACACCAAGCGGTCGGGATATTCGACCTTGTCGACCCGGCTGCCCCAGCCGTGGAATTCCACCGCCCCCATCTGCACCGAGGCAAGCAGCCCGCGGATGTCGTCGAAATAGAGATAATCCTCCTTGTGCCCGTCCTTTTCCTCGATCGGGATCTGCTTCACATGCGGGCCGAAAGTGCCTTTGTCATGTTTCTGGAAGAAGCATTCGCCGGTCCGGCCCGAAGGGCAGCGGATGAGCGTCATCGGGCGATCGGCGGCATCGATCATGATCAGCGGCTCAATCGTCGCGTAATAATCGGCAAGGTCGCTCTTGGTGAGCCCGAGCTCGGGGTAGATTATGCGTTCCGGGCTGCTGATCTCGATCCCGAAATCGCCTGCACTTGCATGCGCCCGCCGCTTGTTCGTTGAGCGCTTCGCTCCGGTTTGCTTGGCCATGGTTTCGAGCTGCTTTGGCACTTCCCTGACGACGTCCTTCGCGGGCTTGTCCTCGCGCAGCGCAATGAAGCTCGGGTGGCGAAGGATCCCGTCTTCGGTGAACTCGCTGAAGGCGACTTCGGCGACGAGCTGCGGCTTGATCCAATGCGCACCCCTGCGGTCGGCGCGCGGCACGTCGACGGGAGCTTTGTCGACTGTGAGCGGGACCATGAGTTCCATGAGATCGTCGATCAGCCTGGCGTTAAAGCCGGTCCCGACCTTGCCCGCATAGCTGAGCCCGCCCTTGTCCCTCACCGCCAGAAGCAGCGAGCGAAAGCCGATGCGCTTGTCGCTTTCGGTCCAGCCGACGATGAGGAATTCCTGGCGCTGGATGCATTTGATCTTCAGCCAATTGCGGGTGCGCGTGCCCTTGTAGGCCGCCCCCGCCCGCTTGGAGATGAGCCCCTCGCCGCCCTGCTTGCAGATCTCGCGGAACAGCTCCTCACCGCGGCCGATCACATGGTCGCCGTAGAGGATCGGCGGCGATACGCCCTTGAGCAGCGCAGCGAGATGCTGCTTGCGCTCTATATTGGGCAGCTTCCTGATGTCCTCGCCGCGGTCGATCAGCAGATCGAATGCGTAAAAGACGAGATTGGCGCCTTTCTGATCCTTGAGGGTCGACTGAAGCAGCTGAAAGCTGGGTTTGCCCTTAGCGTCGATTGCGACCGCCTCGCCGTCGATCAGGCAGCCGGCCGGCAGCTTCGCCGCCGCCTTCACCAGCGCCTTGAACTTGTCGCTCCAGTCCTTGCCGTTGCGAGTCCATGCGGTCGCTACGCCATCGCCGATCGCAAGCAGCAGTCGGTAGCCGTCATATTTATATTCGTGGATCCAGCTATCACCCGCCGGCACTTCATCGACCAACGTTGCAAGCTGGGGTTCCTCGAACGGCGGCGGAGCAGCACTGGCCTTACGCTTGCCGCGGCCGCCCTTCTGCCCCCCGTGGTTGGGACGCCAGATGTCCTCGCCGGCGGCAATTTCCGCCATGGTTCGACCAGTGGTGACGCTGGTCACGCAATTCTCGACCAGCGCGTCGCCGTCTTGGGGTTCGGAATGAGCGTCGGCGACCTTCTTCAGCATCCACGGCTCGGCCTTTTCACCCGGGCGCGGCTTCAGGCGAAACATCACCCATTCGCCCTTCATCCGCTCGCCTTCGAGGGTGAAGTGGAGGTGGCCCTCCTCGATCGTCTTTCTCGGGTCCTTGTCCGGTGCGGGTATCCAGCGGCCCATGTCCCATAGCATCACCGTGCCGCCGCCATATTCGCCCTTGGGAATCGTACCTTCAAAGCCGCCATAATCGAGCGGATGGTCCTCAGTTCGCATTGCAAGGCGCTTTTCGTCGGGATCGAGGCTCGGGCCCTTGGGTACCGCCCAGCTCTTCAGCACACCGTCGAGCTCGAGCCGGAAATCCCAGTGCAGCCGTGAGGCATCGTGCTTCTGAACGACAAAGCTGTCGCCCCGGCCTTTGAGCTTGCGCCCGCGCGGCTCCTTCGTCTTGGTGAAGTCGCGCTTGCGATTGTAGGTCTCGATATCGAGCGGCGCACGCCTGGGCATGGCTCTAGGCCCGCTTGCGTGCCTTCTCGGGCTCTTTCTTGTTGGCGGTCGCGCGCTTTGCCGGAGTCTTCTTGGCAGCGGCTTTCTTTGCCTTGCCGCCTCCAGCCTTGCCCCGCTCCTGCTCGCCGAGGCTCTTCTTCAGCGCGGCCATGAGGTCGATGACGTTCGATCCCTTGGGAGGAGGCGCATCTGCATCCGGGTCCTCGATGATCTTCTCGCCCTTCTTCTTTTGCTTCTCCTCGATCAGCCGGTGCAGCGCGTCGACATAGCGGTTGTGAAATTCTTTCGGATCGAATTCGCCGGCCTTTCGCTCGATCAGCATGGAGGCCATGTCGAGCAGATCGGGATCGGGCTTGTGATCGCCTATGTCGCGGAAGAAGCCCGAGGATTTATGGACCTCGTCGGCATAGCGCAGGGTCTCGAGCAGGAGTCCGCGGCCGCACGGCTTTAAAGCGACGACATATTCCTGTCCGCGCATCGCCAGTTGACCGACGCCGACTTTCTTCGCGGCCTTGAGCGCATCGCGAAGGACGACATAGGCTTCCTCGGCGAGGTCGTCGGCCGGGACGACATAATAAGGCTTGTCGAAATAGGTCGCATCAATGTCGTCTTCGTCGACGAACTGGACGAGGTCGAGGGTCTTGCGGCTTTCGAGCTTGACGCTTTCGATCTCCTCGGGGTCGAGCAGGACATAATGCCCCTTCGATACCTCATAGCCTTTGACGATCTCGTCGCGATCGACCGGGCCTATGCCGGGCACGACTTTCTCATATTTGATGCGCTTGCCGGTCGGCTCGTGCACCTGGTGGAACTGGATTTGCGCCCCGCTTCGGGTCGCCGGGAAAAGCTCGATCGGAATCGAGACCAGCGCCAGCCGAATTTGCCCTCGCCAGATCGCGCGCGCAGCCATCTCGCACTCTCCTTCTCGTCTCGGAATCAATTCATTCCGTCACCGAGTCGTTCCGTGTAACTGCTTTTAATGACTCGACAAAGCCGGCGACGTCCCCGCGTCTCGAAACGAGATCGACGATCGCAGAGCCGCAAATCACGCCCCTTGCGCCTGCATCGAGGGCAGCGCGGACATGCTCCGGCCGCGAGATTCCAAAACCGAAGACGGGAGGCGGCGCACCGGCTGCTTTCACGCGCTCGATCAAACCCGCATCGAACTGGCCGCCGGCGTGGGTGCCGGTAATTCCGGCCCGGCTCACGCAATAAGTGTAAGCCTTTGAGAGTGATGCGACGCGCCCAAGCGTCGCATCGGGCGTGTTCGGGGCTGCGATCAGTACCGGCTCGATCCCCGCCTGAGTCATCGCAAGGGCGAATCGCTCGGCCTCGAGCGCGGGAACATCGGCGATCAGCAGACTGTCCGCGCCCGCTTGGGCTGCGTCGCGCATGAAGCCGGGGCGTGCGACAACGATATTGGCGTAGGTAAGAATGCCGACCGGTACAGCCGGATGGCGCGCTCGGAACCCGGCAATCAGGTCAAGACAGTCGTCGACCCGGACTCCCGCCCTGAGCGCACGCTGCGCTGCGGCCTGGATCACCGGCCCGTCGGCAACCGGGTCGGAGAAGGGAATTCCAACCTCGACCATGTCGGCGCCGCCCTGGACGACCGCGTCGAGCAGTCGTGCGCTTGCCTCGAGGTCCGGATCGCCAAGCATCAGAAAGGCCCCGAACGCTCCCTCGCCGTTCAGCCTCTCGAACATTTCGGCATAGCGGCTCATGCGAGCAGCGCCTGCGCTTGGGAAACGTCCTTGTCTCCACGGCCGGAAAGCCCGACCAGGATCGCGCTGTCCGGCTCCTGATCTGCAAGCTTCAGTGCGTGAGCGAGCGCGTGCGCGGATTCGAAGGCGCAGAGGATGCCTTCCTTTTCTGCAAGCGCCTTGAAAGCAGCGAGCGCTTCGTCGTCGGTGGCTCCGACATATTCGCCGCGGCCGCTGTCCTTGAGGTAGGCATGCTGAGGTCCGACCGCGGGATAGTCGAGACCCGCTGAAACCGACCAGGTGTCGGTCACCTGCCCATCTTGATCCTGGAGCACGTAAGTCTCGGAGCCGTGGAGGATTCCGGGTGTTCCGCGAAGCAGCGTCGCGCCGTGCTCATCGCCGGCAAGCCCCTTGCCGGCGGCTTCGACGCCGATCAGGCGCACGCCCTGATCGTCGATGAAATCCGCAAACAGGCCGATCGCATTGGATCCGCCGCCGACGCAGGCAACCACCGCGTCGGGGAGTCGGCCGAGCTGATCGATGATCTGCGCGCGTGCCTCGCGTCCGATCACCCGCTGAAACTCGCGGACCATCGTCGGAAAGGGATGGGGACCGGCGGCGGTGCCGAGGAGATAATGCGTCGTCTCGAAGCTCGCGGACCAGTCGCGCAACGCCTCGTTGATCGCGTCCTTGAGCGTCCGCCCGCCGCTTTCGACGGGGATGACTTTGGCGCCCATCAGCCGCATCCGAAAGACGTTGAGCTCCTGCCGTGCGACATCTTCCGCGCCCATATAGACGACGGTTTCGAACCCAAGCAGGGCACCGACGATGGCCGTCGCGACGCCATGCTGGCCCGCACCGGTTTCGGCGATCAGCCGTGTCTTGCCCATGCGCCTGGCGAGCAGCCCCTGCCCGAGCACCTGATTGGTCTTGTGCGCGCCGCCGTGGAGCAGGTCTTCGCGCTTCAGATAGATGTTGCCGGGCAGATTACGGCAGCGGGTGAGCGGCGTCGGACGGCCCGCATAATTGGCGAGAAGGTCGGCCAGTTCGGCGGCGAAGGCTGCGTCTTCCTGTGCATCGAGGAACGCGGCTTCAAGCTGCTCGAGCGCGGGCGCCAGGATCTCGGGGACGTAGCAGCCGCCGAAGCGACCGAAGCGGCCGTTCAAGCGCATTGGCGGAGCCTCCGGAGTGACGCGGGACGGAGCGTATCGAATAGCGCCGCAATTTTTTGCGGAGACTTCTTCCCGGGCCGCTGGTCGACTGCCGAGCCAATATCGATCGCATAGGCGCCAAGCGCTCTTGCGGCGTCGGCGTTGTCAGGACCGATCCCGCCAGCAACCAAGCTGCGCTGTAGGTCGCTCCGGCCGATGATTTGCGACCAGTCGAAACTGCGCCCGCTGCCGCCATCGCCATTGTCAAACAGCAGCCGGTCGCCGCCGCGGCTGGTCAGAGCGTCGCGACCGACACTGAGCGCGGTCCAGATCTCGCATGTTTCGGAAAGTTCGCGCCGAAGGGAGGCCACATAGCCGGGATCTTCCCCGCCATGCAGTTGGACGGCGTGGAGATTCAATGAGGCTGCAGCGCCTGTCACGCTCGTCAGTGAGGCATTCTTGAAGACTCCGACCGGGAGTACGCCTGAATTGCGAGCGGCGCCGGCCAGTGGCA